>NZ_CP019343.1:319434-638868 GCF_002117105.1 Oceanicoccus sagamiensis | reverse complement strand
CGGGTAATTATGAGTTGGCCGAGAGCAAATTAAATTTTGTGATGCAGCGCTGCAAAGATATCGATTTTGTTGAAGAAATATTACCCGCCTTACGAGTGTGGGCAGAGTTGGAACGCAAGCGTGGCGATACAGAAAGTGCCCGTATTTATTTGCGCCAAACCTGGAGCCTTGCAGAGCGGGGGCCATTTCCGCTTTATAATAGTGATTCTTATAATACTCTCGCCCGTATTGAATTAGGTGAGGGTAATAGAGAGGCAGCTATAGAAGCTGCCAATACCGCTTACCGTTTAGCCTGGTGTGATGGCCCTCCCTATGCCTATCAGCGCGGACTTGATGAAGCTCTCGAAGTACTTAATGCATTAGACCAGGCCCCGCCTGATCTTCCTGCCTACGATAACAGCCGTTATTCACCGATAGCGGATGTAGCATTAAACCCGCAAGACGAATTCTTTAGTTAACCAGAAGAGTGATTTTATGCCTGAAGTACTAGATGCCCCCAGTATGGCTGCAGCGACCGAACAGTTTATTAGCGGCGAGCACCAGCTCTTTATTAATAATATGTGGGTCGATGCCAGTTCGAATGAAATGCTTAACGTGATCAACCCGGCCAGTGGTGAAACGATTGCCACCGTATCTGCTGCTAGTGCTGAGGATATTGATGCCGCTGTTAATGCGGCAAGACAGGCTTTTGACCATGGCCCTTGGCGAACGATGGGAGCAACAGCCAGAGCTGAACTGCTATTAAAGCTGGCCGATTTAGTGGCAGCACAGGGCCAAACCTTTGCTGAAACAGAAGTGTTATGCACCGGTATGCCTATGGCTACCGCCGCTGCAATGGCTCCGATTGTGGCAAGAGATTGGCTGCGTTATTACGCGGGTTGGGCAACAAAAATTTCAGGAGAAACGCTGGCGCAAGATCCCTTGCCTTTTCCCGGCGCTGCTACCGAAAGTTTTTTAATGACGCGCAAAGAGCCGGTGGGTGTTGCTGCGCAAATAGTGCCGTGGAACTTTCCGCTGGGTATGACCATTATGAAACTGGGCCCAGCCCTCGCTGCGGGTTGTACCGTCGTATTAAAACCTGATGAGCATACCCCGTTAAGTGCTTTACTTTTGGCGAGGTTAACTAAAGAGGCCGGTTTCCCGGATGGGGTGATTAATATTGTGCCCGGCTATGGTCATGTGGCTGGCGCAGCCCTGGCGGAACATCCGCTGGTGGATAAAATTTCTTTTACCGGTTCGACCGAGGTAGGCAGAAAAATTGTTGATGCCTGTAAAGGCAATCTAAAAAAAGTTACCCTGGAATTAGGCGGTAAATCCCCGTTTATAGTTATGCCCGATGCGGATTTAACTAAGGCCATCCCCATGGCAGTGATGCAGGGCTATTTTTTACAGGGCCAAAACTGTGTTTGTCCCTCCCGTATGCTGGTACACCATAGTATTTACGATCAGTTTATTGAAGGTGTAAAAGCCGGGGCCGAAAGCTTAATGATTGGCCCGGGGCTTAACCCTGAAACCACATTGGGACCATTGGTTTCTGCACGTCAGTTATCCCGAGTGCAAAGCTATGTCGATGCCGGCAAGGCGGAGGGCGCTGAATTAATAAGCGGTGGTGCGGCCCTGGATCGCCCCGGCCATTTTATGCCCCCTACGTTATTTGCTGGCTGTAATCGAGAGATGAAAATTGTCCGCGAAGAAATTTTTGGGCCGGTATTAACCGTAACTAAATTGGCAACGGATGATATTGCTGAAGTTATCGACTATGCCAATGATACGGTTTATGGGCTAAACGGCAGTGTCTGGACTGAAAATATCGGTACTGCGATGCGTATTTCCTCCGGTGTCCGTTCGGGTATTGTGGGTATTAACGCCCATACTATGTCAGATATTCATGGCGGCCTTGGTGGTTATAAACAGTCGGGCTGGGGCAGGGAAATGGGTTCTGAATCTCTGGATGCCTACCTCGAAACCAAAACAGTGATTATGCATTACTAATTTAACAGCGAAAGAAATATGATGAAAAAAATAAGCTTTCTAATAATGGTGCTGCTGCTGGCAACTCTGGTACAGGCGCAAGAGAAGCAGCGTGTTGGTGTTGTTTATATGGTACATGGCGGCGTCAAGGGCTTTACCATTCAAAGCCAGTGGGAATCGGTAATAAAAATATTTTTCTATAACCCCAATAGCCTTATTTATAAACGCATTATCTGGAATCAAGAGGTCTGGCCGCAGGTTTTGCAGTTTGGCAATGCCCCTAAAGAGTTGGGGAAATACAGCTTTGAGTATGAACGTATCGGTGGTCTTGATCCGTTTGATGCCAGTCGCTCTAAGCAGTTGGCTGATATGACCTCAGCGTTAAAAGCACAGCAGCAATCGCTGGGTGTTGAGTTTGTCGTCGACTGGATGGGCTGGATTGCGGAAGACCCTGCCCATTTGCCGCAGCCAAGATTAATTTATCAACCTCAGGTCAAAGGCGGAGACCCAATGACTTACTGTGGTAGTGAAAATGACGATGGTCCATGGAAAGATTGTGACCCGCAGCGTTTTAATATTGATGGCACGATTGATCGGATGTTGGCGGCTGATCTGGACCAGTTATTATTAATTGATATGACCACCTCGGGTGTACGTTTTTCTAAAACCTATGACATGGTTGCTTTAACCCAGCAGATTGTTGATCAACATAACCGTGATAATAATAAACAGTTAGAAATGGTTTGGTTAAATGACCCTACAGGTTTAATGCGTGAGTCTTACCCAACCTTGCCTGAAGGCTGGACTAAATCCTTAGGCCACCCGGAGCATGATCCTAAAGTGCCGTTGCAGGGTAGGCCCAACCCGGTATCGTCTGACCCTGAGTTTGCCGCCATGATGGTAGATGGAATTGTGTCGCGCTTTAATCCCGCTGTTGCCCCGGAAGATACCGCGGTTATGCTGCTTAACCATACTATTTCAGATTTTAATGAATATTATGACCCCAAAATTGATGACACCTTAGTCCTTAACGACAATATCAAAGCAGAATTATTAAAACGCTACCCGAAGATGAAAGCCGACAATATTATTGGTAGCTGGATGGGCCAAAAAACGGTTAACAACAATATCAAGGGTAAAAAGAAAAAAGAACGGACCCGAGAAATGCGCGGTGAAGCATTGGGTCGTCCTTATCTGTATGAGACTGAACGTGTTTATCCAGATGGCGAATGGCAGTACCGCTATTGGGATGCTTTGGCATTATTAAAAGATCAGGGCGCCAAACATATTGTCACTATCTTTCCGCAAATTATTAGCGATTCGGTATTAAATATGGTGGAGCTTCCCAATCAAATTGCTAAGGAGATTGGTTATAAAAATTGGCTCTATATTGATGAGTTAGACTACAAGCGCTACCCAAAGGTAGGGCATCCTTTTGCTGAATACTGGGGGGTATGGGTGGATACTATGTGCCATGCTATCGGCAACCCTGATCAGGAAGAGCCTTGCTGCTTTACCATGGGGGGCTGCGGTACGGCGCAGCCTTATCCACCAGAGCGACAAACGCCATTAAAAAAACGCAGGGATGATCTCGACCCTTCACTGGCCTATGATGTTTCCGAATTTGGTCATGTGGGTTATGACTCGGCAAAAGGTGCGCCGAATATAAGTAAGCCAGTGCAAAACCAATATACCGGTACCTGGTCAATGTGGCAGCCGCCTAATCAGGATGTCCGTGTCGGTAAGTTTTTAGCCAAGCATGTGATGTTATATCTGCAACCCAATAGCGCGCAGGTGCCAGAGTAGTGATTAGAGTTTGATGGCTCGGGTGCGACCACCGGATAATCTATCTTCCCTGACCAGTTTTTCTTGTAGTTGCTGGACCTGCGATACCTCTTCGCAGGACAGACTATCAAGTGCAGCCAGAGACTCAGGGTATTGCTCGCTTGCTGAAATCACCACAAAATAATGTTGGAAACGAGTATCTTCTGCATTAAAGACGCTTTTTTGCCCAAACTGATTAACTGGCATATGCCAGCGCTGTTGTGGTTTGGTCGGTCCGCAAGGAAATAGTTTTTTGGCTTGGCCATTATCATTGTAACCCAACAGCGTGGTATAGCTTTTGTTGCGTGTCTCGATGGTAACAGCAAAGCAGCTGACAGCATTGCTGTTACCCCCTTCGCCCAATATCCATGGGTCATAAACTGTGCATAGGGTGTCATTGCGGGGGTGGATAAATTGACCACTGATAAAAGGATCAGCGGCGCGCAGATAACCTCTTGCGGCCAATGTGGCTTCAAAGCCCTGTTTGTTCACCAAAAATAGACGGCCCGGTGCATAGTCGGGAGCCAGTTCACTTTCAATAAACCCCTTGAGTGATAGCTGATCGATAGGGAGTATTTTTTCCGATGCGGCTTTGGGATAATAGGTTTCGATATAGGCATTATTAAAATCTGCGGCTCTGGTTAAAACGGTGTCTGGTAGCCAGATCAGATCCAGTACCTGACCCTTGGCTTTTTGCTCTATAAAGGTGGAGAGTAATGTTGCATCGTCGAGAGCTACCGCTTGGGCCTCCGGGTTCTGGATAAGATAGACCGTTTCAAAGGCATCAGTGGCGGCACTTTCAGTGCTATTGGAAAGTGTGGCTTGCAACACTTCCAAGGCTTTCGGCCAGTTTTTTTCTTGGATAGCAATACCGATAGTCTGCCATTGGCTCTGTAGCCAGTTCGCCAACAGGTGATCGCCAGTTGATTGAGCGGGCCAGGCAATAGCGATAGCCCCGCCAACCCATTGCCGGGCTTTAAGATAATCGGCCGCGCCAAATGTCGGCTGGTTTAGCACCACCGCTTTATTGGCCGTTACAGTACTATTATCAAATAGGCAGTCACTAATAGGGAAAACGGTATCCCTTAGGGTGATGCCGCTATCGACAAAGGTGCTGTCTTTAATCCTGCTGGCTTTGCTGGTTTCGGCAATAGATAGGTTTACTTCTCGAAGATTGCTATTAGCAATACTCAAGGTGCCATCACTGACTGATAAGCGGCCACCGCGAATAATCGCATGATCCATTTTGAGTGTATTTTTTGACCCTAAACTATCCAGTGACCAGTTTTTACCATTCAGTAATACCGGCTGTGAAGACTTGCCATTGATGGTCATTTTTCCGGTGACCGAAAAAGATGAGTTGGGTTTAAAGTCAATAACCGCACCGGCATCGACCACCAGTCTGCCTGAAATAGTAATTTTTCCTTGAATAATATAAGGGCTGCCCCGTTCAGAAAAACGAATATTATCGACAATATCTTTATCGACAAGGGTGGGACCCAAGCGCTCGGTAGTGACCCTGACCACACTGCCTTTGCCAGTATTGCCAGCTTTGTCAACGGGCGTGATACGGTATAGATAGGACTGGCCTGGGATAAAGTCGGTATCGGTATAGCTGAGTATTGCCGTAGTATTGAGAGTTTGATAATTCTGGTTGCGGGTATCAGCGCGCTCAATGGTAAAATCTACTGCTTCATCACCCTGCCAGTTTAGCGTGACGGACTCGGAAGAAAAAAACGCCGATAAATTATCGACGGCTTCCGGCGCGGTGGTATCAATGGCTATTTTGCCTGGCACCTGCCAAATGGTGGGCCGTTCATCCTTGCGTTGTAAGCTTAATACCATCACTGTTGAATCTATATCGTCACCCCGACTGACCACATAGTTGCCCACATAGTTACCGGCTTGCTGCTCTGTTAAAGTGATTTTTTTACCGATACCCTGCAGGCGAAAGTGCAGCTTAATATTGGGCTCGGTTTTGACCCATACCTTAATAGACTCGCCGGTGGTAAATGGGCCTTGCTGGTAATTGCTGGCCGCCACCGACACATTGACCGGGTTAACATTCATTGCAATGGATTGGGGTTTGGGAATCTCTTTGGCAAATTCTCGCGCCAGTGTATCAATCAATTGCAGCCTGACCACATCCCGTAGCACCGTCGATGATTCATAGGCCGTTGCCAGAAACCCCAGTATATCAACGCTGATACCACCTTCACGTTCCGCCTCTTCACGTTCAAAGGTCCAGACAAACTGTTGGCTCTTGGCATCAAACAGCCGAACCCTAACGCTCACTTCATAGTGCGCATAGGCGGCGGCATAAAGCCGTTCTAAATTGGTTTGCTCTGCAATTAATAGGCCGTCGACCTGCAGGCGGGCGCAGAGTGCTATCAGGTTTTCAATATCAAGATCGATGGTTTTGTCATTGCCCAGCACTTGGTCAATTTCGCCCATTTTACGCAGCCGGTAATTGGTAGCTCCCAGTGCATTGTGCAGGGCGGTTCTTACATCTTCCCGTTTTTCTGCGGAGCCTTCGCCGGTGACGGGTAGTACCGCCACATAACGTGGCATGGGGTTGTTGGCTAAGGCAGTAGAATAAAAAAACAACAGCCATAGCGTCAGCAGCAGTAGCTTGGCTATGGGCCTATTCGCCATGGAAGTTGCTTCCGGTATCGTGGGTCCATAATGTTGTTCCGCGGGGCACGGCTACCGGTGTTGACATCGAGTGCAGTTTACCTGCCTGACTAAGTACTATTACATCGACTTTGCCATCCGCAGTATTTTCGGCGAGCAAAGGAGTAAAAACCAGTGGCTCATTTTCGCTGACTACCAGCTCCGCCAGTTGTTGACCAGAGAGGCCATCAAAGGCGGCCACAGAACCAGAAGACTGTGCGATCACGATATCGCGAATACTGTCATCATTAAGGTCTATTAATGCGGGGGGAGATTGCAGTGGCAGTCCGGTGGATTGGCGCCAGAGCAATTCTCCGCGCAGGCCATCATAGGCCAGCATATCGCCGGATTGCGTTAGGATAAGGATATCCTGCTGCGGGTCGGTATTAAGCCTCAGGCTTAACGGGGTGGCGGTGACTAAATCGTTGACCGCCACTTGCCACAAGAGGTTACCGGTAACGGCATCCAGCCCAATAAGCTTTTGCTCCTGAGTATAAACGGCCACGATGGATTGATCGCCGCGAGATAAAGTGGGTGCGGCTATCAGTATAGGGCCAAGGTTGGTGGTCCAGCGATCAACAGGGCGACCGCTAACAATATCGATGGCTTTCAATTCGCCTTGTTCTCCCGCCATTAAAAAGCTGGAGCTGGCGTTTACCGAAGGCTGTAATTGCAAAACTTTTGCACCAAAGCCCTGCGGTTCTTTAAAGTTGACGGACCATAGTTTTCTACCGCCATATTGGCCGTCCAGAGCGACCAGACCTTGCTCCTGCGAGCTGGCTATCACATCAGGAAAACCATCCGCGTTAACATCGTTGAGCAGTGGAGCAAATACCAGCTCTGGCAATATTGTTCGTGCATCCCAGCGCTTTTCCCCCAGATGATTATAGAGACTGACAGTGCTGTGGTTGATAGCGACGAGGGCCTGATCTTCGAGCCAGGGTGTTGCTGCAAATGCCTTACTGCTTGCTGAGGGTAAATTGACAATATAGAGCGGTGCGCCAGTATCGCCATTGATGGCAGTCAGTTTACCCTGGCGGTCCAGTACCAGAATATCCGCCAGACCATCCTGGCTAACATCGACTAGCAGCGGGTTAATAAGCCCGCGCTCGGGCAAAAACGCTACTGCGTCCCAATTTGGCGTGGCGGAGAGCTCTTTGAGTTCGGGGGCTTTAGCCTGTCTGAAACCATCAACAATATCGCCGGCCCGGTAGCTAAGCCATTGGTATTCTTTTATCCCTAATACGGCAACAAGCCCTAATAAAAGCAATACTAGCAAGGGGTTGCTGCGCTTGGGTTTGGCTGCTGCGGGGGAGCGATAGTTTGCACGCTTTGCATTTCAGCGGTGGCACCAATGACTTTATATTCGAGAATCACATTGCCACAAGAGATTTTATTGCCGTGCTTTAGGGGCGTATCCATGGCGGGCTTGCCATTGACCAGTGTGCCGTTGCTGGATTGTTGATCGCTAATGGTCCACAGCCCATTGTGACAACTGAGCAGAGCATGCTGGAAGGAGACCGAGCTATGTTGAACCGGCAGGTCACAGTTTTCATCCCGGCCAATAGAAAAAGACTGGCCTGCCAGTGGAAAAATTTCATTGGCAATGGCGTGTGAGCGTCCTTCGAGAAAAGCGGCAGCGGTGGCTAATACGGTTGTTTCACCTTGCTGGATGGGAGTGACTCTGGTTGCAGCAACGCTGGGTGTGGGTGCCTTTAATTGGTAGCGTAGTGTATCAAAACCAATGTCATCATCGGCTTTGGCCAGGCTGCCACTGCCCACGGGTATATCATTAACGAAGCTGCCATTGCTGGAGCCTAAATCGATCACATGTACACCACCGGTAATCAGCTCAAGGGTGGCGTGCTTTCTGGAAATACAATCAGAGTTCAACACAATATCGCAATCAGGATCGCGACCCACAGTGAGTGCTTTCCCGGGTTGGAGGGGGATATCAGCAGTGCTGGAATCAGTGTCTACGAGACGCCAAAAATCATTTTTAGCCATAGTCGATAGTATGTCTTACAGATAAGCTACTGGTATATAGAGCAGGCAGTAGTTGGTTTACTTATTTGGTTTACTTATTATAGTGTCCGCAACACACTAACCTGTCGGAACAAGGATTGCAACAATGCCCAGAACCTTGCTAAATCGACTGTTTTTACTGAACAGGCTTTTAGCGGGTGGGTGTTAAAAACACCTCCCGAACCGTGTTGCGCGGGCTTGCGTGAATAGCATAGAGTGCAGCATCGGCGACATCTTCAGGGGCCAGCATTTGATCGATAGCTTGTTCAAAAAAAGGCGTGTTGACCATACCGGGGCAAATCGTGGTGCAACGTCCTCCCCATTCCTCCATCTCTTCAGCCAGGTTCATAGCAAAGCCATAGGCAAACCATTTAGAGGCGCCGTAAACTGAGCCTTTGGTAATCGTTCTGCCGGCCACGGAGCTGGTTAATAGAAAATGTCCTTGTTGTTGTCGCAGATGGGGCAGCGATAGTTTTGCGGTCCATAGCAGCGCATTAATATTAATTGCCAGCATCTGCTGCCATTCTTCCGGGTCTCCCATTTCAGTACCGGGTGTTGAAATACCCGTGCCTGCATTGGCAAAGGCAATATCCAGTTTGCCCCAATGCTGAACACCTTGTGCGATAACAACAGACAACTCTGCCAGTTGCGTAGCATCAGCGGCTATTGCTATGGCGTTCTCTTTTCCTATTTCACTAACCAGCTCATTGAGTAATGACACTCTGCGGCCAGTCAGTATTAATTGAATGCCCTGTTGGGCGGCTTTAATCGCGGTAGCTTTCCCGATACCACTGGTCGCGCCGGTGATCAGCATGACTTTATTGTCCATAGGGGAGGCCTGTAACAATGGATTAAGCTTTTAGTCTAGGGGAAACAGAGCCGGTTCAACCTTTTATAGTCTTATAAAAAATCTTGTTTTAATTGCGTTAGCGTCCTTATCCTCAGGCATCAATATAATACTGATGAGTTAATCACGGTTTTCATCCAGTATAAAAAACTCTAGCAGGATAAAAATTAATGTCTCAGTGGAGAATAATCTATTCTGCTGTCCTTGACAGAGGCTCAGTCAAGGACAGCAAAAGGGGTTATTGCCATCAATGTTTAGAGGGCTTTTTGACGGCTAGACTCTCCACGTTTTTTTGAGCATAAAACGGGAGGGTGACTCCGGTCTCAAAAACTGAAACAGCGTAAAGCGGTTGCTGTATTGGGGACAGCTTGGAAAAGATTGATAAGTGAGGGGATCAACAACCCTGATAGGCCGTTAAGTGTAGCGGCTGATTATCGGAGGTTTTCAGAAAGAGTAATTCGTTACTATTTGAAAATATCTGCTACGCTAAAATTTAATGCTGAAAAGTGTTTTGCTTAATGGGCGGCGGTGATATCAGTCACTATCGATCAAACATTGATACCTTATCGTGTAATCGTATTTACGTTGGAAGAAGGCATGCATCTTGGTCTGCTTGGCAAGCTGATCCTTATGATGAAATAAATAGTCAGTCATAGGTCAAATAAGTATAAACACTTATACAGGTGGTCGATATTTCAAACTAGAGTTAAAAGAAAGCAGGCTTGCAATACTGGAAATGTAAAGGCGTAAACTATGGACAATAGCTCAATACATAGCCGTAAAGAAATACCGTGTTTAATGTTCTTAACCCCGCTACTGCGCGCTCCCCAGGATGCTCCTAAAAGGATTTAGTCACCATGTTACAGCTAGACGATAGAGATGATGTTATCGAGAACCTGACCAAGTCACTAGTGGATGCAGCGGCCATTATACAGGCCTGTCCTGATGCGATGTTGCAATCCAGTCGGGCGGGTAATATTTTACTGTCCAATCCGCAAGCGGAAAAATTATTTGGTTATAGCAAAAAAGAATTTTCAATGATGTCGGTGGACGATCTGGTACCCGATGATATGCGCAATGCTCACCCGCATAAACGCGAGCTATATCATACTGACCCCTCCGTCAGGCCGATGGGGCTTTCAAGCCCAAACTTACAGGCAAAACATAAAGACGGCACCCTGATTCCGGTAGAAATTCGTTTGTCTTCCATTCTGTCCGGTAATGAGATGACCTTTCTGGCCACGATACGCGATATCACTTTACACCAGAAGCTATTAGAGGAGTTGCGGGAGGCCAAGCTGGTTGCAGAAGAGGCGGTATCCCGTAAGGCTCAGTTCCTGGCCAATATGAGCCATGAAATTCGCACGCCGATGAATGGTGTGCTGGGTATGGCCGAGTTGTTAGAGGCCGCCAATTTATCCGATGAGCAGCGTGATTATTTATCCACTTTACAACTATCGGGCAGAATATTATTAACCGTTATCAACGATATTCTGGATTATTCCAAGCTGGAAGAAGGTAAAGTCATTCTGGATAAGCGAGTATTCAATGTCCGTCAATGGGCCAAGGCTTTGGTCATGCCTTACCAAATACGCGCTACGGATAAGGTGGACTTTACTATAACAATTGCACAAGCAGTGCCGGAATGTTTGTACGGTGACGATGGCAGGCTACAGCAGGTGGTCGGCAATCTGTTAAACAATGCTTTTAAATTTACCTCAAGAGGTTCCATCAGTTTATCGATTGACTTGATGGCACAAAATCAGGGCTTGGCTAAATTACGGTTTAAGGTGAAGGATACCGGTGTTGGTATACCCGAGGCGGCCAGAGCTAAAATCTTTGAAAAGTTTGAGCAGGCAGACAGATCAACAACACGCGAATATGGCGGTACCGGATTAGGCCTTGCTATTGCCAAGCAGTTGGTCGAATTAGTGGGGGGCACGATATGGGTTGAAAGTAAGGAGGGTAGGGGTAGTTCGGTGATTTTTGACTTGGCGTTCCAGCTGCCAGCCGAGGAAACCCGTGTTGATGAGGCTCTTCTTGAGGACGGTGTCGACCTGTCAATGCTTAAGGTGCTGGTGGTTGAGGATAATGCCGTTAATAAAAAGGTCATTGGCGGCATGCTGAAGCTGCTAAAGATCAGCTATATTGTAGCCAGCAATGGCCGGGAGGCCGTAGATGTTATTTGTCAGCAAAATAATAGCTATGACCTGATATTGATGGATTGTGAAATGCCGATAATGGATGGCTATTGCGCAACAAAAGCGATACGTAGTTGGGAGCAGCAAGAGGGGCGTAGTCCCAATTGTATTGTTGCGCTTAGTGCGCATGTTCTGGCCGACCAGAAGGATTTATGTGAGGCTGCAGGTATGGATTCGCATATGTCAAAACCGTTAAAGATTGAGTCATTAAAAGCGGTATTAAGCCAGGCCAAATTGTATCAGGAGAAAGGCATTAGCTTGTCTAACTAAAGACAAGCTGTCGATGGGGCTAAGTGAAAATACTATTTGGTGAGAGCAGCCATAGCAGGGACAAACTCTGCCATGGAATAAACAAGGGCTACTATGCTAAAAAAAATAACGTTGCTGATTAATGTGGCTCTGTTGTTAGCTTGCCATGCAAACAATGATAGTTATTCGATATTACAAACAGATATTGAAAACAATAATCAGCCGATCTATCCCATTCCCGCTGTGGATATTCAAAACAGAGCAATGGTAGAGCTGGGGGCGCGGCTGTTTCAGGACGTGCGCCTTAGTGGCGACAATACGATTAGCTGCGCCAGCTGTCATACATTAAATGGCTACGGTGTTGACCATAAGCCTGCTTCCGTAGGCATTAGCGGTCATGTCGGCCAGTTAAACTCGCCAACCGTTTTTAATTCAACTTATAACTTCCGGCAGTTTTGGGATGGCAGGGCTGGATCACTGGAAGAGCAGGCCGTGGGGCCGGTGACTAACCCGATTGAAATGGGGGGGATTGGCCAACTATTATTCCCCGACTACAAGCTGATAGCTATTACAATAAGGCCTTTAAGCGGCTATTTGATGACGGTATAAGCCCTGCCAATATCACCGCAGCCATTGCCAGTTTTGAGCGGGTACTGGTAACCCCTAATAGTCCATTTGATCGCTATCTGGCAGGCGAAGAGCTGGCGATCAGTGAGAGTGCCAAACAAGGTTATAGCACCTTCAAAAATTTGGGCTGCGTTGCCTGCCATCAGGGGGTCAATGTTGGCGGCAATATGTACCAGAAGATTGGTTTGATCGATGACTATTTTTCAACAGATACTATTATCGATAGCAGTAACCTGGGCGTTTTTAATATCAGTGGAAAAGAAGAAGACCGATTTAAATTTAAAGTGCCCTCATTACGTCATGTCGTGTATACCGGACCTTACTTTCATGATGGCAGTGTTCGGCGTTTGGATAAGGCCATAGAGTTAATGGCCAGGCATCAGTTGGGCGTCACCGTTAGCGATCAGGAGAAGAGGGATATTATGGCGTTTTTTGTATCGCTCAGTGCGCCCCTACCTAATGATGTGCAAACCATTATTGCTCAACAGGGCAATATCAATTAAGAAGTGAGTATATGGCTAAAAGCGGCAGTATACAGTTAAGGTCAATGCTTATATCCGTGATAGTGCTGATATTCTGCTTTAGTGTGGTCTTTATTTATGCCAGTGATCAATCAAAACATAGCGCAGCGGTTAATAATCTTGATTATCTGGTCAGGGCCAAGGGTTATCTAAAGCAGTCCGTGTTTGATAGTCAGTACGGCCGCAGCCAAAACTACGATGCTATCAATCGCTGGGTGGGTAAAGTAGCAGCGTTGACAGATAGAGTGGCGGCTGATTTGGAAGATATCGATCTTAAGGCGGATGGTATCGATTATGGTCTGATGCTAGAGCAAAAATCCGACAATATAGTAGAGCTGGTTGAGCAATTTAAATACCAGGACTCCATTGTTAAAAGCTCATCAATTTATATAGGTAGAAAGATTAATCGTTTGGTCAACCAGGATGTTGATAGTAACAAACGGGTCATCGATCTGGCTTCCAGTTTTATTGACCTGTCAATGCGGCCAGATGAAAAGAGCTCAGCGCTATTTTTTGAAAACTATCGACGCTTGGATGCATTGTCTAACGATGGTGATGCCCGCGCCTTAAAAAAACAGCTTGATATCTATATGGCTGCAACAATAAAGCAAAAAGAGCTTGCTAATGTATTGGGGGGATGCTGGGTAGTGATTATAAAGTAATAAAAGATACGATTGATAAAAACGGCAGTATTCTAAAGTTTTACGCTTTGGCTGCTTTAATGGTTGTTATTGCTTTTATCGCTTATTTGTTATTGAGAGTTTACCGGTTAACCAGCTTTCTTAAGGTGTCCAATTACCAGCTTACCCACCAAAACCAAACCTTAAATGAAAAAGTTGAAATAGCCACCAAAGATATTCAGTTAAAAATGGAAGAGCTCTATATCCAAAAAGAAAAAGCGGAATGTGCTACCGTGGCAAAAAGTGAATTTTTAGCCAATATGAGTCATGAAATTCGCACCCCGCTTAATGGCATCTATGGTATGGGGCAGGTGCTGAGAAAATCCAGTCTGGATAAAAAGCAGCAGGGCTTTGTGGATGTTATTCTTAATAGTATTGATAACCTATCCAGTATTATTAATGATATTTTGGACTTCTCGAAGATTGAAGCGGGCAAGATTGATATAGAGCAGGTCTCCTTTGATATCCTTAGCCTGGTTGAAAGTGCTATTGATCAAGTGACACCGGTTGCCAATGAGGCTAGAAACCAATTACTGATCCGCTGTCACCCTGATGTCCCCAAGATGATTGTTGGCGACCCTATTCGGGTAAATCAGGTGCTATTAAATTTACTCTCCAATGCGAATAAATTTACCGGTGGAGGCTTTGTACATATTGCTATCGAGATGGGTGATATTGATGGCGTCAGTATGGTCTTTGTCAGTGTTAAAGATTCTGGTGTAGGTATTTCAAAAGATAAGCAAGCGTTAATCTTTAGTGCCTTCTCTCAGGAAAATAGCTCAACGACCAGAGAGTACGGTGGTACTGGGCTGGGCCTGACTATTTCAAGGCGCTTATCGCAATTAATGGGTGGCGATATTGCTATGGAATCCAAGCTGGGTTCCGGCAGTACCTTTACATTTTATTTTCCGTTGCTTTACGAGGGTAAGAATAGTGTTAATAAAGCCGTAAAAAGTCCTCAAGCGCGAATCTATCCCTTGATTTTCGACCGGGATGACGTGCGCAGAAAGGCTTTACAGATACAGCTTGAAAGCTGGGGACTGGATTATCATTCGTGTCAGACAGTCGCTGAGTTGGAGCAATGGGTAGAGGGTAAGCAGAATGGTACTCGTCATTGTACCTGCCTGATTGTTGCCATGGATGAAGAGGGAGAAATATTGCAAGCCATCAATAAAGCCTCAGCAACGATGAGTGTACTCGCTTTGGCGCCCCTGTATGACAGTGGCAGTAGCGATAGTGAATTAGCCGATGAATTTTCAGGTGCGATTATCAGTCCGATAAAGCCCTCAGAATTAATGGATACCCTAGTGGGTGCCCACTCTGAAAATTTAACCGCAAAGACGCCGTTGCCTGAGTCTGATTTACCGGATTTCCAAGGCAAGACTATTTTGTTAGTCGATGATAGTGAGATTAATAGAACCGTGGTGGAGTTCTTGATGGAAGCTGTTAATGTCAACCTTCGATCTGCTGAAAACGGTAGAATGGCTGTTGATATTGTGATGGCTGAAACCATCGACCTGGTCTTGATGGATTGTCAAATGCCTGTGATGGATGGCTTTGAAGCAACGAAACAAATCAGGATATTACCAGAGAAGAATAAGCAGCGTGTGGCGATTATTGCTATGACAGCCAATGCAATGTCAGGTGATAAAGAACAGTGTCTTGCCGCGGGAATGGATGATTATATTGCCAAGCCGGTCGATGCAGATGATCTTTACCAGATGATGAGCCAATGGCTGAAAGTGGGTTTTACCGGTAATAAAAAAAATGCCCTGTAGTATTCTGTTTGTCAAAGGCGTTAATCGTTACTTGAGATAAAAAGTGCTGTCCGCTTTTTCCTGTCCCGGTAATAAGTAATGGTTATATCGGGTCTGATATTTTGAATCTTGTTATTGAGTGTTAATCCTCGCCTAAATATTTACTCTTTAAGTTATTAAATGATCCCTATTGATAATAAATCATTCTCATTGATAGGTGTATTTACTTATTTATAAGTTTCGGCTTCCGGCTATCTTTATAAGCAAGATTGAGTCGCTGTGATTGTGTCAGGGAGTAGAGATATTTTATCTGCTGGTGAAATGGTCAAGATGGAGTTTGGTTTGTATGAATAAGTACGGCGTTGTTCTTTTTCAGTCGTCGGGAAAAAGCTGTTCCATTGCTATCGATTGTTCTTGGTTTAAAATTGTCCCATTGTATTTTTTCGGCTTAGATTACTTTAAGTCGAGCAGTTTCTTTGTTCAGTGGATTCTAATCGATTGTTATGGTGGTAATCGATGACTAAGGAAGTGATACCCTCAGAAATAAGTAACGAACTGGGTTTTATGCAGTGTGTGCTTGATGCGGTGCCTGATCCGATTGTGATCTGTGATGAGTGCGGTCGCTATCAAAATGCCAATCAGGCCTTTAAGCAATTAATTAAGCATGCTGGCGGCGATTATAAAAATCAGTCTGGCAGTATTCTTGATTGCATGGATATATTTGATGAAGAAGGACGTTTGCTAAACCCGGAAAATACACCCCTTGGGTTGGCATTATCGCAGCAGTGTGAAGTTAAGCAGCGTATTATTATTCGCTCCAAAATTAATCGCAAGAGTGATATTTGGTCGGCGGTTGCTTCTCCTATCTCAACCGATTTTGGTGTTCGTGGAGCTATTATTACCCTGCATAATGTCTCAGAGTTGGTTTCTTATATCAAGAAGACCGAGAGATTAAGTTTCTTTGATGACCTGACTACTTTACCCAATAGGAATAGTTTCAATCAATCTCTGCCCAAGGAAATTGACCGTTGTATATGTACCGGCACTTTATCCGCGTTATTATTTCTCGATATTGATAATTTAAAAGCGATAAATGGCGCTCTGGGCCATACTGCAGGTGATACCGTGATTAAAGCGGTGGCCAATACTCTGCTGACCCTATTGCCGGAAAATGATTGCGTGTTTCGCTTCGGCGGCGATGAGTTTGTGCTGTTGGTCAGGGATTGCGGCGATACAGGGGAGCAGGTTGCGCGCAACCTGTCCTCTTTGTCGGATAATATTATTCAGTCGCTTCGATCTGATATCTATATAGACGATATGATTATGCCCATCTCCTGTAGTTTGGGTGCAGCCGTTATGCCTGAGCATGGCAGCAAGGCTGAAAAAATACTCCGTGGTGCAGACTCTGCACTCAATACCGCTAAAAGCAGTGGTAAAGGTGTTCTATCGATTTTTCATGAGGGTATGGAAGCCCGCATTAGCAAAAACTTTAATGCCCAGGCCTTATTGCGAGATGCATTTATTAATGATGGCTTTGTTATTCATGTCCAACCGCAATTTGATTTCTCTGGTCAAATAGTAGGGGGGAAGCCCTGCTGAGAATTATTAACAGTGACGGTGATATTATTTACCCCGGCGACTTTATCGATGTGATGGAACGTTCCGGAATGGTGGTCCATGTGGGCTATCTGGTGATTGAAAAATGCTGTGCGCTGATTCAGCAGTTAAAGCCTTATTTGACCGAGGGTTTTCCTATCCCCCTCAGTGTTAATGTCAGTGCTATACAATTCTCCCAAGAGGATTTTGTCCCGCAGGTGGCGCGAATACTGGCCAAGTATAATATCGCACCTGGGGAGATTCATTTTGAAATTACCGAATCCGTATCGGCATTAAATAATAAAAAAGTGATAGCCACTATGCAGCAATTAACCCAGCTTGGCCCGATTGCGTTGGATGATTTTGGCACCGGCTATTCATCACTGTCCTATTTGTCCACCATGCCCGTGGATATTGTTAAGATCGATCGTAGTTTTGTTAGCCAGTTACCGGAAGACACATCCAGTACAGCGATTTTAAAAGCGGTACTCTATGTCTGTAGGGTTTTTGGGATGACCACGGTTGCGGAAGGTGTTGAAACCGCTGAGCAAGCCTTTTACCTTAAGCAATCCGGCTGCAACATATTTCAGGGTTACTATTACTCCAAACCAATGCCTACTGAGGATTTTATAGCTATGGTGATCTCTAGAGCTAATAAACTGTCTCATACCGCATAAACCATCTGGGCAACACCTGTAAAAATTTTAGGAAATTCCGGGTACTAGCGTATTAGGGGGTATCTGTGTGGGTTATGATAGCCTCTGCAGGGGAAGTGACTCCCCATTGAATAATAAGATAATGTGCGGGCTCTGCTTCCTATGATTATAAACCTACTGGCGCTATTGCTGTTTTTCTCGGCAAGCAACGTTGCTGCAAGCACTGTGACCTTGCCTGAACCGACTAGTCAGGCTTTTTGTTCGGCGGTGCAAGCTATTCTGGCCGACACTACCCTTAGCAGCAGCAACGTTATTTTTGATGATATGCCTGAGTACCGTCATTCAAAACCTGTCCCCAGGCCCCTAAGCATCTATCAGGTTGTTAGCTATCACCAGCGCCAGCCCATAATGGTGTCCTGCAAGGTTAAAACCGCCGACCATCTAAGAGCGGAATATGGTGAGAAGGCGGCCGGCCAGCAAAAATACTGCCCCCACATCACCCGCTTGGCTCAAGCTCAGGCTGTTGCAGAGTTAAGCCAGGCCGGTTTAACGGAAGCCGCCGTTCGCGCTAAAGCGTTTGTGATTGAAGACAATGAACCTTTTGTGACGGGCCGCAGCTATCTGGCCAGCTTTCCCTTAAGTTATCAGGACGACAGCGGCAGAGTACATATCAATACACCAGGATTACAAACGGATTGGGAAAACCTGTTGTTCTGGCCTTTGCCCAATAGCCTTAGAGGGCAAACTTACTGCCATATTGCCACGGTGTCTTATTTAAAGTCTTTAGCCACACAAGTCATGACGCCGGGCATGATGATGACGACGGCTGATGATGCGCCTACCAGGGCCAAATAATCCGGGTGATTAAACGATGGTCGCCCTGCAGAAATAACAACAGCCCCGGGGTCGGGCTTCGCAGCAAGCTACTCGGAGCAAATGGCGATGCAATTTGTATTCGCTGCTCTCACCCTAAAGGGCCGCCCTAAAAAACGGGCGTTGTCTACGCTTACTGCGTAAGCTCCGGCTCGAACCTGTTCGCCGCCTTGGTTCGGCCCAACAATTGGCCCGCCCTGCAGGAGTCGAACCTGCGGCCTGTCCCTTAGGAGTGTTGTGAAGCTGAGTGGTCTCAGAAGGTACTCAGGAATGACTTTTGGTCTTAATTGGTATTCTTTGCAGATAAAAAGACTAAAAAAACAAAGAGATATAACACCGATTGATGCCGATTTTAATGACACTTTTTTGAGGGTTGAAAAAAATAGTCATTAAAAATTGCATAGATAGAATCAAACAATCCATTTTATGGTCACCACCAACCTGCACATAAATGACCTAAACCCTTGAGTTTTAGATGTAGCGTTTACCCTTTGCCGTTAATGCAGGCACTGGTCTGTAACAGTGTGGGGTCTTGAAAAGTCAGTGTCGTCATGGCGTCTGTTACCTGTATTCTCACTTATGTTGCAGCGATAATCGTCAGTCCAATACCGGCTAAAACAGCGGCAATCAATGCATAGGGAAGCTGTGTCAGGGCGTGTTGCATTACGCCACAGCCGCTGCCCTGGGCGGCAAGAACCGTTGCATCGGAGTATAGGCAGGCGTGACTGCCAAAGGCGCTGGCGGACATCAGGGCACCGATGGCCAGTGGCGTGCTAACACCGACGCTGTCAGCCAGCGGTAAGATCACCGGGATGGCGATCGCGAATACGCCCCAGCTGGAGCCGGTAGCGAAGGAGATAATCGACATGGTAATAAATACCACCAAGGGTAACAGGGTGGGGGTCATATAGGGTGTTACATTATTGATCACGAAGGTAGCGAGGCCCAGCTGGTCGTTGATCTCTTTAAACATAAAGGCAATCACCACGATAGACAATGCCGGTACCATAATCTTGATACCCTCGAGCACGGCATCAAACATTTCGGTCCAGGCCATTAAACGCTGCAGGCCAAACAGCACGATGGTTACCACGACTGCCATAAGTACGCCAATCTGCACATCCAGATCATACCAGAGGCTAAACCCTATCAGGGCAGCGAGGGGTAGCAGAAAGTGGTAGACCCTGACCCGACCAGCGTGTTCGCTGACGGCTTCTGCCAACTCATCCGGGTGTGGCTGGTTGTCGTTTAGTGCCGTTTTCTCCTCTGCGGATTTCATCATACCCAGCGCAGGAATACGTCCGGTGGCTACCAGCGGTACCATCAATACGGCGATCAAGGGGTATAGCATATAAGGAATGGAGCTGACGTACAGGGCAATACCTTCCCCGGGTGCGGCGACATCGGAGGTCTCCAGTATGCCAGCAAAAAACACAGCCCAGGTGGACACCGGTATCAACAGGCAGATGGGTGCAGCGGTGGTGTCGACGACGTAGGCCAGCATTTCCCGAGAAACTCGAAACTTGTCGGTCACCTTTCGCATCGCCGAGCCTACTGCCAGGGCGTTGAGGTAATCGTCAATAAATATCACCAGGCCCAGTAGCCAGGTGTACAAAAGGGCGCTGTGCCTGTCCTTGGCCTTCGAGGCAATGACTTGGCTGAAGGCGTCGGCAGCGCCTACTCGCATTAGCAGCGCAATCAGGCTACCCATTAGCCCGCAGACAATAATTACCCAGGCGATGGTTTCATCCATCATCACCTCCAGCAGGATGGAGGAAAAGTTAGCCAGCGCCGTTGTTGGCTCCAGTAACAACAGGCCGGCAAATACGCCGGCCAACAGGGATTCGATAGGTCGCCGGGAAAGGATAGCGGTAACGATGGTGACGCCGGCCGGCAGTAGCGACAACCCGTTGGGATCAGCAAGCATAAAGCTTTTTCCTTCTGTTAGCTTTCTGTCTCATTCCAGGCTTTGTAAGTATTCTTTTTGTCATCCAAAGCGGAGAATGGTTGGTGTGTTATTGTTAACCCTTGTTCCGTTATTTCCCTAAATTCAGGTGTTTGCCTTTTTTTACGGTCACTAATACCTCATCGCCAGTGGGTGCTGTAATCAGATATTGATCACCTTTGGCTTGATAGTAATAACAGCCATTGGCGCTGGTGTTTTCATCATCGTATTTTATGTTAAAGCAACCCTCTTCATGTATTTGATAGCTGCCTGTGTATTCACCATCATCGTCCTGACCTATAATTTTATTGTTCTCAGAATAATATTCATTGAAGTCAAATTTAAGAAAACCCCACTTAAAGGTTCCAATAATAGTGCTATCGATAAGCAGTGCTTTTAACTCATCTTGATTCAGCTTCTCGTCGGCTTGTGTCACTATCGGTAATAAGATAATGGCTAATGTCGTTGTTAATAGTCTTAATAGTCTTAAAAGGCTCATTAAATTTTCCTTTGCTACGGTTTTGAACTTAATGTATTTGAGTCTTTGGATTTATTGGCCTGGTTGAGTTCGCCAACCGCGCGTTCAGCCGTATCGATAGCCGCTTGAACAGAGGCGGAAGCTTCAGAGTCGGAGTTGGCGATGCTGATACGGCCTATCGGTGCCCGGCCCAATTCATGAGGCGTTTTTCCCTCTTCCCAGTCAGGATCAAACAGTGTGCTGTAGCTGTAAGCGTAACCGTGGGACCAGCGATTGACGGTGATGGCTTCGATATCGCGATCGGCATCAAAGCCGTTGGCGCCGAACATGGCCGTCAGTTGTTGTTTTACTTCTTGTTCATAGGTGTCGAAGGAGGTGCGGTAAAGGCTGTGACGCCCCAGGCGGAATAAATCTCGGGTGTTCTGCTCGCCGTTGTTGCGGGGTGCGGGTGCATGGCACATCCACAGCACCAAGGGATTGCTGCCTTCGCTGTTATCTTGGTAATTTCCAAGGTTAACAGGCGGAGCTTTGCTGACAACGGCGAAATAGCTACCGGGGCAATGATACTGAGCGGGGCCCGATGCATTCACCGTTTTACCGCTGCGCAGTAAAACGTTGGTCATTACTAGCGGTACTTTTACTCCGTATTGTAAATTTTCTTTTTGGTTCTCTGGCAGCTCTGGGCACAAGTGCGGGATAAGACCGTTGTAACAGGCCAAGATACTATGCTTGCCTTTTAGTGTGGACGGTTTGCCATTTTGTACATAAGACATTTCAACACCGCCATTCACGTTTTTAACATTAACGGCTGTGCTGTTTAGGCGAATGCGCACGGCTGAGCCGCTACGATCAAGCTGGCTATAGTCGAAGCGTGCATCGATGATATCTTCCATGGTGTTGCCGGGGGCGACCTCGGGAATCAGTTTACGCACCAGCAAGCGGGCAATCGAGGCGTTGCCGTCGGGAAATATAGGGAATCTCAAATCTTCTTTAGCATAGTTTAATAACGTATTAGCCAACTGGCCGGTGTAACCGACGCTATTAGCACCGGGGTATCCGAGTAATATGCCTTCTTCGACGGAGACCGAGTCGGTGCCTACACCCATTAATATTTTGTTGAAAGGTTCGAACAACATCAGCGTTTCTTGCGTGAGTCCTGCTCGGCTAACTAGAAACTTCTCGTAAGAGGTGGCTGCGATGTAGTCTATTGTTTCGAGTAAAGACAGGTCATCGAGTAGGTCCTTCTCTCCCGTGATCAGGTCGCGCAAACGTTGTTGCTGTTCAGCGGGCAGGCCTAGCTCGTTAAGCAGTTCTAGCGCTTGTTCATCACCGCTCCATAGCTTCGCCCAGTTTCCTTGCACAATTTTATTCTGGCCGAAATATTTTTTATTGAGAAAATAGCCGGAATCAGCATTAAAATTTGACAGAATGTAATTGGGGTCACGTGCCGCATTGAGTTTGTCGAGGTCGACGCCCAGCTCTTCCAATACGCGGTTTACTGTATCGCTGAAAGCGTAGGCCTCCAGGTTAACGCTGCCGCCAACGCCTAACAGGGTACGATCACCGTGTTGGAATTCATTACGCTTGGCGTGGCCGCCAAAGTCATCGTGGTTATCTACAATTAAAATCTTTTTATCGGCGCCGTGTTGCTGGCGATAAAAGTAAGCCGCAGCGAGGCCGCTAATACCGGCACCGACAACAATCAGGTCATACTCTTCATTCAATGGCTGGTAATGGTCGGGCTTTTGATTAGCCCATGCCAGTTGATGGGATACTTCAAAAGAGCCTTTGTGGCTACCGCGTATGCCTGTGAGGGTGGGGGGGTAGTAGTCTTTACCTGGCCCGGTTGGGGAGGCAGATTGCTTAGCTTGTTCTAAAGCCAGCAAAGTACTGGGCGATAGTGTGCCCCCCGCCGCAATAGCAATCGCAGCGCCATTGAGAAAATCTCTGCGAGTAATTTTTTTCTTCATGCTGACTTCACCCCGGTTTTGTTCAGGGTAGTGGTTTGCCAGTTGGTATATTCCATCAAGCCGTGCAGTGAGTTTTCACAGCCTAGTCCTGATTGTTTGTGGCCACCAAAGGCTTGGTGAGGTGAGTATTGATGCACTTCATTGAGCCATACCGTGCCAGCTTCAAGTTGTGAGCCAACGCGTTGCACCGCCTCTAAATCTTCACCCCACACAGATGCACCCAGACCATAAATAGTATCGTTGGCACGGGCGATAACGTCTTTTTCATCGGACCATTTTAATAGCGGTAAAATAGGCCCGAAAGGTTCTTCTTGAACAATGCGAGAATCTTCCGGCGGATTATCAACCAGCGTTACCGGTACAAACCAACCGGGCGCAGTGGTATCAATGTCACCACCCAGGGCAAAAGCGTGGCCATTATTTTGGCAGTCGGCAAAATAGTTTTGCACCTTTTCGTATTGCATCGAGTTTTGAATGGGGCCAAGGCTGGTGTCAGCATCGGCGCCGTCACCCACTTTGATTTCTTGGTTGATAAAATCAATCAAGGCGTCACGCACTTCGTCATAAACCGATTCATGAATATAGAGGCGTTTGGTAGCGTTACAAAACTGAGCGTTATTTTGAAAAGCTGCCCAGAATAATTGCGGCGCCACGGCTTTGGCGTCAACATCAGGCATCACAATAGCGGGGTCATTGCCGCCTAATTCCAGTGTGAGACGCTTGATGGTTTCACTGGCGGAGCGGTAAACATGGCGCCCGGTTTCTGTGGAGCCAGTAAAGGCAATTTTGTTGATATCGGGGTGCGCTGTCATCCAGCGTCCGAGATCATTGCCGCCGGATACACAGTTCAACACGCCTGGCGGTAAAATTTGTTGCGCAAGTTCAACAAACTTCAGGTTGCATAAGGGGGTGTAAGGTGAGGGTTTTAAAACCACCGTACAGCCCGCAGCCAATGCAGGTGCAATTTTCCAAACGGCCAGCAGCATAGGAAAGTTCCAGGGCACAATGGCACCCACCACACCCAGTGGGGTAAAGCGTGTAACGACTTTGCGCTCGTCGGTCTCTTCAACGTTTTCATCAGGCAATGTTTGCTTGGCAATTTCTCTTAGCCAGAGGGCTGAGCCGAAAATTTCCCATTCCGCCCCGGCACGAGGCTTGCCCTGTTCTTTGGTCAGTAGCGCCATAAATTCTTCGGCGTGCTCTTCCAGCAAGTCGGCTAATTGGACCATCATGGCCTGTCGTTCGGCTATCGGTGTAGCGCTCCAGGTTTTGAAGGCTTGTCTCGATGCAGCAACGGCTGTATCCAGTTGCGCCTCTGAACAATCGGGCACCTGTGCAATCTCCTGTTTGGTGGCAGGGTTAAAAGCGGGCTGGGTGCTGTCGTTGGTAGCGGCTTTGCCATTAATGGTCATTACGTAATGGCTATCGAATTCAATCATGCTGTTCTCCTGCTGACTCTTTTAAATTATTTATCTATTTATCTATTTATTTATTGCTGCGCTTCGTGCAAACCAATCAGTTCGCGGCGCATAATTTTTCCGGTCGATGTTTTAGGCACATCATCAACAAACTGGACGGCACGGGGGACTTTGTAGGCGGCAAGATGTTCACGGCAAAAGCTGATGATCTCTTCCCCGGTTGGTTTGGCCCCTTGTTTTAATACGATATAGGCCTTGGCCAGTTCGCCTTTAAGCTCGTCGGGTATCGGGCCTACGGCCACTAAAGCGACGTCCGGATGAGCGGCTATCGTGTTCTCTAATTCGGCGGGGTAAATGTTGTAGCCAGCGGTAAGAATCATGTCCTTGATGCGATCAACAATGGTGATAAAGCCCTTGTCGTCGATGCGGGCTACATCACCGGTGCGCAGCCAGCCATCGTCACTTAATACTTCCCGGGTGCCTGCTTCGTTACCGAAGTAACCCTGCATAACCATGGGGCCTTTGATAGACAGTTCGCCAATTTCACCGTTGGGTATTTCAGCGCTTGGGTCTTCAGTGCTGATGATTTTTGCTTGAGTGTAAGGCAGTGATACACCAATCGAGCCATGACGATAATCGCCATTATGCGCGAAGGTGGTGCCTAGCCCTGCCAGCTCAGTCATGCCCCAGAGCTCGACGAGGGGACAGGCAAATCTGGTTTCAACCTGTTTCATCTTGGCTAGCGGCATTGCTTGACCGCCAACGGCGCACAGGCGCATGGCGGATAAATCCCGCTGTTCGAGCGTGGGGCTCTCCAGCATATACATATACATGGTGGGCACGCCGTCGAATACCGTCGCCCGGTACGTTTCAATGGATTCAAGAATCTGCTCAGGATCAAACGTGGAATGCAGCACTAGCGTGCCGCCGCTTTGAAAACAGCCGCTCATCACCACATTGCCGTAGACATGGGGGCAGGGTAAAGCGGTGACGAACACATCGCTTTCACAGCGGCCATGCATCAAGGCGGTCATCATAAAATTGGTAATCACCGCCTTGTGCGACAACATGGCGCCTTTGGGTTTACCGGTGGTACCCGAGGTGTAGCAGATGGTTGAAAGGGCGTCGGTGTCTATGGCTGGACTGGTAAAAGTCTCAGAGGCTCCCTCAATCAGTTGCTCAAAGGCGATGGCTTCGGCCGGAATATCATCGCCGTATAAAATTAATTTTTCTACGGTTGAACGGCTTTCCAAACCGATAAGTGGCAAGCCTTTCTCTTTAGACGCAATAATGGCTTTTGCGCCGCAGTCGGCTACCACAAATTCCACTTCTTCCGGCGTTAGCATGACATTGATGGGGTTGACTACCGCGCCGGTTTTTAACACACCGTAATAGCTCACCACCCACTCCCAGGCGTTGGCGCCATAGAGGGTGACTCGATCTCCCGTTGAGACCCCGCTGGCCATCAGGCTGTTGGCGACCTGATTAGACAGCGCTTCAAGGCGAGCATAACTGAACCGTTGATCCCCAATAATTAAAGCGGTTTTGTCGCCGAAGCGTTGTGCCGAATCCGTGATAATGTGTGCGATAGCGTTTTGCTGCATGAGTATTCCTATGGATAATGTTGGGCATGCCGCCCATGTTTGATGCCTGTCATGGAGAATTTAAAAAGATCCTGGCCTTGGTTATCTGTATAATTGGACAGCAAATAGGCTTGGCATGTCGTATGACATGTTCTACCATGTCTAATGACATGTCAACTGGTGGAATAGAAAGCAATGAGTGAACGCAAACAGCAGATATTGCAGGCAGCTATAGAGATTATTGCGGGGCAGGGCTATGGCAGTCTGACCATGCGAGCTTTGGCCCGCGCTAGTGATCTAAAGCTAGGCGCTCTGCAATACCACTATAAAACCCGGGACGATATGTTACGGGCCTTGGTGGGTTATATTGCTGATGAATATCGCCAGTCTTTTGAATTGGTGGCGGGTGAAGTTGATACGCCAAACGTTGATGATATTGTCCAATTTATTCTTGACGACTCCATCGATAGCGCGCTGCAATCCGATAAACTTTGGCCGCAACTGTGGGCCATGGCAGAGGTTGAGCCACTGGTGGCCGATTTAGTGGGCGAGATCTATGAGGAGTACTTGCAGATTATAGAGCGGTTGTTCGAAGCCGTTGGTAGCAAGTCTCCACGGGCTGAAGCTCTTTTTATTCTGTCCTTAGTAGAAGGGACAACATTGTTTGTGGGTTCGGGTAGGCCGTGGCAAGCAGAGAAAGAAACTGTCCGCGAAGCGGTAGTAGACTATGTCCAGTCCAGGTTCAATCCAGGTTCAAAAAAGGCGCTTAAATAGAGCCACTTCATTATTTTGATGATAAAGAGAGGGATGATTATGAAGAAAGAATCCTATGCCGTATGGGCCTTTTTTCTAAGTTTTTTCGCGTCCCTGCCAGCGTCGGCTGAAAGCTACCCAGACTCGGCTTGTGTGCCGGAAAAACCTTGTTTTAGGCTAGGTTATGTCAGCTGGTCTGAGGACAGGATATTTTCTGCAAAATTTGACAAGTTGTTTTCCCAGATGCGAATTAGTATGCCTGTCAATATAGAGACTAAATTTTCCCGAACAAGCTGTAAGCATCTTAAGGCGATAGAAAATTATCAGTTTGATGTTGTTGATCTGCCTTTGTCCTGGGTTCCCTATGCGGTAGAGAAGTTAGGTTATATACCCGTTATCAGTACCGATCAGGTTTATGCGAATGTGCTGATTAGTAAAAAAAAGGCTCCAGTGCTTTCGCTTGAGCAATTAGAGGGAAAAAAATTGGGCGCTATGGACTTCGATGATACGGGGCTGGTGATGCTGCGCGAAAAATTAGCAGCGAATTATCCGGACCTTCTCAATAAAGTTGAGGTTGTTAATGTTCCCTGGGTGGATCAATTATTGGTTGGCTTGTATAGCGGTAAGTTTGATGTCGTGGTTGAGAGTGAGATGAATCTGGAGTATCTGGGCGAAAAGCAAAGGCGTGAATTAACGGTGTTCCCTGTCAGTTATGATGTGCCTTACTGGATCACTCTGGCGAATCCGAGGGCGGACTCTGAGTTGTTACGGCGTTTTCAAGAGATCTATTTAACTGAATTCGGTGACTTACTTGAAGAGTTGCTGAAAGTCCCCTCCCGCACTGCATCAGAACACGATTATAAAAAATTACTGCCGTTATTTCCTGCTACTCGGCCTGATATAGCCTGTGAGGCTTAGTATAGATTGATGGCAACCTGACCCGCGCGCATTGCTGTCCGGGATAAATTCTGACTCGCTGGCATCAAGGGTTGCATTGTTACCCGGCCCAGCAGCGGTGTTGCCCTTATGCCCGACCACTCACTTGCCAGGGTGACTGACGGCTGCGGAACTCGACCATTTTTTTGCTTTGCAAAAAAACCGATAAGAACACGCTAAGGCGTGTTCTTACCCTGCGGGTGGCTTCGCCATCGGAAATTGCGGTGCAATTTTTGGGACTCGGACAGTCCTCGCCCAACCCCGTCAGTCACCCTGGCAAGCTAAAAACGTGGTCTGATTGGGCATAAGGGCAACACCGCTGCTGGACCTACCTTCTCACACTGATAGAGATTCCGCGGAATATAAAACCTTTCAACAGCACTATCAAAAGACTCTTTTGTTTTTTTATTTCACGGCCTTTTCCAAAACCTGTTTAACAAGCAGAAGTCAGGCTCGGTAGCCGGTGCTTATCCCGATCAGTCAGGGCGCGCTTTTAGGCTTGGTGGTGTTTCCAGCGTTTTTAGCGAGGACTGTTTGATTCAAATATGCTAAGGCATATTTTCACCCTACGGGCGACCTAAAGGTCGTCCAAATTACGATGTAATTTGTGAGCCCCATTTTTGCGCAGCAAAAATGGTCGAGTTCCGCAGCAGCTGGAAACACCACCAAGCCGGGCGACCGATCGGGATAAGCACCGGCTACCGAGCCGGGGGAGTAGCGCGATACCGATTAAAATTCGAGTCTCTACACACGGCTATATTAGCTGTTGATTTTATTTAGTATACCAATATAATAAAAGGTATACTAAATTATAGTTATGCCTCATAGGCAGGCATTGCTCAAGCCACGCTTTCCACCTGGAGAAGATAATATGAACAACATCCGTAGATTGCCACAGCTGACACTAGAGGCACGTCAGAGACGTCAGCGTCATCGACTGTATAAGGCTATATTCGCAGCCGGGATTTCAACCTTTGCCAGCACATTTTCCAGCGCGCAAATACTTGAGGAAGTCATCGTAACCGCTCAAAAAAGGGAGCAGTCGGTCAACGATATCGGTATGGCAATTTCAGCCTTTCGTGGCGATGATCTTGACACATTGGGTATTAATGACACCCGAGATCTGGTGCAGATCGTGCCCGGACTGACTATGGCCACGTCCAGCGGTGGCACCCCTATCTATACGATGCGCGGGATTGGCTTTAATACGCCTAATATGTCCTCTACCTCTCCGGTAGGTGTTTACATCGACGAAGTGTCCTATGCCTACCCGGTGATGTCCAAGGGCTTGAACTTTGACTTCGATCGGGTCGAAATTTTGAAAGGTCCTCAAGGGACTCTCTACGGCCGAAATACAACGGGTGGCCTGATCAACTACATCACCAATAAGCCAACGGATGAATTCGAAGGCTCGATTGAAGTTGAGTATGGAGAGTTTGATTCCTGGGGGCTTGAGGGTTTTGTGAATGGTGGAATCACCGACACTGTGAGTGGCAGAATTGCTTTCAAGACACAGGGTTCAGACGAAGGGTGGCAGAAGAGTGTGTCCCGCGATGCAGAACTGGGCGAGGTTGATCGTAGCGCTGCCAGGCTTGCGCTGCTATGGGAGCCAAGCGAAACGCTTTCAGCACAGTTTTCTGCCAGTTGGTGGGAAGATAAATCCGACGGACAGGCGGGCCAGGCAATCAATTATAACCCGGAGGTAGGAACCAGCCCTGAGGCCAGTATATTTGTCGTGCCAGGTCTTCAGGACGCCATACTGACCAACCCGGACAACCAAGATGCAGATTGGGCTACGGCAGATCAACCCAATACTGGGCCGGGTGCCGGCTGGATACCCGTTTTTAATGCTATCTATGGCACCTCTTACGAGAGTTCAGATTCTTGGCCTGGTTCAACGGCTACACCCAGACCCAACAAGTTTACCCAGGATAATGACATGCTGTCTTTATCCCTAAGATTTGATTGGAGCCTTTCTGACACACTGACCCTTACCTCCCTTACCGGCTACGCCGACTTTGAGCGCGATGATTTCTATGATCGCGACGGGACTGAGTATGAAGTTGTGGTCTTTAACGACGAAGGATCGATCGAATCATTCTCACAGGAGTTTCGTATCACCGGTGAATATGATCAGCTGAAGTTTATTGCCGGTGTCTTTATATCTTCTGATGAAACGGAGGACCGCTCCAATCCATGGGCTGGCCAGACTTCGGTCCTCGAAGGGCTGAAATTTCAAACGCTAACCGGTTATGCTGATGCCGGTGTCTTTTTGCCACAGGCTGACTTTGACGAGTTTATTGGCGGTTTCAGAGATTGGCAAAATTTTGCCAATATTGATACCGACACCCGGGCAATATTTGGGCAGGTGGAGTGGGAGCTAAGTGAGGCTTTTACACTGACAACCGGCCTGAGATATACGGAAGATGAGGCAGACTTTGAGGGCTGTTCAAGAGATCTTAACGGTGATGGCAATATCCTGGCGGTATGGAATGTCGCGTTTCAGCTTGCCATTCCAAATGGTGGCTGCCTTACCAATGAATTCGCTGCGGGTGAAGGTCCTTTTCCCCAGCCCGTTGAAGTGGTTAAGAAAAATTTGGATGAAGACAATTGGTCGGGCCGCATAGCGCTAGACTGGAATCTGTCTGATGATCACTTGCTCTATGTAAGTTATTCCCGGGGTTATAAATCTGGCGCATTTCCCTCTTTGTCAGCAAACGTAGCCAGCCAGTACGACCCCGTGACACAGGAACAAGTGGATGCCTATGAAGTCGGGCTGAAATCCTCGATGGCGGAAGGGACTGTGCAGTTAAATACGTCTGTGTATTACTACGACTACGAGGACAAGCAAGTTTTCGGCGAAGTAGAAGATCCGATCTTCAACACCTTGACCCGACTGGTCAATGTTCCTGATTCAGAGGTGATGGGCGCTGAAGTGGATCTAACCTGGCAGGCCACAGATAACCTGGTGACTCAATTCGGTATCTCCTATCTGGATACGCAGATCAATGAATATGTCGGTTACAACAAGTTCGCGGAGCCTACCGACTTTGCCGGTTCCGAGTTTGAGTATTCTCCTGAAATTCAAGCGTTTGGTCTTATGAGCTACGGTTTTGATATCACGGATCAACTGATCGGAAGGTTTACCATTGATGCGTCTTACTCTGATGATCAGCAAGCTGATTTTGAAGGTAACCCTGTTTTCGCCGTTGACTCTTACACGCTGGTAGGAGCCAGTTTCTTAGTCTCGCCAAGCGCAAGTTCCGACTGGCAAGCCACCCTGTGGGGACGGAATTTGACTGACGAGTACTATTGGAACAGCGTGCAGACGCAGACAGACACTACGATGCGTTATGCCGGTATGCCGAGAACCTGGGGAGTATCGTTGCGCTATAACTTTTAGCGGGCGGGCTCTCCCCTTATTTAATAGGACCCAAAACCGGGTCAATGTCAGTGCCGATTTGGAGGCTTTCAGTGACAAGAAAAAAACGTGGCTCAGAGTCAATCCAGTCGGCAGGGAAAATCAGCAAAAGCATCACTCGGCGTGACTTTATCAACGGCGTAGCGATAGGCACTGGTGGCTTGATGCTCCAGGCTTGCGGTGCTGATAAGGGACCGTCAGCGCTGGTTACGACACAGGCCCCGATGCCATTTAGCCCCCCGGGTATTGATCAGTACTACCCGCCGACCCTGACGGGAATGCGTGGCAGTCATAAAGGCTCCTATGAAGTCGCTCACGCTCTGGCTTGGAAGGGGCAAAAGCCTGCGCAATACCAGACACTGGATGAACACTATGACCTGGTGGTGGTTGGCGCGGGGATGAGCGGCCTGGCTGCGGCGTGGTACTACCGGGAAAAGATGGGGCCTGAGGCGCGAATACTGATTCTGGATAATCATGACGACTTCGGCGGCCATGCCAAGCGCAATGAGTTTCATCACGACGGCAGGATGGTTCTGAGTTTAGGCGGCGCACAGAATATCGAAAATTACACTAGCTACAGCCAGTCTTCTGCTGCCTTGCTGAACGGACTTGGACTGACCAAGGACGTGCTGGACGGGATCAGGGAAAACACGCCCAATGACTATGCCATGGGTGGCAATTATGACGCGCAAAACTCGATGGCATTACCTGGCGCCAACGGCCATGTGGTACGCAATGGGAACTGGGTAAAGATGCTGCATGGGGCTGAAGGCTATGTCGAAGCCATTCGAGGGCTCCCATTAGCTGAGTCTGAGCAAGACAAACTGATCGACTTTGTCGGCGGCGAACGAGACTATTTGGCAGAGTTGTCGCTGAGTGAGAAGTACGACTATGCCAGCTCGGTAAGCTACAACCAATTTCTGGTGGAGCGAGTGGGTCTGGAGGAGGGCACATTGCCACTCTTTAGCGCTTGGCTCATGGTCTATAAAGGCCTGTCGGGTTGGAACCTGTCCGTACTTGAGGCCATCGTTTCAGGCGCAGCCGGGTTGCGCGCCATGGGTTGGTTAGGCGGTCTGGTGGACTCTTTGAGTGTGCAGTTTTCCGAAAGTCTTTTGGATGTGCGGATGTTTCCGGATGGCAATGCGTCCATTGCCCGGATGCTGGTCAAACAGCTGATTCCTGCGGTTGCCCCTAACATGAAGGGCGTCGAGGACGTTGCTATATCCCGGTTTAACTACCAAGCCTTGGATAAAGCCGATAACAATACCCGCATCAGGCTTAACAGCACCGTTGTTGGCGTACGCGAAAAACCAGACAACAAGGTGCACATTGATTATGTCAAGGAGGGCGAGCCGCTGCGAATCTCAGCCAGTCATTGCGTACTAGCCTGTTACAACGGCCTAATACCTCACCTGTGTCCAGAGTTGCCTGAAGCCCAGAAAGAAGCCCTCAAGTACGGTGTTAAGGTCCCGTTTGTCTATGCCAATGTGTTGTTGGAGAACGGGCAAGCGTTTTCGAAGCTAGGGACATCGATGATCCAGTGTCCGCAAGACCCCTTTCAGATAATCAGTACGGCGCCCACAATGTCTGTTGGCGGTTACCAACCACCGAGTAAACCTGAAGACCCCATGGCGGTATTTATGATGTCATCCCCGATATCCATTTCGCAGAAGGGGGTGAAAGGGCGAGACTTGCTCCGGGTCGGGCGCCACAAGATCTATGCAACAAGCTTTGCAGACTATGAGAAGCAGATTCGCGACCAGTTACAGGCAACACTGGGGCCCCTGGGTTTCAATCAAGAGACTGATATCAAAGCCATTACCGTCAACAGGATCTCACATGGTTATGCCTATCAGTATCTGGCGCTTGATGATCCAGAATGGCCGGAGGGCAAGGCGCCCCATGAGATCGGTCGGGCACAGTTTGGCCGAATATCCATCGCCAATTCCGACTCCGAAGCCAGGGCCTTTATGGATGCAGCCTGGGACGCCGCCTGGCGCGCCGTTGAAGAACAAACAAGCCACTCCCCAGCATAATTCCCGGTGTTTTAGTTAGTAAAAGGCATCTCTAACCATTAAAGAAAAGGCATACGATGACTCATCACGCTTATATCTACGACGCCGTACGTACCCCTCGCAGCAAGGGTAAAAAAGACGGCAGCTTGCACCAAGTCAAACCGATTGACTTGGGCGCTGGCTTATTAAAAGGCCTGCAGGCCCGCCATGACTTGGACACATCCTACGTGGATGATGTGGTGATGGGCTGTGTGACACCGGTGGGTGAGCAGGGCTCCGATGTCGCCAAGATGATCGTCCAGAATGCCGACTGGGATGAGTCTGTTGCCGGAGTGCAGCTGGATCGCTTTTGCGCTTCAGGTCTTGAGGCGGTCAATATTGCCGCGCAAAAAGTGGCATCAGGCTGGGAAGATTTGGTCGTAGCCGGCGGTGTTGAATGTATGTCCCGTGTGCCTATGGGCTCCAACGGTGGAGCGATGGCTGGTGACGCGGCTTTTCAATTGAAGACGGGTTTTGTGCCTCAGGGGATTGGCGCCGATGTTATCGCCAACCTGGACGGCTACAGCCGTGAAGATGTGGATGCCTTCGCTCTGGCGTCGCAGCAACGTGCTAGCTACGCCCGTGATAATGGTTACTTCGACAGGTCAGTCTTGCCAGTCCTGGATAAGAATGGCTTGACCATTTTGGCCAGGGACGACTTTATTAAGCCTGACACCAGCATGGAAGGATTGGGCAATTTGAAAGCCTCGTTTGAAATGATAGGCAGTGTTGGTTTTGACGACGTTATCTTGCGCAAGTACAACTCGTTGGAAAGAGTCACCCATGTTCATACGCCGGGTAACTCATCGGGTATTGTCGACGGTGCTTCGGCGGTGCTTATCGGCAGCGAAAAAGCCGGAAAAGATCTGGGCCTGACACCTCGTGGTCGTATTGTGGCAACGGCCGTACTGGCCCGCTGCCCCATCATCATGTTGACAGGCCCTGGCCCTGCAGCCCAAAAAGCCCTCGATAAAGCCGGTCTGAAAACCTCTGATATCGACCTCTGGGAAATCAACGAAGCCTTTGCCTCAGTGGCCATGCGCTATATGAAAGATCTCGACATCAGCCATGAAGTGACCAACGTTAACGGCGGTTCCATTGCCATGGGTCACCCGCTGGGTGCCACCGGTGCGATGCTCGTCAGCATCATGCTCGATGAGCTTGAGCGCCGTGGTTTAAAGCGCGCCATGCTGTCTTTATGTGTCGGCGGTGGTATGGGTATCTCTACCATCATTGAGCGTGTGTAAGCGTAAAAGCAGCTATTTACTATCTATCGAGAGTGATCGAGAGTGATCGAGATTAACAACAGAATTCAGGAAAAGACATGAGTATATTCCAGTATGAAAAAGATGCTGACGGCATAGTCACCGTCACCATGGATATGACGGGCCCGGTTAACTCGATGAGTGCCGAATTTAATCCCGTAATGAAAGCGACGGTGGAGAGGTTAGAAAAAGAACAAGGTTTAACGGGTGTTGTATTGGCTTCAGCCAAGAAAACTTTTTTTGCGGGGGGGGATCTGAACAGTCTGTTGGCGACAACGCCTGCGCAGACGCAAGACTTCTTTAATTCCATCGAAGCTATGAAAGCGGATTTTCGCCGCCTGGAAAAATTACCGGTACCGGTTGTGTCGGCCATTAATGGCGCGGCGCTGGGCGGTGGTTTTGAAATTTGTTTGGCAACTCACTACCGCATTGCTTACAACCATAAATCGGTACAGCTCGGTCTGCCAGAGGTTAGCCTGGGTTTGTTACCCGGTGGCGGTGGCGTGGTGCGCATGGTGAATCTGTTGGGTCTACAAAATGCTCTGCCATTCCTGCTGGAAGGTAAAAAAGTGACGCCCGAGAAAGCACTTAAAGCTGGCATGATCCATGAAATGGTCGATTCATTAGAGGCGCTTATCCCCAGTGCCAAGGCTTATATTCTGGAACAAAAAGGCAATCAAGCCGCGTCGGTACAACCTTGGGATGTTAAGGGCTTCAAGATACCTGGTGGCGCTGCCAACTCACCAAAACTGGCTCAGGTAATCATGGCCGCCCCGGCCATGCTGGCGAAGAAAACACGCGGATTACTGCCTGCGCCAGAACAGATTCTGGACTGTGCGGTTGAAGCGGCGCGTCTTGATTTTGATGCTGCTATGACCATCGAGAGTCGCGGGCTGGCGTATTTGGCGGTGACACCTGAAGCCAAAAATATGATCAATACCTTTTTCTTTCAGATGAACAAGGTCAATGGCGGCGCTTCTCGCCCTCAGGCTATTGAGCCACAGTTGACTAAGAAGGTCGGCGTATTGGGTGCCGGCATGATGGGGCAGGGCATTGCCTATGTGTCTGCGATGGCGGGCATTGAAGTGATTCTAAAGGATATCTCTGAGCAATCTGCAGAAAAGGGCAAGGCCTATTCAGAAAATCTGTTGGCAAAACGCGTCGCCAAAGGCCGCATGAGTGAAGCAAAGAAAGCGGCGGTTCTGGCTTTAATTAAACCCACCGCTGATGACAATGATCTTCAGGGCTGTGATTTGATCATCGAAGCGGTTTTCGAGAACATCGAACTGAAAAACAAGATTACCCAAACGACTGAGAAATTCCTGGCGCAGGACGGTGTGTGGGGTTCCAATACATCTACTTTGCCGATTACACAGTTAGCCGAGGCGTCCAGTAAGGCTGAAAACTTTATTGGCATTCATTTCTTCTCTCCTGTTGATAAGATGCCGTTGGTTGAAATCATTTGCGGTGATAACACCAGTGATGTCGCACTGGCAAAAGCGTTTGATTACACCAAGCAAATCAAAAAGACCCCTATCGTCGTTAACGATTCTCTGGGTTTCTTTACTTCTCGTACCTTTAGCACTTACTTTGATGAAGCTGCGCGCATGGTGACAGAAGGCGTCTACCCTGTTCGAGTGGATAATCTGGGCAAGGCGATGGGTATGCCGGTAGGCCCGTTGACGGTTCACGATGAAGTCAGCCAAGAGCTGTCGCGCAAGGCGTTTGAGACTTGGGCTGATATGGGCGTAACGGACAAGTGGGGTGAGCAAGACGCTCTGCGTAAAGTCATTAACTTCCTTACGGTTGAGAATGGTCGCGGTGGCCGTCACCACAAGGGTGGCTACTTTGACTACAGCAGCGATGGTGGTAAGACACTATGGCCGCAGCTGGTTGATCAGTTCTATCGGTCGGACGTTGAAATGTCCGATCAAGACATCAAGGATCGACTGTTATTCCGCCAAGTGATTGAAACGCTTAAGTGCCTGCAAAGCAATGTTTTACGAACGGTTGCCGATGGTAATGTCGGTTCTATTATGGGCATTGGTGCACCTGTCTGGAGCGGTGGTTTTATCCAGTTTGTTAATACCTACGGCCTGGAAAAATTCCAAACGCGTTGTGGTGAGCTGGCGGCACAATATGGCGAGCGTTTTGTTTGCCCACACATTGTGGAAGACAAACTATCCGCGGGTGAAACCTTCCGGTAAGACAATATAAAATCTTAGTTTGAACTGTTTAGCAATCGCTGTAACTCGGCCTTAGCCTGCGGTAAAAAGTCTCTAAAGACCTCGGCGCCGCTATCCCAGCTCTTATGCTTCGCAGCGCGGCAGGCATCCAGTTGTGCTTGCTCTTGTGCGACAATGTAAGCGAAGAAAGTTTTATGCTCGGGGCTGGCAAGTGATTCCATTTCCTCTAGTTTGGGCATGTAGGGGATAATGACGTCGATCAGTTGTTGTGGGCTAACAAAGCGCCAACCCAAATAGCTGAACATATGAAGCCCGCTGCGAATAAACCAATTCGCCTCGTAGTCGACGCCCAGCTCGCTTTGCATATGCCCGAGAATTTGTTGGTTGATCACTTCCATCTCATAATAGGCTTGAAAGAATTCTCCTCGCTCCGACCCCGCTGCGTATTTTGCTATCTTACGCATGCCGATGTACGTTCGCCCTCGGTTGCCGTATTCGTACTCCAGATGATTAAAATACCGTTGTCTTTGTTGCTCGGTTAAATGCTGCGTTGGCTGTGGTGTTGTTTTCTCAGCCATGGCGCAGGATGTGGTGACTAAAAAGGTGGTGAAGATTGTTGTGAGGCGTCTTTTCATAATAGGTTTTTTTTCCGTCAGTTTTCTGCATCGTTGTTATTAGTAAGGCTATTCTCAGGCTGTTTGCTCTTGTACAGCGCGCCAGGCTGCATCGATGGCGGCGTCCATATAAGCGCGCGCTTCAGAGTCTGAGTTGGCAATGGAGATGCGGCCGAATTGCGCTCGCCCAACCTCGTGTGGCGCCTCACCTTCAGCCCACTCGGGGTCATCCAGCGCGAGATAGGCATAGGCGTAGCCGTGGGATATGCGATTAACTGTTATGGCTTGGATGTCGGTCTCGTGGTTAAAACCGTAGGGACCCAGTAGCGCTTGTAACTGATCGCGAATCTGCTGCTCGTAGCTGGCGAAGGGCGTTGAGTAGACTTTGTAGCGCCCACGCCGAAGCATCTCGCGGCCCGACACTTTAGTCGTCGGTGCGGGAGTGGGGTCGCCCATCATATATACCGCCATAGGATCCTCAGACCCTCGTGGTGGTTGGTAGCCGCCGTTGGTCATGGTGGGTGCAACGCTTACAATTTGAAAAGGGTCTTGCGGGCACTGAACCATGGTAGCCCCCAGCTTGTCGAAAGCTTGGCCATTTTTGAGTAATACATTGGCGTAGACGTGAGGCGTTTTGACTCCATACTTTAGAGCTTCTTTTTGTGGCTCAGGCAGTTGCGGGCACAGGTGAGGTATCAGGCCGTTGTAGCAGGCCAGCACGCAGTGATCGGCGGTGACGCTAAGTGCCTTCCCTTGTTGAACATAATCCACTTGCACTCGCTTAGCCTCGGTTTCGCGCACACCCACTACGGTGCTGTTGAGCCTGATGCGGTTAGGCTGTTTGCTCTGATCTAATACGCCATAATTAAAACGGGCGATAGCAACATCTTCCATGCCTTTCATCGTGGGTGCTACGCCGGGTACCAGCTTTTGCACCAAGAGCCGGGCAATGGAGGCATTACCGTCGGGGAACATCTGTGTTTCACCTAGGCTATCGGCAAACTTTAAGGCTAATGCACCGAGCTTATCACCCAGCCAGCCAATGGAGCGGATGCCGGGAGCACCAAGGCCGAAGGCTTCCAATACCGTCAGGTTCCAGCCGGTATAACCTTCCACAATGCGCAGTAGGTTATCGAGTATGGGGAGGGTTTCTTTGGCCAGGCCAACGCGTTCAGTCAGAAACTGGTTATAGGGCGTAGCATTTAAATAGTCGGCCATTTCGCTGAGCGAGAACTCAGCCAAAAAGTCGTGGTCGCCGCTGAAAAAGGTAATTAATTTGTCCTGCTCGGCGCGGGGTAGGGGGAGTTCACGAACCGCAGCCTCATAACCTTCGGCACCGTTCATAAACCGCAACCAGTTGCCTGACACTGTTACATGGCCATCGGTTCCGGGCAATGCCATAGCATTTTTTGCATTGGTCTTACCCCCCATAAAGAAGTCGTCTGGCGTGTTGGCCTCCAGTTGCTCGGCGTTATCCGTACTGATACCGATATCGGCAAACAGGCTGGCGGCCTCGTCGCTATAAGCACTGAGGCCATCGATGTTTTGGGCACCCCCCAGCCCCAGCACCATTCTGCCTTCGTAGTGAAACTCGTTACGCTTGGCGTGGCCGCCGAAATCATCGTGATTATCCATAATGAGAATGCGCGCAGTGCCCCCCATTTTTTGCTGGTAAAACCAAGCGCTGGCAAGGCCGCTGATGCCGGAGCCCACCACCACTAGGTCATAGTGTTCGTTCAGTGGGTGAAACTGGGCCGGTTTTTGGCCTTGCCAAGCCAGTGCGTGGGCTACTTCGAAGGAGCCTTTATGGCTGCCTCGCATGCCGGTGAGTGTTGGCGGGTAGTAGGGTGCCGTTGAGCTTAGCCCTGATGGCGCGGGCTGCCCGAATAATGGGGGAGGGGCCAGCATGCCTGCACCCACAGTGATCGCCATCCCATTTAGAAAATCCCGTCGCGTCACCTTAGAGGTCATTTTATCTCCCGTTATCTTTGAGCATGTCAAATGACATGCTCTAGCAAGTCGGTTGACATGTCAATGGCTAGTGTACGGATTATGACGTTGTTGTTGGAAATGAGTCTTAATCAATCAATAGGAAAGGAAAAGCGGCTGCCAGCGCGTGAAAAATAGAAATATTGGCTTGATGACTTACAGCCATAAATAGATTGCGACCTTAAGCAGGGTGTCATCGCGATCACTCATGGCTGGGGACATCAGCAGAGTTATGGCATGTCGATCGCGCAATCTTACCCTGGCGTTAATGCCAACCTACTTTCGCCGTCCGGGATAGGTAGCTATGAGGTTATTAGTAACCAGGCGCACCTTACTGGTATTAACGTTGATGTTCGTAAATGTGAGGGAGTATAGGCAGAACATGCGGATATCAAGAGTACACAGAAGGAGATACATTCGCAGACACATCCTTCAGCATTGAGGTGTGATTAAGTGTAATAGCTCAAACTTGATCTGACAGATTGCTATTGAGGGCTGAATTGAGCCTGACAATTGAGAACGGGGAGGCGCACCTGGTCATCTGTCTCATTTGTGTCGGAAAGCAGACAAAAAATTGCCTTTTAGTGCCAAAACACCATTTGGGCAGAGTTTGACCCTTTTCGGACATTAAGGCCAACTGTTAGAATTGAATAGTAGTAAGTAGTTGATTTCTCCACAGCGCCATTCAGATTTACTTTATGAAACTATTTTATTTTTACCCGTAGTTTCTACAAAAACTCAATACGGCATTTAACTGCCACCATTTCCGACAATACCTCGTATCTATTGACGAATACCAAAATTAAATAACATATCGACGAAAAGCTTTACACCTTTGCTCTATCTAATGATGGGGGCATAGTCCATAGTGGCTGTACAAAAATAAACAGCATAATTATAAAACTTACAGGAGTACTCCCTCATGCTGAAGAAAACCCTAGCCCTAGTGGGCGTTACACTTTCATTAATTTTATCCACAAGTGCTCATTCCGCATTGGTTGAGTATAGTTACCAGGGAAACATGTTCACGGACGTTGTTAACAACATCCTACCTGCAGGCGAAACGTTTACCAATACCGACTCGATCACTGGTTCGTTTGTGGTGTCGGATTTAGGGTCTTCCTATTACGGCAATTTAACAGCGGAATCATTTGAATCATTTTCATTCAGTGCGGGGCCCGTTACTATCTCTTCATCGGATGCACTGGCGCAGATCCAATATTTTTATGTGTCCACCGACGCGTTCGGTGCCATAGACAGTGTCGAGATGCTCCTGTTTTCGGAAAACCAAGAGTGGTTTGATCTGGACCCCGAAGGGATCAGGGAATCAATTAGCATTTCACCAAGCTCAGCTACAGCCAGGCACGAACAGTGCGCTCTGCTCAATCGCGCTGAAACGGAGTGTAATCCCAACCGCAATGGTGGTGAATTCGGCAACACTTTCGACGAAGGTAGATCGTTGGTCACGGGAGTTTGGACCTCACAAACTATCAATGCGGTACCTGTACCGGCGGCAGCGTGGTTATTTGGCTCTGCGTTAGTTGGCTTAGCTGGAATCAAGCGTAAGAAGTAACACTGTATAACTCAAGCTATCAAGGCTCCTCATTTGGGGCCTTTTTTATTCTTGCTCTAGTCCGCTAATGGCACACAACAGAAGTGCTAGATTTCCAAATTTCATAATCTTCAATGTCTGCTTTCCTGCGGAGAGCAGACTGTACGATTTTCTATGAACTAATAATCAATGGTGTCAGGTCGAGTCTAGCCCGATACAGATTAAGTGAGTTCGTTAATTGTTTTTTCTAATTCAGTTAACGATGTGATGATGGTGGAAAAGTCTGGTGCATCGCCATAAATCATGTCACGCATACTTCGGTAATCTTTTTCTAGCTCGTCCAAAACGGCCTTGCTTGGAACAAGTTTAAAGGTGTTTGTTAGACAGGCGTCATAATTTGCAAATCCACTTCTAAAAAAACATTTTTTATATTTGATGACATCTTTCAATAAATCGATATCTGCGAGTGCTGATTCACCAATGGTTGTTTGGTTGAGTAGATAAAGATCATACCAATGTCGAGAGAGGCGTTCGGCATTGGCTTTGAGTGTGCCGCGATTACACTCAGCATGAATAAGTGTGGCTTTTTCCCAAAAGGTTCTTTCTGCGGCGAGCACGACTGTTTCTGCCACGGGGAATTCGAGTTCTTGATCTGATAGCTTTTCTGCTATATCGGCAGTAATCATATGAGTGGCATTTGGATCGATAATATTACGACCACCTAATTCAATAAGAATACTGCTTTTTAAATATTCATCCTCTTCTTCAACCACCGACGGAAAATGAACCCATATGCTTTCACCATCATCTGAGTGTTCGATTGAAATATCTGACTTTGTAGGTAGTAGATCAATTTTATTCTGGAGGTGGGGTATTACTTTATCTGCTGCATACTCTTTAAGGCCTTTTTTTAAGCGGTCACTAAATTTACTAATTTGGCTGTTTGAGGATTTTTCGTCAAACGGGTCAAATTTGTCATCGAGATATTTAGCCAGTTCCCTGTAATCAATGGTGATATCAATATCTTCAGAGAAACGATTAATAGCTGTAAATACTTTTGATAAAGACGTGCCGCCTTTGAAGGCCATTGGTAAGCCCTCTGGTAATGTAAACATTGCATTAAGTGCCCAGCAGACCCAAATATCCTTTTCTAGCACATTGGATTTTCTGCCAAGCTCGGTAGCAAGTGTTGCTAAAATATCTTTTTGCTCAGTAGCATCCAAATGAAAAAATTGATCAGCCAATAGCATATTCCTTTTGATAGGTCTGAAGGGCGTTACTTATCCATGCGGGCATTTCCGCAGAGAAAAGTTCCTCTTGTTCTGTGGCGTTCAGCTTATTGCATACTTGTTCAACGGTATAACGACTCATGTTTTCTTTGCCGATATACCATAGTGCAGATAAGGCTAGACCTGATTTTTTTTCGGACAGCTGTAATTTGCGCCGGGCAACGTGAACGAGCTTGATTGTCAGTTTGCCAATTTTTAAAGTTCTAGTAGAGCCACTGGTGTAATAAATAGGCTGGGTAGGTACCTGTGTTGATAGTTTGAATCGCCTAGCCGCTTCTGCACCATGAACCTGGATCGTTTCGCCATTGGATTCAGCGATAACTTTTATCACTTTATTGATTTCAGGTTTTACTGTTCCAACAAAGCGATTCTTCTTTGGGCGAATGTAGATGCCTTGAGTAATGCGCTCTACGACCCCCTGTTTAACTAAGCGCGAAAGTGAATTGTCGACGGCGCTACGAGACCCCAGCTTGAGAAAGCTGGTAGTGGCAAATGGCTCGCCTAAGGGTAGGCGCTTCACTTCGGTTGTAATGGTCTGCGCAGTGGACATAACTTTCTCCTTTGAGAGAAAATATATAGTTATTTCTCTTAAAGCTCAAATTTAATTCGTAAATGAGAGTTAGAAATTGATTGTTTAATATTCATCGAAATTGATAACACATTGATTTTATTGGTAATTATCTTTTCGTAAAACTGGGAAGACGGTCACCAACAAAAGCCTGTTGATCTAGAGCCTATTATCCAAGATATGCTGACAGCCAGTCAGCGCAACTTCTCCGGTTTCGTGCGCAATTTCATGGGGCGCTTCACCTTAGAGGCCATTTTATCTCCTGTTATCTTTGAAACTGTCACTTGACATGGTTATGGGTGTAATTTAGCATGTCATTCGACATGTTTTGGCGAGTCGATCGACATGTCAATGGTTGGTGTACGGATTATGACGTTGTTATTGGAAATAAATCTTAATCAATCAATAAGAAAGAAAAAGCGGCTGCCAGAGCGTGAAAAACAGAAATATTGGCTTGATGACTGACGACCATAAATAAAAACATAGATTGGAGAGACAGATGAAAGCTACAAAGTATGCCAAATCCTTATTAGCCCTGGCAGTTGTGGGGGCGCCGGTGTCGCTGTCGGCCAATGAAAAAGAGTCCGCTTTATTGGAAGAAATTGTTGTCACCGCTCAGAAACGGTCAGAGTCGTTGCAAGACGTACCTATTGCTCTGTCTGCCTTTACCGGTGATTTTATCAAAGAGGCTAAACTCACCGATGTTAAACAGTTAGTGGCATTTACTCCCGGTTTATCCGGTAACTCTACAGACAGTTTTCTCGACACCATATCAGTGCGTGGGGTGTCCACCAACTCTTTCGGTATTGGTGGTGATAGCTCAATTGGTATCTATAAAGATGGTGTTTACTATGGCCGTAACGGCGCTGCGGTAACCAGCTTTTTCGATGTTGAGCGCGTTGAGGTTTTGAAAGGCCCACAGGGTTTATTGTTTGGCCGTAATGCCGCTTCAGGTGCTGTGCACACCATTACCGAGAAACCTAATCTTGAGGACGTTGAAGGTTATGTTCGCTTAGGTGCCGGTGAGAGCGGTCGTCAGCAAGCAGAATTTGCCTATAACCAACCATTAGGTGACAGCTGGGCGATGCGTATCGCTGGCTCTCATTCGGAACAAGATGGCTTTGTTAAAAACCTCTATAACGGCGATGACCTCGGTGAGCACGACCGCGATGCAGTTCGTTTGTCGATCAAAAATCAAGGCGATTGGGGTGATGTCACACTGACCGCTGAGCACGAAGAGCGCAAGCAGTATGGATCTATCTATATCGGTCAGGATGCCAATGGTAACAGCTTTACCGGTGATGACCGCACGGCGAATCTCGATTTTCAAGGGAAGGATGACGCCAGAGTGACGGGTGTTACTTTAACCGCCAATATTGACCTCAATGAAGAAATGACACTGACCTCCATTACCGGTTATAGCAAACATGATTGGGTCTACCAGGAAGACTGGGACGGCACGCCAGTTGGACTGGCTGGATACCTTCAAGAGCAATCAGGGGAATACTATAGTCAGGAAGTGCGCCTCAATGTCGATACCAGTGAAGACTTAAAATGGTATGTCGGTGCAAGTGCCTATGAGGAAGATGTCACAGCCGAGTTAAGCAACGAGGTCGGGGACGCGACCCCTTATTTTGGCGTCCCTTACTACAACGGCTTACTCGAGACTAATGATACTGATGGTGAATACAATGGCTGGGCTGTTTATGCCGACATGACTTATCAGATAACAGAGAAGTTGGATGTCAGCGTGGGCGCGCGTTACACCTATGATGAAAAGGAAGCTGAGACCGAAATTTTTGGGTTAGGCTTTGTCTGGCCTGTCATAACGCTCGCTCCGGTAAAGTCCAAACAGGATTGGGATGACATATCACCACGTATCGCGCTGCGTTACTTTGTTGACGAAGACCTGATGTTGTTTGGCTCTGTGTCCGAGGGCTATAAAGCGGGTGGTTTTGGTACTGACACTGTAACCTCTTCGATAGGTGGAGTAGCCCTGCCAGATGCAGAGCTTGATGATTTCGATCCAGAAACCATTACTTCTTACGAAATCGGTGCCAAAGGTGATCTTGCTGGCGGTAAAGTAAAGTATGGCGTCAGTGCCTACTACTACAATTACGAAGATCTGCAAACCGTCATTATAGAAGTCGGCAAAGCGCTGGTTGAGAATATAGGCGAGGTCGATGGCATGGGTGTGGAGATGGATCTGCGTGCAGCTATTAATGACAATTGGAGTCTATTTATCGGGGCCGCCTGGAGTGAAACTGATATTAGCGATATTCCTTTGGATGTGTGTGCAGAACCCGGTGGTAGCAACTGCGATGGCAATCGCCTTGCATTCAACCCGGAGTGGACTGTTTCCGGCGGTATCAATGCTAACTACCCCCTTAATGGCGGTGAAGTTTTTGCCGCGCTGGATTTTAGTTGGCAGGATGATTTCTACAGCGATGGTGAGAATTCAGACAATGCCACTGTTGATAGTGTAGGTTTTGTTAACTTGCGTACCGGCTGGAACAGCGAGCAGAACTGGAGTGTGAGCGTTTATGTTGAAAACGTTTTCGATGAAGAATCCTTTGCCGGGCGTAGTGGCGTTGCTGGATTTCCTGTCAACGCTGGCCCTTCGCAGGAACGCTTGGCGGGTGTTGATATTAGCTACAGCTTTTAACGGTAACAGCGTCGGTTTTATTGTTTAACTTCCCCTTGGGAGTCGATTTATCGGCTCCCTTTTTTTTCTGAACTGATGTTTGGGTAAAAGCGATAGCCAGGCGCCATTGACTATGACCACTAAAACGACAGCTACAACTACAACTACAACTACAGCTAATACTCAAACTCAAGTAACCCTCCAGAGTGTCATCGCGCGGGGCTTTCGGGCACTGTCGCAGGGTAAGTTAGACGAGGCCCGTGGTTGTTGTATGGCGGTACTTAAACAGCAGCCCAACAATGAGCAGACCCACTTTTTAGTCGGCTTGATTGGGTTGGCCAGTGGTGATCGAAAAAAGGCCGCCCTGGCTTTCGCTACCGTTACCCGTCTCAATCCCGGGCATGTAGCTGCATGGGCACATCTTGCAAAATTGCAGGCGCAAAATGGGCAAATTAACCGGGCCGATCACGCCCTGGCCATGGCGGTAAAGCATGAAAATGGCGATATAGCCGAGGTACAGGATGTGATTGCCTCATGTTATTCCATGCTGGGAGAGCACCAAATAGCCCATCAGTGGTTTAAAAAAGCCGCTGCCAAAGCTCCCGATAACTTGTCTATTAGCGTCAACTTAGCCAGCAGCCAGATATTCCTAGGTAAAACGCAGGCGGCAAAATCTCAGCTGACTAAAGTGTTGGCACTTGCGCCCAACATTGGGCAGGCTCATTGGTTACTCTCGGGGCTGGCTAAGGCGAATAACACCCAGCATATAGAGAGCATTGAAAACCTGTTGACTGACCCGTCGATACCAAGCCAAGCCGAAGCCTTTTTATGTTATGGCGCAGGCAAGGAATGCGAAGACCTGGAAAACTGGGATCAGGCCTTCCGTTATTTTGAGCGAGGTGCCAAGGCACGGCGCAAACATATTAGCTTTGACAATGCCCAGGAAGAAGAGACGTTTAAGGCACTAACAAACACCTATACCGAACAGTGGTTGGCGAGCCAATCTGACTATTGTGATACCAGCGCGCCGATCTTTATTGTCGGCCAGCCTCGCACGGGCACCACTCTGGTGGAGCGTATTATCACATCCCACTCGCAGGTACATTCAGCGGGTGAGTTAATGCATTTTGGCAATGCGGTGCGCCGGCAAAGTAACTATGAGGGCAGTGAACGATTCTCGGCGTCGCTATTTGAGTCGGCCGCAAGTCTGGATGGAAAAAAGCTGGGCGCAGCCTATATGACCAGCACGGCCAGGTTAAGGGGAGACGCCCCCCATTTTGTTGACAAGCTGCCCTATAACTACCTGTTTTTACCGCTTATTCTGGCCGCGTTGCCCAATGCCAGGATTATCCACTTAGTACGCGACCCCATGGATGTTTGTTTTTCGGTCTATAAACAATTATTTGCTGATGCCTATCCACACTCCTACGATCTTGAAGCAATGGCTAAGCATTTTGTGCGCTACTACCGCCTGATGGAACTTTGGCGACAGCGCTTCCCTGGCCGATTTCTTGACGTGCGCTATGAAGCGGTAGCGGCTGATGTGGAAACGGAAGGTCGACGGATTATGAATTACTTACAACTGCCATGGGAAGATGTCTGTGCCAATTTCCACCAACAGGATACGGCGGTTACCACCGCCAGTGCTGTGCAGGTAAGGCAGCCCGCCCATACCCGTTCAATAGGGCGCTGGCGTCGCTACGAAAAACAATTACAGCCGGTACGGGACAGACTGCTTGAGGAAAATATCATTTGAGATAGTGCTCAGGCATTTCCCACATACCCATCCCACATAGCCATCCACTGCTGTCTCATAGTTTTGCATGGGCTGGGAACGAGCTGTGCTGGGTAGGAGTTTGTGCGACACGCTGCAAGCCATCCCTGTACCCAAAACACTCCCTTCGGTCATGGGGCCGGCCCGAATGGCACTGCTTTAAGCTTAAAATGCTGTTGTAGGGTGGATTATAATCCACCAGCCGTTAATGATTTTCAGGCCGATGGTGGAATATATTCCACCCTACAAGGCTAGCATCACGTTCACGATTTTTACCGCCATTGCAGGGCTTTACATCGGTTTTTCAACAAAAGTTCAAAGAATACGTGATCTAAAAGGTAGTGAGCTGTCTGTTTTTAGGGGCGTTAAAATGCAGGGAGGACGACTACGGGATGTTAGAACCGTCCCCTAAAAATAGACAGCTTACTGCCGGATGGTTAGCGTAAACCCAGTTAAAATTCATGTCCCGAATGCGCCTAATGTAATCTAGACTGCGCCACCAAAGAGCCTGCTAGCAATAGTGAAATAATTGTGAGACAGCAATGCATAGCCCTCCCACATACTCATCCAGACTTCAAGTACTACGACAAACGACTAACGCCTTAAATTAGTATACTAATCTATTGAATGATTTCTTTTAGTATACTAATATCGGCCTCAAGATTTGAGCCTGATGGTGGCTATACCCTCTCCATGGCTTTACCAAAGACAAAAAAAATAATGTTGAAGACTTATTTGGAGAACAATAATGAGAGCAAGTAATCCCTTTGCCTTCCCCCTGACTGCAATCGCTTTATTAGTGGGTGGAACACTGGCAGCCCCCTATACACTGGCGCAAAGCGACTCCGGCCTGATGCTGGAAGAGGTGACCGTTACTGCGCGGAAGAAGACGGAATCATTGCAGGAGGTCTCGGTTGCCGTCACCGCCTTTTCCCCTGAGATGATTAAAAACCTCGGTTTGGTCAGTGTCCAGGATATACAAATGATGACGCCGTCATTGAATATTTATCCCTCTGAAGGTGCCTCAGCGAGCCCCATTATTGAACTTCGAGGGCAGATACAGGGTGACTCTACGGCAGTCACCCTTGATCCATCGGTGGGTATTTATTTCAATGGTGTGTATCTGGGCCGTGCCCAGGGGGCCATGAGTGAGATGTTTGATATCGCTGGAATAGAAGTGCTCAAAGGTCCACAGGGGATACTTTATGGCCGTAACTCCACGGGTGGTGCGCTTAAGATTGAAACGGTAAAGGCTGATCCCAGCGCGGGTCTTACGGGGTTTGTGTCGACGACTGCCGGTAATTATGACGCCCAGATTGTTGAAGGGGCGATAAACCTGCCAGTGACTGACAGCGCAGCGATCAGAATTGCGGCTCGTAACAATCAACGAGATGGCTGGAGTGATCAAGTCATTATGGGGCCAGACGGGGTGGTGACCGACCACGTTGAGCTTAACAGTATCGATTCAGAGACCTATAGAATTTCGGCATCCTGGGATGCGACCGATAGTCTGTATATAGAAGCCGGCGGTGACTATTGGGATGCAAACGACGTGGGTACCTTGCTAAGGCAAAGAGGTGGCGATGTATGGACGGGTTTTGAGTTTATTCAGTACGACAACGATCGTAGTGTCGGTGTTGCCTATGTACCTTCCGATGCCAATGCCAGTAATGAGGGCTATTACCTGTCACTGGAAAATGAGTTTGAATCATTGACTGCAAAAGCCATTCTGGCTCATCGTGAATGGAGCTTTTACCAGCGTTTTGATTTAGCAGCGACCAATCTTAATATTGCTTTCCCGGAGCTGGATCAATTTGGGGATCAAGACAGTGTAGAGCTACAGCTCTCCGGTGATGCTCTGAACCAGGATCTGCAATGGATGGTGGGCTTATATTATTTCAAAGAAGAGGCGAGTGATTATACCAGCGCACTTGATGTGCAAGGTATTGATTTTGCGGATTTTGTCTTTGACGGTACGGCGGAGTCAGAAAGCCAGTCTATCTTTGGTCATCTGGTTTACGCCATCAACGAGCAGTTTTCTGCGCAACTCGGGCTGCGTTATACCCAGGATGAAAAAAGCATATTGTCCAGCAATATTGATGGATATGCATGGTTTGACGGCGATGGTGAGAACCTTGATAAGGAGGCGGTTACCCTTAACCCTTTGGCTTGTCCCTTTGGTTGGGAAACTGACACCAATACCTTTACCCCAAAGCAAGGTGTAAAGGCGAGTGCTACTGAGTGTGAGGCCGATTTAACTGAAGATTATGAGTATGTTTCCTGGACCGTAGGGCTGGATTGGTTTTTCAGTGATAAGGGCATGGCCTATATCAAAAATAGCTTGGGCCAGCGAGCGGGGGGACAAAATATCCGCGGTGGTGGTCAGGTCGTGTTACCGATTGGTGGTGAGACAGTAGATTCACTAGCCCCCTTTGACCCTGAGGAAGTGTTGGATACCGAGGTTGGTATCAAGTACGACACAGAGAATGGCCGGGGCCGAATTAATGCCGCGTATTTTTATACGGACTATTCAGAGTATCAATACTCGGAGATTATCGGTGTGTCGACCTTCGTCTATAACCTGGGTGACGCCACCATTCAGGGCTTCGAAGCTGAAGTGTCTTATTTACTGCTTGAAGGTTTGATGGTGAGTGGTTTCGGCAGCTATCTGGACTTTGAATATGATGAAGCGCTGTTTCAACAAGATGCGCCGAAATATAAGTATGGTTTCACATTCAGTTATAGCCTGCTGCAAAGCTATGGTGAATGGCTGTTCACCACTAACTATTCTTACACGGATGGCGTAGAGGTGCTGAATGTTGACTATGTCAATGACTTCGTTCCAACCGATGGCTACGAGTTGGTTAACGCACGTGCAGCACTGATGCTTGACTCGGGCTTAAGTATTGCCGTGTTTGGCAGGAATTTAACCGATGAAAAGTATATGAACGCGGCCTTGGGGTCCACTGCTGCTGACTTTGGTTACGGTGATGTGGAAACACTGCAGGTGGCCGCTGATGGTGAGCCCCGGATGTATGGCGTTGAGCTGTATTACGAGTTTTAGGTCAACAGGCTTAATGCTATCGCCCTGTTATACAGGGTGATAGCTATGTTTTAACACGCTATCCAATATAGCCATTAGATATTTAAAAAGCATTTCCTGACATTTTTAATCTAACCACTTCCAAATTTCTTGCTATGAATAGTTGATAGGCTATTTATAGTATACTAATATATTAAAGGTATACTAATTGCTGCTTTGTTGCTTGAGCTGGTTATGGTTCAAACTTACCTTAACGGAATCATTGATATGAAAAGAATGAATAAAACGCTAATTGCCGCTGCCATTACTGCTGTGATTTCCCCCCTATCGGCCAATGCTCAACTTGAAGAGATCATTGTTACCGCACAGAAGCAAATGCAAAATGTCCAGGACGTGCCCATTGCCATTAGCAGTGTTGATAATGCGCTGCTGGCTAAGGTGGATGCCACCGTCGTTACCGATCTGATCCCGATGATACCGGGGCTGACCGGTTCACAGTACGGGCTTGCGACCAACACTTGGGCGCTGCGTGGCATCAGTAGTAATGACTGGAGCATCGGTTCAGAGCCCTCGGTAGGTGTTTTCTTTGATGGTGCCTATATCGGTAGGAATACTTTTGCCACGGGTGCGTTCTTTGATGTCAATCGGGTTGAGGTGGTCAAGGGCCCTCAGGGAACATTGTTTGGCCGTAATGCTTCGGCTGGCGCCATCAGTATTGTGTCCAATACGCCAGAGGATGTAACTACCCTTGAGTTGGGTGTGGCTGCCGGGGATGAGGGGCAACGCAAATTGGATGTTGTGGGTAACTGGGCAGTCAGCGACACGCTGGCCTTTAGGTTGGCCTATGCCGGTGATCGCATTGAGGGGCAAAGAGAAGATGTGAGTAATGGGACAGAGGCTTTTACCGATAGAGACAGTGTGCGGTTGATGACGCGCTGGAACCCTACTGACAGCCTGGAGGCTGTGCTCAGGCTAAACTACAGTGAGGCTGATTCCAATTATGTTAGCCCCTACAGTACTGACTTTAATACCGCTGATCCGGGAGAAAAGTTTCCCGATAAATATGCCCTGACCGAAACCAGTCAGCCGGACTACGAACTGGCACGAAACCAGGGTGCTGGCCTGAACCTGACATGGGAGCTGGATGATGATATGGAATTTACGTCTATCACCGATAGTCGTACAGGCACCAACCAGTTCCGGGAAGACCTTGATGGCACTGCTGCCGATGCTTTAATTGATGCTGCCTTCTTTGGCCCTTTCGGTACCGGGGGTGCGAACGCTGTTTTCGATCAAGAAGGAGAAGCAGACACACTGTATCAAGAGTTTAGATTGAACCGTTGGGGGGATGAACTGGATTGGTTTGTCGGTGTGAGTTACTACAGCGAGGAGCTTGACGCAGTCCCGGGTGAACTCGCTATTGATGATACGCTTTTTGGATTTGGGACCCTCGCGTTAAGCCGCTTGGAAAACCGCGCCGATACAGATTCCTACGGTGCATTTATTGATGCCACCTGGCATGCGACAGAAGATCTTTCTATCTCTAGCGGTCTTCGCTGGAGCCAGGATGAAAAGGACTTTTGCAGCAATGTGCCGGTTGACGATATTGAAGTTACTGCACCCACTGCAGGCGCCGTATGCGAAGACGAAAGCTGGAGTGAGGTAACCCCTCGTCTTGTAGCGCAGTATGATGTGGGTGTGGACGCTATGCTTTTTGCCAGTGTCGCCAAGGGTTACAAGGGCGGTGGTTTTAATTTCAGCCCAGTTGATTCCGATGGAGATGGTGTGGGAGATAGCGTTCCTGCCTTTGACCCCGAAACCAGTATCGCCTATGAGCTTGGGCTCAAGTCCACCTTGCTTGACTATCGACTACAGTTTAATGGCTCCATCTACTACACCGATTACTCAGACTTCCAAATGCAGACAGTAACAGGGGCCGGAGTCCTGATTGATAATGCCGGTGATGCAACAACCCAGGGTGTGGAATTAGAGGCCCGCTATAACCCTACGGGTAGCCTGATCTTAATGGCCACTTATGCTTTTCTTGATGCAGAGTTCAGTTCTGGCGACTTGGACGGCAATGACCTGGCTTTCGCCCCCGAGAATACTCTCTCGCTGGGAGTGGATTATGAGCACGGTTTTCTAGGGGGCAATCTCAACTGGTTCGCCGTGTATAACTACACCGATGATTATTACTTTGATGGGGCCAATGAGGTTGATGAGAGTAGCTACGGGATAGTCAATGCCAGAGTCACCTATACACCGGTGAGTGAGAGCTGGGATATTGCAGTGGCCGTGGACAATATTACCGATGAAGATTATGCCGTTGATCGCGGCATAGCAGATTTTGGTTTGGGAGACGAGCAGCTATTGCAGGGTGACGGACGCCTGATGAGAGCTGAATTTAATATTCGGTTCTAGCGTCGGGTTCATTGGGAGCGACTTTCTCTATAAAGCGTTTCTTATCCCTTATCCGAGGCTGGTACTGGAGACTGGCCTCGGATTTTCATTGTTAACGTTCACAAAAGCTATCCACTCAGTTGAGACGATATTGAGGCGATATTGAGACGATATTGAGAGGATAGCCATCATTTCGTTTAATACTATCGAGAAATAATTTTATGAAAAGTAGTCATTCATCACCGGTACTGGTTGAGGAGCGTGGCAATATTTTGCTCGTGACCATCAATCGCCCAGATTCCATGAATGCCCTTACTCCACAAACTAACACGCAGTTAGCGCAAGTTTTTCGAGACTTTGAAGCTAATCCGGAGCTGCGTGTTGCCATTCTCACCGGTGCAGGTAGCAAAGCCTTCTGTTCCGGCAATGACCTGAAATTTACTGCAACAGCCACACCGGAACAACGCAAACAACCCGCCGAAGGCTTTGCTGGTTTAACGTCCTTTTATGATCGTAAGAAACCCGTTATTGCTGCCGTTAATGGCTTCGCTTTCGGCGGTGGTTTCGAGATTGCATTAGCGACTGATATTGTCGTTGCCGCAGCACATGCCCAATTTGCCTTGCCGGAACCCAAAGTGGGCTTAGCCGCTTTAGCCGGTGGTATGCATCGCCTGCCGCGTCAAGTTCCCCTTAAGCAAGCCGTAGCGGCCATGATCACCGGTGACCCTATCAGCGCAGAGCGCGGTGAGCAGATGGGCTTTGTTAATAAAGTGGTACCACAGGAGCAGTTACTTGAAGCCGCTATCGACTATGCCAACAAGATCATTGCCTGCGCGCCGTTGTCGGTTGAAGTGACGCTGGCCACAGTTAATGAAACCTTAAAATACGACAGTGTTGAGCAAGCCATGTCACTGGATAGTGCTACACGAGAGCGAATTCTTGGCTCTGAAGATTTTAAAGAAGGTATTCAGGCGTTTGTTGAAAAACGTAAACCCAACTGGCAAGGCCAGTAAGCCGCACTAAAAAACCGCCGCTATTTGAGCTGCTTTTTGAGAGATAGAGTATGAGTACAAGTACGAATAAAAAATCTGGCCCACTGGCGGGTGTCAAAGTTATCGAGATGAGCACGGTGGTGTTCGGTCCTTATGGTGGCCAAATATTTGGCGACCTTGGGGCTGAGGTGATTAAAGTTGAAGCCGGCTCCGGCGATGTGATGCGGCTGCCTGGCAACACACCGGTGAAGGGCATGGGCCCCATCTATATGGCCCTTAATCGCAACAAACAATCCATTCAGTTAGACCTGTCCAACCCGGCGGCGCTGGGCGCTATGAAAAAACTGTTGGTCGATGCCGATGTGTTTTATACCAATGTGCGCATGGGCGGGCTTGAGCGTTTGGGTTTGAGTTATGACTTAGTCAAAGCGATTAATCCCAATATACTTTTTGTGCACTGCACCGGTTTTGACTCCGATGGCCCTTATGGTGGCCGTGTAGCCTATGACGATGTTATTCAGGCGGCAGCGGGTTTTACTGATTTGCTGCCGCGGGTGGATGGCAACAGCACGCCCCGATATGTGCCTTCATTAATCGCTGACAAAACAGCGGGGCTACATGCCGCTTACGCCACCATAGCTGCGCTCTATCATCGCGAGCGCACAGGCGAGGGGCAATTTGTAGAAGTGCCGATGTTTGAAGCCTTTACCTCTTTTAATATGATTGAAAATCTTTATGAACACACCTTTGAACCAGCTACCGGTGATGTGGCTTACACCCGTTCCATCGACCCTAATCGCAAACCGTATCAAACTCAGGACGGCTATATTTCTATAGTGCCTTACTCGGCAAATGACTGGAAAGTGATTATGAGTGTGACGGGCGTTGAGGGTATTCTCGAAGACCCTCGTTTTAGCACCTATACCGAGCGTACCAAACATATTGGTATTCTTTACGGTATGTTGCATGACATTACCCCCAGCAAAACCACCGATGAGTGGTTAACCCTGTTGCAAGCCAATACCATCCCCTGCATGAGAGTTAACCGTCTGGACGAGGTTCGTCACGACGAACACTTGCAGGCCACAGGTTTCTTCACGCCGCGAGAGCACCCTCAAGTGGGCAGCTATTACAGTATCAAGCACCCGGTAAAGTTTAGTGAAACGCCGGCCAGTGTCCGCTCTGATGCACCCATGCTTGGGGAGAATAGTAAAAATATTTTGATGGGGCTTGGCTATGATGAAGCCGAGATTGCAGAAATAGTAAAGCCTAAGGCGCAATGAGGTTATGGCGCTGATGTTTAATGATTCGTTGTTAAAAAATAAAGTTGCACTAGTCACCGGAGCTTCCAGTGGCTTAGGCGCACATTTTAGCAAAGTACTGGCTGGCGCTGGAGCGACAGTAATAGTGGCCGCCAGACGAGTAGACAGGCTTGAGGCATTAGTGGCTAGTATCGAAGAGCAGGGTGGTTCAGCTTTTGCCGTGGCAATGGATGTTCAGGATGAAAAAAGTATCCGTGCAGGCTATGAAAAAATTGAAGCAGAAGTCGGTGTTGTTGATGTATTGGTTAATAATGCTGGAGCCAGTGGTGATACAAAACTGTTGGCATCGGTAACACTGGAAGATTGGGATTTTGTCATGGGTGTCAACTTGCGTGGTGCCTGGATCGTTGCGCAGGAAATGTGCCAGCGTTTAATAAAAACTGAAAAGAGCGGCTGCATTGTTAATATTTCATCTCTTTACGGCTTGCGTGAAAGCTTGGCAAAAGTGCCCTACAACGTCTCTAAGGCGGCGGTTGCCCAGCTGACCAAAACCATGGCTGCCGAGATGACACATGCTAATCATCCTATTCGTATCAATGCCTTGTGCCCCGGGTACTTTTTAACCGAGTTAAATGACGATTATTTCAATGCTGAAAGTGGCGCTAACTATATTAAGCGCACGCCAGCAGGGCGCTTGGGGCAATTAGAAGAATTAGATGGGCCGTTACTGTTATTGGCCAGTGATGCAAGCTCGTTTATTAACGGTGCTTTATTGCCCGTAGATGGCGGTCATGCGATTAAGCCGATTTAAATTGAGACTATAGTGATGATGGCAACAGCTACAACCAACACGACTTCGATGACTACCAGTGAGGTGTCACTGAATACGCCGGTGTTAATCGGTTTTGGTCAGGTAGTGAAAAGAGACATCAGCACCGCTGAGCAAGTGTTATCACCGGTAGCATTGGCGAGTCAGGCGGCACTACAAGCTATTGATAAAGAGCAAGAGCTTGCCAGTCAGATCGACACCTTGGCCGTAGTCAGATCAATGATAGACAACCGAGCCGAAGGCCAGCACCCCTTTGGTACCAGCAATAACCCGCCTTTGTCGGTAGCCAATCGTATAGGCGCGAAACCAGACCGGCTTATTTATGGCCATGTGGGTGGGCAGAGTCCACAGCAGCTGGTGAACGAGATGGCGGAAGCAATTTATGCCGGCGATTCTCAAATGGCGCTTATTTGTGGCGCCGAAGCCACCGGCGCGATGAAAATGGCGCTGCGTAATCAATGGCCATTGGATTGGTCTGAGCAGTTGGACAATCAATGTGAAGATAAGGGCGTTAAGCGCTTAACCACAGATTTAGAACGCGCTCACCATATTAACTATCCGATACACACCTACGCCTTATTTGAAAATGCCTGGCGCTATAAACACAGCTTAACGGTAGAGCAGCATCAGGCATTGATGGCACAAATGATTGCCAGTTTTAGTCAGGTCGCGGCGAACAACCCCTATGCGCAATTTCCTATTGCCAGAGACCAGGATTTTTTAAAAACCCCTTCAAAAGATAACTTTGCGGTGAATACCCCCTATAACAAATGGTTAGTCGCACAGGATGCGGTTAATCAAGGCGCAGCCGTGCTGATGACGTCGGTCGGCAAAGCGAAGTCTCTGGGTATTGCTGAAGATCAGTGGGTTTACCTGCACGGCTATGCCGATGCTGAAGATAGCCATGTTTCACAGCGCCCCGACCTAAGTGGGTCTAATGCGATTAAAGCAACGACCCAGCATGCTTTGGCTATGGCGGATAAGACGGTGGAAGATATTGCGCTGCTCGATCTTTATAGCTGTTTCCCCATTGCCGTATTAGCGGCCTGTGATGCCTTGGGCATTGATTGGCAGGGTGAAAAACCCCTAACGATTACGGGCGGCTTGCCTTGTTTTGGTGGCGCGGGCAATAACTATAGTTTGCATGCCATCGCCGAGATGTGTGAGCGTTTAGTCAAAGCACCGGGTGAATTTGGTCTGGTCAGTGCCAATGGCGGTTTTCTCTCGAAACAATCGGTTGGGGTTTACTCAACCACAGCGGTGCCGCACTGGCAGCCAGCGTCTCCTGATTCAGCGCAGCAGGCACTTGATCAACAGCAGACAGTAGAGGTTCTCAGTCACTATAACGGCGAGGCCATTATCGAAAGTTATTGTCTGATTTATGCAAAAGGCCAGCCCGATACAGCTTGTGTTGTTGCAAGAGTTGAAAACACACAGCAGCGAGTGTTGGCAAAAGTGGCCAGCGGTGACGCTCAGACCTTGGCGTCACTATTACCCAGGCAGCCAGAGCCCATTGGTCGTAAAGTAACAATAGCCTCAGAAGATAAACAATGCTTTTTTTGTTTTGCAGGCCATTAAACAGCATTAAGTAACGTGGAATCGCTGATAGCGATGGAGAAAAAAGTGAGAAAAAACGCCATAACCGCCATTGAAATGCTGGATTATTATGTCCGTATTAGTGGCGACAAGCAGGCATTAAAGCAAGGCTCGCAGATATTAAGCTTTGGTGAGTGGCAGCAGCAGGCGGACAATTTGGCGAAGGCTTTGTCAGCGTCCGGTATCACCGGCGGCGACCGCGTAGCCATCATGAGCTATAACCGTATTGAACAGTTTATCCTGCTTTATGCCACCATGAAGTTGGGGGCTGTTTATGTGCCCATCAATTATCGTTTAGCCCCGCAGGAAATTGCTTATATTCTTCAGCAGTCTGAAGCAAAAATTATTTTTTCTGAAAGTGACGAACTCTGTGCCAATATCGATGCCATTGCTGCTGATACTTCACTCAATCATTTTGTACGTCTGGATATAGAAACAGAGGATAAGCCCAGCAATAGTCGTTGGCAAAGTTTAACAACAATAGGTATTGATAGCCCTGATACCGTAGTGACCTTTGAGCCATTAGCAGACACTGTGGTTTACCAGATGTATACCTCCGGCACCACAGGCTTCCCCAAAGGGGTGATGGTGACGCAACAACAGCTAGCCAACTTTATTGTCTCTTCGATATTGATCCCACCGCGTATTGATGCTGGAAAACCCCACTTGATCGTTGCTCCTATTTTTCATGCGGCGGCTTTATGTAACGGTATTGTGGCTTTGTGCATGGGGCGTCCCGTGGTGATTCTAAAAGAATTTGAACCCTTGCAATTAGTTGAGACCCTGGTCAGTGAAAAAATCTCTGAAGTGATGTTGCCTCCGGCATTGATACTGGCGGTGTTGACATCCATAGATAATCTTAAGCAATACGATTTCTCTCACCTTGAAAAAATATTTTACGGCGCGTCTTCCATAACAGTCGATGTATTACGGCGGGCGATGGAGGGTTTTCAATGTAACTTTCAGCAAGGCTTTGGCATGACCGAGTCCGTTGCCTCCACCGTTATTCTTACCATTGATGATCATCATAAAGCGCTCAATGGTCGCCCGGAATTATTGCTTTCCTGTGGCCGAGCTGCCGCGTTTGCCGAAGTCAATATTGTTGACTCAGAAACCCGTAAGGAGCTGCCAAGGGGAGAGATCGGTGAAATTGCCGTGCGTTCATCGTTTCTTATGGAAGGTTATAGCAAGCAAGCGGATAAAACCGCCGCCGTGTTTGAGAATGGTTGGTATTACACCGGCGATGGCGGTTATATGGATGAAGAAGGCTATATTTTTATTAAAGATCGCCTGAAAGATATGATTATTTCCGGTGGAGAAAATGTGTATGCCACAGAAGTGGAAAATGTACTGATGTCCCATGCCGATATTACTGATATTGCCGTTATTGGATTAGCGGATGAAAAATACGGTGAAGCGGTGGTGGCTGTTTGTGTAAAAAAACAGGCTAGCTCACCTTCAGATGAAGAACTGATTGAGTACTGCCGCGATCAGTTGGCGGGCTATAAAATTCCAAGACGCTATGAATACCTTGATGAGCTGCCACGCAATGCATCGGGTAAGTTATTAAAGCGTGAGCTCAGAGAACGTTTTGCGCATTCACAATAGCAAAGCAAAAAAACCTACAAGAATCGAGGAGAAGTGACTATGCAAAATTTTGATTTAACAGGAAAGGTCATTGTTATTACCGGTGCAGCTAAAGGTATTGGTGAGCAGTGTGCTTACGACCTGGCCGATATGGGCGCTACGATAGTAGCCACCGATATTGATAAGGCGGGTGTCGAAGCCACCGCCGCTAAAATCCTTGAGTCTAATGGCAAGGCCATGGCCATCAAACACGATGTGACCAGTGAAGCTGATTGGGAAAAAGTGGTTGCAACGTGCAAACAGCAGTTCTCACGGTTGGATGTGTTGGTCAACAACGCGGGTATCATGATGAATATTCCCTTTGCCCTGTGCAGTTATGAAGATTTCAAAAAGCAGCAGACGATCAATGTCGACAGTGTTTTTATCGGTTGCAAAGCGGCTTATGAGTTAATGGCGGAGTCAGGCAAGACCACGGCGGGTAGTTCCATTATTAACCTGTCTTCTATCTTCGGGCAAATATCAGGCCCTATGCATTCGGCCTATTGTGCGTCAAAAGGTGCGGTGCGTATGATGAGCAAAGCCATGGCGGTTGAACTGGGCCGTATGGGGACAAAAATTCGCGTTAATTCCGTACACCCTGGTCCCGTCAATACTGAGTTGGGGCTTAGTGCCGCAAAGGATGCCGAGAAACTGGGCCTGGTAGACGATGCCGATGAGAGAAATAAAATGGTAGGCACTTTGTTTCCCATGGGGCGATGGGGTGAAGCGCAAGATGTCGCCGGTGTTATCGCCTTTCTTGCCGCCGATGCCTCGCAATTTGTTACCGGTACCGAGTTGGTTGTGGATGGTGCTTACTCCATTGTGTGATTGGCGTAGCGTTATTTAGCCGACGTTTTTACCTAATACAATATTTCAAAAAATTTCAAAATAAATTTAAAGAGAATGATCATGACAAAAGTTGAAGAGCTCACTAATCCCGCCTTATTCGCTGATGAAGATCGTTTACATAAACTTTTTACAGCGTTAAGAAAAGACACGCCGGTTTGTCGTGTTGAGCCTGAAGAGTATCGGCCATTTTGGGCGGTGACACGCTACGAAACCATCAAGGATATTGAGCTGGATAACGAGCAGTTTCTCAGTAACCCTCGATCTATTTTACGACCTACTGAGGTCGAGCAAGCAGCTTTAAAAGCCTTTGGTACCGTTAATGCATTGGAAATGCTGGTCAATATGGATGGTGAGCGACATAAAAAAATGCGCAGAATCGGACAAAATTGGTTCTCTCCAAAAAACATCAGTAACTTGCGCGGCAATGTAGAACAGTTAGCAAAGACAATGGTTAATCAGATGGCATCTCTGGGTAGTGAGTGTGACTTTGCCGCTGACATTGCTATGTATTACCCGCTACGTGTACTGATGGCCACGCTGGGTATTCCCGATGAAGATGAGGCTTTTATTCTAAAATTGACTCAACAACTGTTTGGCGGTGAAGATGAAGATATGGCGCGAACCGACGGGGAAGAGACGGGGGCGGCGACCAGAAATGAGGTGCTTAGGGATTTTCATACCTACTTCGGTAAGCTAATTGAAGAAAAAAGAGCCAACCCCAAAGACGATCTTGCCACAGTGATCGCCACGGCAGAAGTCGACGGTGAAGCTATTAGTCATTTGGAAGCGATTTCCTATTATGTTCTCACGGCAACGGCCGGTCACGATACTACCAGCCATACCTTGGCGGGCGGTATGCGGGCATTAATAGAAAATCCGGATCAGCTGCGTTTACTACAAGACAATCCTGACTTAATTCCTGCCGCTGTTGATGAGATGCTTCGCTGGGTGACACCGGTGAAAAGCTTTGTTCGTACCGCCAAAGATGACTGTGAAGTGGAGGGCGTTAAGATCAAGGCAGGGGAGTCACTAGCGCTTTATTATCCATCGGCCAACCGTGATGAAAGTATCTTTGATGAACCCTTTACATTTGATGTGACGCGTAAACCCAACCGGCATTTAGCGTTTGGTTTTGGGCCACATGTTTGTTTGGGTATGCACCTCGCCAAGATGGAACTTGTCTCCTTTTTCCAAGAGTTGTTACCCCGCCTCGACAGTATTGAGCTGGCCGGCGAGCCTCAAGTAGCAAAAGCGATTTTTGTCACGGGGCTTAAAAAGCTGCCGATTAAATTTACTATGAGTTAGGTTTTTGAGCATGTTTATTCCATCATCGAACTCATTGAAACAGCACCTTTAAAACAGTACCTTTAAAACAGTACCTTTGAAAAAAAGTAGAATACTATGAATAGTGAAACCTCAGTCAGCGAAATAAATCGTATCTTTCAGTTGCAGTCCAAGCATCAATGGCTGGTAAAGCGTTCTACTGCAGAACAGCGTATTGCCAAGCTTGCGCGACTAAAGTCAGCCATACAGTCTCGGGAAGCCGCCATCAGAGCAGCACTCTATGCCGACCTTCGAAAATCACCCGAAGGTGACGAGGCAGAAATAACTGGCTGCTACACCGATATTGACGATGCCATCAATAATCTTGCGCAGTGGATGAAGCCGGTAGATATTGAATCGTCTCCAGGCTTAGAGCATGCCCGCCCGCGACTGACCTATGAGGCAAAAGGTATTGTGTTGTTGTTTGGTCCCTGGAATTTTCCTTTCTGTCTGGTGTTTCAGCCGTTGGTCGCTATAGTGGCCGCCGGTAATTGTGCGCTGGTCAAACCTAATGAAATGGCACCGCATATCAGCAAAGTGACCGCTGAAATAATCCGTGACGTGTTTGATGAGCAGGAAGTCGCTGTCTTTGAAGGTGGCGTTGAATTGGCCAATCAATTGTTAGAACAGCCGATCAACCATGTGTTTTTTACCGGCAGTCCGGCAGTGGGTAAGATAGTCATGGCAGCAGCAGCACAACATCTGGCGTCGGTGACACTGGAGCTGGGGGGCAAAAATCCTGTCGTTATCGACCGCACCGCCAATATTCAAGAAGCCGCTCAGAAAGTGGCGGCCTGGCGCAATATGAATAACGGGCAGGTGTGTCTGTGCCCGGAAAATATTTGGGTGCACGAAGAGCAAAAAGAAGCATTTATTGCGACTGTGCAAGCCACTTACCAGGCGATGTTTTATGTAGACGGTGCATTAAACACCGAGGCTACCGGAAAAATAATTGATGAGCGCAATCTGCAACGGGTAAAAGGCTATATTGATGATGCTCGTGAAAAAGGTGCGACGGTAGTCTGCGGTGGTGAGGTGGAAAATCAAGCGGTACATCCAACTTTACTTACCGATGTGCCCGCTGATGCAAAAATTTTGGCTGAAGAAGTCTTTGGTCCTATTTTAAGTGTATTTACCTACAACGATATCGATGAAGTTATCACCACGCTACAGCAGCAGCCCAAGCCCTTGGCCATGTATTTGTTCACTGAGAGCAATGAGTTTGTTGAGTTGATGCTACAAAACACTTCCTCCGGTGGTGTGACGGTTAACGACTGTGCTATACATTATCTTGAACGCAACCTTCCTTTTGGTGGTGTCAATACCAGTGGTATTGGTCGTTACCATAGCATTCATGGTTTCAAGGAGTTATCCCATGAGCGTGCGGTGTTGCATACCTAAAATGTAGTATGGGCGCTCGATAAAATACAGGGCCGGCCCGAATGGCACTGCCTTAAGCTTAAAATACTGCTGTAGGGTGGATTATAATCCACCAGCCGTTAATGATTTGCAGGCCGATGGTGGAATATATTCCACCCTACCCAGCTGTCATTCCCACCGAAGCCTGCCCTCGAGTGTTTTAGTTGGGGGCGGGAATGACAGCAGTTTGTTCCCACGTTATCTACTAAGCCAATCGACCAACCAAAAAATATACCAAGGAGCTTGAAATGGCAGTAACAGGACAATGCCTTTGTGGGCAAATAACCTATGAACTTAAAGCGGCACCTACTATTACGGGTGTGTGTCACTGCAAGAACTGCCAAAGGCAGGCAGGCTCAGCATTCTCGACACTGGCTGCTGTTGCCGTTTCAGACTTTAAATTTACCGCCGGGCAACCGAAGCTTTATCGAGATAGTGATACCGATAGCGGCAATAGGGTTAAACGTTATTTCTGTGACCATTGTGGCTCACCGCTTTATTCAGCTGTCTCGAGTAAACCTGACACTGTATACCTTAAGGCCGGAACTCTGGATGATACCAGTGGCTTTATCCCGCAATTTAACGTTTGGTGTGATAGCAAGCAAGATTGGGTAATACTTGATGAAGGCGTTCCCAATATGGCCAAGCAGTCTTAGCTTTAGTGATGACTATCAGTGAGCCTTACCACTCAGGGTAAGTCTCTGTCGATAAAAGGCAAGGTCTCATCCTTATACATATCGCGCGCCACAATTAATTTCATCACCTCAGAGGTACCTGCATAAATCCGTGTGACTCTGGCATCGGTGAACATGCGACTGATAGGGTATTCATCCATATAGCCAGCACCACCGTGAAGCTGTACACCTTCATCGACCACACGGCACTGTAATTCACTGCTAAGTAGTTTGACTTTGGCAGCATCAACCGCACTTAATGCATTATGGTTAAGTGCTTTTACGCATTGATCAAGATAAGTCTGCTGCATATCCAGTTCCGCACGCAGGTCAGCCAGTTTGAATTGAGTGTTTTGAAAATCAGCCAGAGACTTTTTAAAGAGTTTTCGATCTCTGGTGAAATTCAGCGTAATATCAAAGGCTTTTTGGGCAGCCGCTAAACTGCTCGACGCTGAAATTAGCCGCTCTTCAGCCAGGCCTTCCATCAAATACGACAGCCCTTTAGCGTCATCGCCTAACACATTGCTCTTGGGTACGATAACATCCTGAAAAAATAACTCGGCGGTGTCTTGCCCTTTCTGGCCCATTTTTTTCAACATAGGGCCGTGAGTAAACCCTTCAAAGTTTCGCTCTACAATAAATAAACCGATATTGCGTGGGTTATTGCTTGGGTCAGTTTTGGCCGCCACAATAATCACATCCGCGTTAATGCCGTTGGAAATATAAATCTTATTCCCATTCAGTAGATAGTGATCCCCTTGATCAATAGCCGTGGCACGCATACCCGCCAGGTCACTGCCTGCATCCGGCTCGGTCATGGCGATGGCCAAAATACTTTCACCGGCTACACATTTTGGTAAAAATCGTTGCTTCTGTTCTTCATTGCCAAAACGGCTTAAGTACGGGCCTACTAAACGGCTATGGGTCGTTGCTCCCCAATCACCGGTGAGGGCGTATTGGTTTTCTTCGATAATAATTTGTTCAAAGCGAAAATCGTTATCACCCATACCGCCATATTGTTCATCTGGCCAGGTCATTAAAAAACCCAACTTACCGGCTTTTAGAAAAGCTTCTCGCCCGACAATACCTTGTTCGCGCCAATGTTCCATATAAGGCACAATTTCCTGCTGCAAAAACTTTCGGTAAGCGCCACGAAATAGGGTTTGTTCTTCGGTAAATTCACGCTTTAACATGATTTTAAATTCTCTTTAATAATAGGTTTTATCGCTGACCAGAGCAGGGTAGCTATTCGTTTGTTTAGGCCGGTAGATGTTCTACTCTGTATGGGTTTCTCTCAGAACAGCTTTTTGTATTTTTCCAGCAGCGTTTCTTGGTAAAGAGGTTACCAGGGAAAATTTCCTCGGTATTTTATAACCTGCCAACTGGTCTCGACAAAATGCTATGACCTCTTTCTCGTCAAGCGTGTCGGCTACTTTGCTAACGCAAACGGCTAGCAAGGTCTCACCATAGGTTTTGTCGGGTATACCAATCACTGATGATTCAACAATATCAGGATGCTTGTTCAGCACCCGCTCCACTTCGAGTGGGTAAATATTTTCACCGCCGGAAATCACCATATCTTTGATGCGGTCACAGATATAAACATAACCCTCTTCATCGATATAGCCTGCATCACCGGTGTAATACCAACCGTCTTCAACCACTTCGCTGGTAGCTTGCTGATTGTTCCAGTAACCATTCATTAACGTCCTGCTATAAATGGCAATTTCGCCAGATTCATTGGCGGGCAAAGGATTTTTGTCGGCATCTACAGTGATCACTCTTACACCGGGAGCGGGCCTGCCTGCTGATTTCAAAATATGTTCTTTGCCGGCGATGGCTTTTTTGTGATCTTCAGCCGTGAGGAAAATGGCCCCACCTGATAATTCCGTCATGCCATAGCCTTGCAAAAAATCAGCGCTAAAAACGCTCATGGCCTTTTTCAACAACTGACTATCAATAGAGGACGCACCGTAAACCATTCTCTTTAGTGAAGTTACATTGTGAATAGAGCCCGCAGAGAGCAGGGCAACAAATGCCTGCAACATAATAGGGGCCACAATGGTATCTTCTATTTGATGGCGATCGACTAAAGCCAGGGCGAGATCCGGATCGAAGTCCTGCAATATGACTGTAGGTTTGCCATTGACCAGATTAATAAATAGCTGCCCCAAACCCACCGCATGAAACAGTGGCATCAGTAGTAGTGACGGTTGTTGGCTATTGAGTTTTGGTGGCATCAAGGCATTGGTTACCACCAGTTCAAATAATTGTCGATGGCCACTGACCACACCTTTTGGCTGCCCTGTTGTGCCAGAGGTATACATCTGGCAAAGGTCTTCACTCACTGATGTTGCAGCAGCGGTAATAAGCTGGTGGGCGTCAAGGGACGAATAATCCAGTGGATAAGATTTCACTCCAAGTTGATTACATAAGTCAGTTAGTTCGTCGCTAGCGAAGTCTGCACAAACCATCAGCGAACGAGCTTGGCTATCTTTAAGAATATAGTTGATTTCAGGCAGAGAAAGCCGGTAGTTCAAGGGCACAAAAACGTGTCCGGATTTGATGGATGCAATAACCGCCACCACTAAATCAATCGAGTTTTTGGCCAGCAGGGCTATTCTATCCTCTGATTTCAAGCCCAGCTTATTAATATCATTGAGCAATGCATCAGACAGCCGATCAAGGTCTTGATAAGAGACCGAAGTATCCCCTTCGATAAGGCAGGGTAGAGAGGGACTTTCAGTCACATGAAAATTAAAATAATCGAGAATATTGTAATGCATCGGTTTAAATCCTATAGCAATGACTGATTAATAAACTGCCGTATGGCCACCATCCAAAGTGATTTCAGCACCGTTCATCAACAGCGATGCATCAGAGAGTAAAAACGCAATGGCACCGGGTATTTCTTCGGGCTGGCCTGGTCGTCCATAGGGGTTACCCATCATCAGTACTTGTCCGGCTTCTTCGGCTGAACTGAACACGCCCCGGTCAATCGCAGCTTGAGTACCCGCGATAGACACACCTGCACTCATCACTCCGGGATGCACGGTATTCGTTCTAATATTCAAGCCTTGTCTTGGCAGTTCATTAGCCAGAGATTTTGAGAACATATTGACCGCCCCTTTTGAGGCGGCGTAAGCACTATGCATCAAGCCGGCAACATGACCAAAGATGGACGAGATATTAACAATGGAGCTACTGCCGGCTTCTTTCGCGCCAAGTTCCAGTAACGGTAAACAGTTTTGACAGCCAAGAAACACGCCCTCTACATTCACTTGTAGTGTTTGCCGAAATTGTTCCAGCGTCATCTCTTGAAATGGCACATGCAGCATGATGCCTGCATTGTTGACCAGACCTGTTAGATAACCCAACTGTTGCGCAATAGTACTGGCAGCAGCCTGCCACTGTTCTTCGCTACTCACATCCAGCACTACAGATAAAGGTGTATTGCCGCTGATAGCCTGAATCTTTTCACTGAGCGCTGCCAGTGCCGGTTCATCGATATCAGCAATCACTAATTGCGCACCGCAGCCAGCCAGATGCAAAGCCATTGCATGTCCCAAGCCATTGCCTGCGCCGGTTATTAATAGGTTCTTTCCCGATAAATCACTCATCCTAATCCCCTTTATTCAACAACTTCTTCATAGTCTTCTTTTGTGGCGCCACATTCAGGGCAAAACCACTCGTCGGGAAGATCTTCAAGTTTGGTACCTGGTGCGACCCCCATATCCGGCTCACCCAGAGCCTCATCATAGACATGGGAGCAAAAGCGACATTGCCATTTTTTCATGCTACTAACCTCACAATAAAAATCTCACTTTGACTTAGAGCTAACCACCCCATCGAGGGAGAAGGCTTTTACAAAAATAGGTTGATGACTCATATGTTCTTCTTTATTCATCTCCCAGAGTTTTATATACCGGTAGAAAGGTGCAGAAGGGTAAAGGTGATGCAGCAGGTGATAGTTTTGATACATCATTACTGGTGTCAGCAGCCACTCAAAGCCTTGCCGAATATTAGTGGCTTTGTACTCATCTTCAGCAGCGGTTGCCGCAAAGGGTATATGCGGTAAATAGACAAACATGGCGACAAAAAGAAACGAGCTAATACGCGTCGGTAAAAACCATAGCATCAGAATTTCATAGCCATAGCCGAAGGCGACGCCGACAATAATCATCGTCAGAACGACGCTTAGCTTGATATAGATAGACCCCATCAGCCGCTTGCGCATAGGGCCGGCTCTATTGAGAAAGTAACGGGAGTAATGAAAATCAAAGTTCGCCCACCGCAGGGGGAACCATAGATCTATTGAATGCCCATAGGCATCCGGGTCTTTATCATGATCGTTGGTAAACCGGTGGTGCTGCATATGGATCCAGCGAGCGACGTCTAAAGAGGCGAAGCCGCCAAAGAAAAACATGGCAATATGCCCAAGCCCATTGTTGATGGCCTTATTTTTTGAGACGGCACCGTGGGTAGCATCATGGGCGACGGTAAAGCAGTAAAAGCAGAGCACGCCACTAATCAGTGTTCCCAGCCACATAGGTATGGCATCGGTTAGCGCCAGATAATAGGTAGCAGCAAAACCCAGCATGCAGAGACAGAACAGGCCCAGCGTTGGCCAGGCCATTTCCGGGGCCTGTTTTAAGCGGTTAAACCTTAGAGTTTGTTCTGATATGGTCATTTATCACCTGCCTTTAGCGCTATACAGCCTTTGATTCAGAGCATTGAATACGAATCGGTTATTGGTTTGGGCATGCTATTGAGCCCATAGTGTGCCCTTCCACTAATAGTATACTAATTAAAGTTACGGTTAGTCAAAACAGATTTTTGTATCAATGGCTAATAATGACCGATCTGTAGTGGGGGCGAAGGTAATGGCACTGCCTTAAGCTTAAAATGCTGCTGTAGGGTGGATTATAATCCACTGCTGTCTCATAGTTTTGCGAATTATTCGAAGATTGGGAACGAGCTGTACTGGGTAGGGGGTTATGGGACACGCTGCAAGCCTTCCCTGTACCCAAAGCACTCCCTTCGGTCATGGGGCAGGCTCGGCGCTCGGGAAAATACATCCCTGTATTTTCACGGTCCCAGAACCCCCTACCCAGCACAGCTCTTGCATCACGTTCACGCTTTTTACCACCCGCCATTACTGGGTTTCACGCCTTTTTGTTTTCAACAACACTGAAAGAATGCGTGATCTGAAGGTAGTGAGCTGTCTGTTTTTAGTGGCGTACAAAAGCAGGGAGGACGATTACGAGATGTTAGAGCCGTCCACTAAAAATAGACAGCTTACTGCCGGATGGTTAGTGGAAACCAAGTTCAAATTCATGTCCTAAATACATCTAATGCGATCTATCCCGCACCACTAAAGTGCCAGCGAAGAATAGAGAGGTATTTGTGAGACAGCAGTGGATTATAATCCACCAGCCGTTAATGATTTGCAGGCCGATGGTGGAATATATTCCACCCTACAAGGCTCAATGACATTCTTGAGGCAGTGCCATTCGGGGCGAAGGCGATTAACACTATCCTGAAATACCAGCATTGGTAGATTTTTTTTGGTGTCAAAGAGGGCACTTGGTACTAGTTTGTAAAAAGTTGACTTGAAATTATTTTTATATAGTATACTGTTTATAATGATTCAGGAGTCTCATATTCCCACTTGAGCGTGCTGTAATAATTATTGCGGCATGCTCTTTTTTATCTATCAAAAAATCACTATGACACCGATGACCTATCAGCAAAAAGTTAAGTCCGCTATTGGTAGCACACTTGATTTTAATTCCCTGCCCAGTCAAGAAGCCGTCGCTCGTCAACTTCATATGTCCGCCCGCACTTTGACACGTAGGTTAAGGGCAGAAAATACCAGTTTTAAGCAAGTATTGGATTTGTATATAGAGCAAATGATCATGCCGCTTATCGATGATTGTCAGTACGGTATTGAGGATGTAGCGCGTCGGTCAGGTTACGCTACCAAGGAATCTTTTACCCATGCCTTTTATCGCTGGAAGGGAGTAACCCCAACAGAATACAGGCGTCGAATCATGCTGGCTGCCACTGGCTGATGGCTTAACGATAACAAGACCTCAAGCGTAAAGATGTTAATTGATATACTTTTTAAAACAGTATACTCTTTATAGGGTGTCTGTTTTTTACAGTTTATAAATTAGTTAGCTGAGAGGTTGTAATTAGTGTCTATTGATTTAAATACCCCCATTATTATCGGTGTGGGTGAAGTTACAGAGCTGTTGACTGAACCGTTGCAAGAGGCCTCTTCGGCCCACGCTCTGGCAGGTCAGGCAGCTGCAATAGCACTTAATGATGCCTTGTCAGTCGAACAGCTGGCGAGCGAAATTGATGTGGTAGTAGCCACCCGAACTTTTCCCGACAGCAATGCCATGTGGCCACAGCCCTTTGGCAATACCAATAATATGCCCCGCTCTATCGCCCAGCGTGTTGGCGCCAATCCAACCAGGGCGATTTATTCCACCATGGGTGGCAATACACCGCAAAAACTGGTGAATGAATGGAGTGAACATTTGGCTGACGGCAAGGCCAATATGGTATTGCTGGCCGGAGCCGAAGTCATTGCCAGCACTAAAGCCGCGATAAAGGCCCAGCAGTCATTGGATTGGGCAGAGCAAGTCGATGGGCAGTTGGAAGACCAAGGCATTGGTATGCAGGGTATGCTCAGCTACGAACAGATGAAACATCAACTATTGGCCGCACCCGTTTCTTACGCTATCTGCGAAATGGCCAGATGTAACAGTCAGAATAAAGAGATCGCCAGCTATACGCAGGAGATGGCAGCCTTGCTGGCACCTTTTTCGGCGGTGGCGGCTGACAATCCCAATGCCATGTTCCCGCTTAGCCTGAGTGCCGAAGAGATTGCCAATCCGGCCGGCAAAAACGCTTATGTTGCTTATCCCTATACCCGCGCCATGGTGGCCAAAGACGGGGTTAATCAAGCGGCCGCGGTAGTGTTAACGACCGTAGGCAAAGCACAGCAACTAGGCATTGACCAGAGCCAGTGGGTTTACCTGCATGCCTATGCCGATAGCTATGATAAAAGCTTGCTGGAGCGAGAAAAACTGGGTGAGTCCACCGCATTGACCGGCGCTTACCAGCAGGCTTTAGCCACCGCCGGCATTCGTGGTGCTGACCTTGAGTTTATCGATATCTATAGCTGCTTTCCTATTGTAGTTTCAGAGGCGAAAGCGGCACTGGGTTTAGATGGCACTGATCAGTGTTTAACCCAAACCGGCGGCCTGCCTTTCTTTGGCGGCCCGGGCAATAATTATTCTATGCACGGTATTGCTGCGGTGGTGAATCGACTGCGGCATAAACCCGATAGCTATGGACTGGTCGGTGCTAATGGTGGTGTGATGCACAAGCATTCGGTGGGGGTTTATTCGACTCGACCTGGCTGGCAGCGCTGCGATTCTAAAGCCTTGCAGGAACAACTAAACGCAGTGGCGGCGGTGAAGCTGGATAATAGCCCTGAAGGTGAAGCGGTGGTGGAATCCTATACGGTTCAATTTAGTCGAGGCAAACCCTTATATGCGGTGGTTATCGGTCGCATGGTAACAAGCGGTGCACGCTTTATTGCCAACAATTTTTCCAACGACCAGGCGTTTATTGAGGCCTTGTTAAGTCGCGATATGCTTGGCCAAACTATTTTTGCCGGCGCCATAGGCAAGGGTAACCGCGTGGCTTTATCTAAAGAGGCGCTGAGTTTGCAGATGCCGGTCCCAGCAACGGAGTTTAGGGATAACTATGAGTTTTGCACGGTAGCGCAAAAGGGGCATATTCTGGAAGTGACCATCAACCGCCCTGAAGCTATGAACGCTTTACACCCCTACGCCAATGAGGAGTTGGCAGAGGTTTTTGATGTCTATGAAAGTGATGCTTCGCTCTGGGTTGCCATTCTAACCGGAGCGGGTGATAAAGCCTTTTGTACCGGCAACGACCTGAAGTATTCCGCCACGGGCAAGCCTATGTGGACGCCAACGTCCGGTTTTGCCGGCATTACATCACGCCGTAGAACTAAGCCGGTTATTGCCGCGGTCAACGGTTTTGCGATGGGTGGTGGGATGGAAGTTGCACTGGCCTGCGACATTGTTATCGCCGATAAAAAAGCGCAGTTTGCCTTACCCGAAGTTAAAGTGGGGCTGATTGCCGGTGCCGGCGGTATCCAACGATTAACACGGCAGATTCCACTCAAGCAGGCGATGGATTTATTGATCACCGGTAAACCCATTACGGCGACTCGAGCGCAGGAAATAGGCTTTGTGAATCAAGTGTGTGACAGTGGTGCGGTGATGGAAGCGGCAAGAGAATACGCCACGCTATTGTGCCAAAACTCCCCCTCGTCTATTCGTATAACCATGAAGCTATTAGCAGAAACTAATCTGCACAGTGCCGTTGAAGACTCCGTAGTCGGTATACCGGCCGCCTTTGATGAGTTGCTGGCCAGTGAGGACTTTATGGAGGGGCCCAAAGCCTTTGTTGAGAAAAGAGCCCCGAAATGGTCTGGGCGTTAACACTTTAATAGCTTCAGGATAAAACAGCATGTCAGTCAATACCTCCGATAACCAAGCCGCTTTGCCTTTATCCGGCCTGCGGATACTGGATTTGTGTGACCGTATTGGTCAGGGTTGTGGCCGTCAATTGGCGGATCTGGGTGCCGAGGTGATTTTGGTTGAGCCGCCAGGGGGAATGGCCTCCAGACTGCGCGAGCCACTCTATCAGGGGCAAAGCCTTACTTTTGCAGCCCGCAATGCGAATAAGAAAAGTGTGGTGATTGATTTAGCGGTCAGTGAAGGTAAAGAACAATTTCTAAGTTTACTGAAGAGTGCCGATATCGTGTTGGATGGTACAGAGTCAGGCTATCTGAATGCAAAGGGTTTAGGGGCCGCCAAATTACGCGCTTTAAAACCCGAGTTGTTGGTGTTATCCATTAGCGATTTTGGTTTGCAGGGGCCCTATAAAGATTTCAAGGCGACTGAAGCGGTCCATATGGCCATGGGCGGTGAGCTATCGCGTTCGGGGACTGCGGGAAATAAGCCCTTATTACCACCGGGTGATATGGCGCTGGAAACCGCCGCTATTCAGGCAGCTTGGGTCGCTTTGCTGGCCTACTGGCAGCGCCTGCACACTGGGCAGGGCGATACGCTGGACTTCTCTATTAATGATGCCGTGGCTCAGATTCTGGACCCACCCATTGGTGTGACGGGCAGCGCCTCTGCCGGTCGTACCGCCATCGAAGTGGCGATTAAAGGGCGCACCGTGGTTGATTTTGTGCCTGGTCAATTACCTTCCCTGGCGCTAATGTATCCGGTTTTCAAATGTGTCGATGGTTATGTACGCGCCTGTGTACTCAACCCACGGCAGTGGCAGGCCATGTCGGCATGGCTGGGTCCTGATCATCATTTTAAGCACCCCAAGTACGGCAAGGCGGCTGTCAGACTCTTGAGTATCGGCCCGATTAATGAGCTGATTGCGGCTCTGTTTGCCGATAAAACCCGTGAAGAGCTGGTGCTGGCCGGTCGTGAAAAAGGTATTCCTATTGCCTCGGTGGCGCAGCCATCGGAGTTATTTAACGATCAGCATTTTGCGGCCCGCGACTTTTTTGTAGACCTTACATTGGAGGGGGCTACCGGGAAAGTCCCTGCCGGTTATCAGCGGATTGATGGTCAGCGCGTGGGGTTTCGTCAGCCGGCACCGGCCGTTGGACAAGATACTGTAGCCCAGTGCGTGGCACGGCTGAGTGATGAGGCGCAGACACCGGATCCATTCGGTAGTGAGCCGATAACGCGGCGCCCTTTAGCCGGGTTGTTAGTGTTGGATTTAGGTGTGATTGTGGCGGGGGCAGAGCTGGGCCGCCTGTTTGCCGATCAAGGGGCGAGGGTGATTAAGCTCGAGAATAAAGCCTTTGGTGATGGCATGCGGCAAAGCTTCGATAGCAACCCAGTGTCCATACCCTTTGCACAGGGCAACCGAGGCAAGCAATCATTAGGCTTAAATTTACGCTCCGAAAAAGGCATTGAACTGTTTAAACAGCTGGTTGAGCAGGCTGATATTGTGCTCTCCAATTTCAAGCCGGGGACGATGGATAAGCTGGGTATAGGCTATGAAGTTTTACAGTCGATTAACCCGCGCATTATATGTGCCGAGAGTAGCGCCATGGGCAGCGCCGGCCCCGAAGCCAGCACGATGGGTTATGGCCCGCTGGTACGTGCCAGTACTTCACTATCAGGCCTGTGGCGTTACCCGGAACAGGAAGCGGGCTTTGCGGATGTAGTCACCATTTACCCTGACCACTTTTCCGCCCGGGTGAGTGCAACGGCCATCCTTGCCAAACTGATTCAGCGCAGAGCCACCGGTGTCGGCGGTTTTGTGGACTTGTCTCAGGCTGAATGCATTATGAATGTATTGGCGCCCGAATTTCTGCGCGAATCTTTAGCGCCGGGCACTATGGTCGCCAAGGGTAATAGCCATGAGTTCAACGCACCTGACTCGGTATTTTCTTGTCAAGGGGATGACCAGTGGTGTGTCGTATCAGTGACCAGCGATTATGAATGGCAGGGGCTATGCAGGGCTATGGGGCGAGACGATTTAGCGGAAGATAGTCGCTACGCTAGTGCCTTGGGTAGAGTGCAGCACCGTGAACAACTGGAAGCGATGGTGACACAGTGGAGTGCCAGTCTCTCGCCCTATCAAGTGATGATGGCGTGTCAGGCACAGGGTGTGCCCGCGGGTAATATGCTGCGACTCAGCGAGTTTCTGCAAAATCCGCACTATAAGGTCAGGCACTTCTTCCGCCTGCTGGATCAGCCTACTGCAGGCAGGTTGTTAGAAACAGAAAATGGCCCAGTTGGCTTTAGCGAAACTTTGCCACCGCCTGTCATTAACCGGGCGCCGGCTCAGGCAGAGCATACTCGTGAACTGATCAGGGAGTTGCTTGAGTTATCTGATCAGGAGATTGACACCTTGGTGGCAGCCGGCGATCTTGAAATCGGCAAGCCGGCAGATTGGGGCGTGGCCAGGCAAAGGTTAAAAACTCTGGCCGTTTCTCTGGGCGTTAAAACCATACTTAAAGTTGCGGCGATCAAAGCTCGCTTAAAATAGAAGGCAGCGTTGTGGCGAAAAAAACCAGCAAAAAAAGATCAGCCAAGCCCGGTGCCAAGCTTAAACCAAGAAAAAAGGATAACCCTAAATATCTGGAAGCTTTAAAGACCGCTAAGTTGCTGGAGAACACCGGCCAACTTCAGCAAGCCGCCAATGGCTATGCCCATATTATTAACATGGCCCCTGACCACTATGAGGCTAACTCGTCTCTCGGCCAGCTGCTACACAAAATAAACCGTAACCAGGAAGCCCTGAATTACTTGCGCCATGCAGAAATAATTCGGCCCAATGATTTTAATGCCACATGGAATGTTTTTATTGTAGAGCGAGCATTAAATCTGCTAATTGATGCAGAGAAAAGTCTAAAAAAACTTTATAAACTAGAGCCGGACAACATACTATTCCTTCTGACTTATGGCGTGTTCTCTACCGACACCAATAAACCTGATAGGGCAAGAAAGCTGTATGATCAAGCGGTAAAGTTGGCGCCCAATAATGCCCTGGCACACGCTAAAAGAGGCTCAGTTCAAAAAGTTCAGGGAGATTTTGCTGCAGCAGAGCTTAGCTTTCGCAAGGCTATCGCCCTTGATGCTGGTTGCGCCAGTGCTCACCATGGACTTGCTTTTCTGCAAAAATGTAAAGAGCACAATGATGATGTGAAAGCTATGGAGCTAGCCTCTCAACTCGATACGCTTAAAGACCCTGATCGTATGCTATTAGAGTATGCATTAGGTAAAGTGTTTGATGATTTGTCAGAGTATGATAAAGCTTTCGACCACCTGCTTGAAGCCAACCGGCTCAGAAGACAAACCTACCAGTATTGCGTGCCGGATCAAAAGAAATACTTCAAGCAGCATGAGTTAGAGCTTGGCGCTGCATTCCAGCAACGCTTTGAAGGCAAGGGATTAGAAGATTCAACCCCCATATTTATTGTCGGCATGCCTCGCTCTGGCACCAGCCTAACAGAGCAAATTTTGGCAAGCCATTCCTCTGTGCATGGTGCTGGGGAAGTAGAATATATACGCCAGGTTTGTGAGGTTGCAATGACGATAACGAGGCAGGAATTTCCTGCAGGACTTAATCAAGTCAATGAAGGCTCTTTTGTTACGGCTGCCAGTCAATATATTGAAAAATTAAGAAATGGAGTCGACGACTCAATACTTAGGGTTACCGATAAGCTGCCGCATAATTTTCTTCGGGTAGGCTTGATAGCTGCCGTTTTTCCTCAGGCTAAAATCATTCACTGTGTTCGCAATCCACTTGACCATTGTCTGTCAATTTTTCAGCAGGATTTTAATGTCGCTCATGGCTATGCCGCCAATCTGCAAGAATTGGCAGAGTATTATCGACTCTATGAAAGCCTTATGGCATTTTGGCATGAACTGCTGCCCGACAAAATTTATTGTTTGAGTTACGAGAAATTGATAGCCGACCCTGATAATCAGGTAAAAGAATTATTGAATTATTGCGAGTTACCTTTCGAGCAGGCTTGCATGAATTTTCATAAAACAAAACGCAATGTCAACACACCGAGTGCTTCGCAAGTACGTAAACCCATGTATAAAACAGCGGTAGAAAAATGGAAGAACTATGAACAGCAGCTTCAGCCTTTAGCTGACATACTCAATAGGACGAGTCATTAACCCTTTGCTCGCTTACGCGGGCTTTTTATAGGCATAAAAAAACACGGAGTGGGTTAACACTCCGTGCTCTGCGTATTTCCTTATACTCGAATCCAAGCCAGCCACGGGGGCTGGCCCATTAAAGCGTTAAGCTGATTTACGCTTACGTCCAATACCCGCAAGCCCCACAATGGCCGAGCCAAACAGCCATGCTGCGGCAGGAACAGGAACTGCAGCAACTTCCAGAGTCAGCGTGCCGCCCATACCCATACCTGCTTCTTCTCCAAATAGTGATACATTACCAACAGTATTGATTTGGTTGAACCCACTCTCATGAGTGTAGCCTGGCATAGTAAGAGTAATGATGTCGCCAGCAGTGATTGGAGCACCTGTCTCAAGAATAAAGCCTGGATTTACAAATCCGAAACCATCCCAAAAGCTAGCCACGGTGAAATCGAGGTTGGTGGTAGTAAGGTCGACCATATCTTCAGGGTAAGCTCCGAATGTCGCATCAAAAAGCCCTGTGTTGAGGGTTAAGCCACTACCGTTGACATAGTCACCACCAGCGTTAAGAAAGCCAGCGTAAGCTAGCTCACCGCCTACGTCGACAGTTACACCGCCATTAAACTTTAGATTATTGCTAATCACTGAGCCATCCGCATCATCATAGGTCACTGTTCCGCTAATGTTGAACGCATAGCCACCGTCCGGTAGCGCGTTTCCTTGGTAGGAGGCCATGCCCGAGGCTAGAGGGTCAGTGGAACCTTCACCAGGCGTACTGCCGGCGCCGACATAACCGGTGCCAAAGAACAAGTCCGCAGTGACAGTGGAGGACGTTACTGTATAGGTGACAGGTGCCGCGTTGGCTTGAGTGGCGATGGCGGTTAATACCGCTGCTGCCAATAATTTCTTGTTAGTAAATTTCATAGGGTTACTCCGTAATTATTATTGCCCAGTTAAATTAATGTCTAACATATTTCCTAAAGCTACAAGATCGAGGGCCTCTCCTGTAAAGAAATACCAAATAACGAATATTTGTATTTTTTAATCTTTTAAAAGGTATACTAAATATCGTTAAACAGTATGCTAAATAGAAAAGTGTGAACTGTCAATCCCTTTGTGTGTGAGCTAATTCGCTTTGATACTGGCTGTTTGTAGCTGGCAGAAACTAACTGGAATATTCACAATAAACGTCATTCCAGCTTGGCCGGCACTTTAAATAGTATACTTTTTAATTTTATTTTAATAGTATACTGTATTGGCTCTATGCAGAGCTTATTTTGACGTTCGTGAATAATTCACCATCTGGGTACTAAATATGAAAAATACCAATAAAAATACCGGGAGCCGTTCAGGTTTTAACACCCTATTGCTAGTTGCCACTTGTCTATCCGCGTTAATACTGCCCGGCTGTGGTAGTAGTGGCGACAGCGATACAGTGAGTGATTTTGAAGATGCCGGGCCATTTGATGTGCCTGTTAGTGGCGCGGCTGTAAAAGGCCCGTTGGTCAATGCAACCGTTAATGCCTATATTCTGGATGTTAGTGCGGCGGACCTGAAAGGTGAACTGGTGGCGTCCGGAACCACGGATGACAATGCTGCTATTACCGGTTTGGTTGTACCGGGCAACAAAACCTCTTCAAGCTTCTATCTAATTGAATTTACTGGTGGTGTTGAGTTGAATAACTCAGCACCCGTTATTCCAGTATTGAGAACCATTGGTAAGTTGTCTAATTTAAAGTTAGGGGCGCCAGTGTATGCAACGCCACTAACGTCGCTGACAATTGAGCTGGCAAAGCATAATACGGATATGTCGGCGGAAGATATTGAGACCGATTTTAATCGACAGCTTGGTGTTCAGGAAGCTGTTGTAAAGGATTTCTTTGGCCTGGGTTTGTTGGATCCGGAAAACCCGGGGGATAATTTTTTCAAGCGTGCTCCTTTAGTCATAGATGACGCTTCAGATGCGAGCTTTGTACTGAAGTACAGAACGGCCATTGAAGTACTGGGAGCTTTGATTAACGAATTAAACTCGCTTGACACTAATTCAACTGGTGATCAATTGCTTGAAGGTTTGGCTGAAGATTTGGCCGATGGTGCCCTCGATGGTCAGGCAGATGGTCAGCCCATTGAAACATTATCGGCTATCACTAACGATCAATTACAGGCGACCTTTAGCAAACCGGCTGCTGAATTACTGCAACTGCCTATACCGGGTACCAGCACGCCCATAGCGGAGCTTAATAATGTGCTGGTGGCTGAAACTGAAGCGCTGTCAGATGTTGTGATTGAGGAAGAAGCCGCCCCTGAGATTGAGAAAGTGGTTGCCGGGCCTGATAGTGATGGTGATGGTTATAGTGATGCTGCCGATGCCTTTCCCGCGGATAATACAGAGTGGGCAGACACGGATGGTGATGATGTTGGCGATAACGCCGATGCCTGTGTGGCAGTGGGTGCTGGATTTACCGATAGCGATGGCGACGGTATTTGTAACGATGCGGGCGCGGTTCCATTAGATCTCTATCCGGAAGATGCTGATAGGGCAACATTGGATGATAACACCCCGCCTGTGGCAGTGATTGCAGCACTAGAGGCGTCGCTGGTTACCGGTTCATTGGTTCGGCTTGACGCCAGTGGCAGTAGCGATGTCGACAATGATCCGCTGACTTATGCCTGGACGGTTGCTGGGCCAGAGGGAGACGTTGCCGTTACCAATCAAAACAGCGCGGGTGCCAGCTTTTTTATGCCAGTGGACGGTGACTATACCGTGACTTTGCTAGTTAGCGACCAGGAAGACAGTCTAGCGACAGCGGGTATATCGGCGACGGCCCCGTCTGCCCTTAATGTCGCGCCGCAAGCGCTTGCGGGCCCTGATCAAGAGGTTCTGGTAGGGGCAATAGTTAATCTGAGTGGTGTTGTTAACGATGCCAATGATGATGTGCTTACTTATTCATGGTCTTTGAGTTTACCGGCAGGGTCTTCCGCCACCTTAAGTGATGTGAATGACCTGACCCCCAGTTTTACCGCGGATGTAGCGGGTGATTATACCGCTACATTAACGGTTAATGATGGTGAGTTATCCGCTAACGATACTGTCGTTATTAGCGCTATTGTCGATGATAGAGCGGCCTGTGTGATAGCCGGGTTTACCGATGACGATGGTGACGGTGTCTGTAACGATGAGGATCTCTATCCGGCAGATGCAGACAGGACGACATTGGCTGATAACACGTCACCTGTGGCAGTGATTGCAGCATTAGATGCGTCGTTGTTTACCGGTTCATTAGTTCAGCTTGACGCCAGTGGTAGTAGTGATGTCGACAATGATCCGATGACTTATAGCTGGGTAGTTGTAGGGCCTGATGGAGATGTTGCCCTCAATAATGCAACGACTGTCAATGCCAGCTTTTTAATTTCAGCGGATGGTGACTATACCGCGACCCTGGTCGTTAGTGATCGGGAGGACAGTCTGGCGGCGACAGTAGGGTTTTCGGCTACTACTCCGGTAGGCAATGTGGCGCCGCAAGCGTTTGCGGGCCTTGATCAACAGGTCACAGCAGTGGTGGTGGTTGATCTGAGTGGTGTTGTTAACGATGCCAATGGTGATGTGCTTACTTATTCATGGTCTTTGAGTTCACCGGCAGGCTCTTCCGCCACCTTAAGTGATGTGAATGACCTGACCCCCAGTTTTACCGCTGATGTAGAGGGTGATTATACCGCAACATTAACGGTTAATGATGGTGAGTTATCCGCTAACGATACTGTCGTTATTAGCGCTAATAACGATGATAGAGCGGCCTGTGTGATAGCTGGGTTTATCGATAGTGATGGTGACGGTGTCTGTGACGATGAGGATCTCTATCCGACAGATGCTGACAGGGCGACATTGGCTGATAACACCCCACCTGTGGCAGTGATTGCAGCATTAGATGCGTCGTTGGATACCGGTTCATTGGTTCAGCTTGATGCCAGTGGCAGTACTGATATCGACGATGATCCGCTGACTTATGCCTGGACGGTTACCGGGCCAGAGGGAGACGTTGCCGTCACCAATGCAAACAGTGCGGCTGCCACATTTTCTATGCTGGTGGATGGCGACTATACCGTGACTCTGGTCGCAAGTGACTTGCAAGATAGTCCGGCCGTGATAACCAGTATTAAGGCTACTGCCATTAAAGTAAATGTACCGCCGTCAGTGATTGTGGGCTCTGATCAACAGGTGCTGACAGGGGCGTTAGTTAATCTAAGTGCAACGGTAAGTGGTGACGTAATTACCTATTTATGGTCTTTGATTTCACCGGATGGGTCTTCTGCCAACTTGAATAACGCAGCTGCAAGGGACGCCAGTTTTACTGCTGATGTGGAGGGTAGCTACACCGCAACATTAACCGTTGATAATGGTGGGCTAAGCGCTAGTGACAGCCTTGTTATTACCGCTATCACCAATGCAAGGCCTGTAGCTATTGCGGATGTGAAAGAGGGCACCTATACAATCGCGAAGACTATATCCGGGAGTGAATTCCCCGTTGAGTTGTTGGATGGTAGTGGCAGCAGTGATGCTGATGGGGATGAGCTGACTTATAGCTGGGAGGTGGTGTCGGCGCCGATGGTGGGCGAAGTCGAAATGGTGCCGGAGTTAGTTACCGTTGCAGACAGTGTTTTTCAAAATGCTTCTGCGCAGACTCCAGGCTTTCATGCCGCAGCGGTTGGGGATTATACCTTTCGTCTTACCGTGAATGATGGTCTTCAAGACAGTATTGTAAGTGATGAAAGTGAAGTCACCATTACGGTAGAGAAAGCCTGGTTTCTCAATGCTGGTAATTTATTCGGTTCGGCACTGTTTGCTTTTGCGTTATTGGCGATACCCGCCAGACGACGCAAAAAGCTGAAAGTGAGTGAAGGTATGGTCATCTAGGTGGTCAGGGCACTAGCCTCCCGGCCACGCTCTTTTCTCCTATTAATGGCAAAGGGAGTTTGCCTGGAGAAAAAGGGAGGCTTTAGAAAGCCATCGCAGTGCTTAAAAAGGCACAAAAGCTCAACCCGTCTAACACTGAAGTGGTTGCCTATCTTGCGCGTAGCTATCGTCATAATAAGCAATACAAAGAAGCTGGGGTGTTGCTGGAATCTTTTATCGGCTCCCTGCAACAGCTTACCCCAAAAACGTAGTTATTTTTACCCGGTGAGTATTTACTGGATAATGTTGCTCACCCATTCCCCATGGGATCGCATCTGTTTGACGGCATTGACCGGGTCTCTGGCAAGAATGGAAGTCATCAGGGCGTGTTGGCTTTTTTTAATCACTTCAATATTGGCAATCACTTTTTCAATGTGCGCATTATCGTCCGGCCTGATCATACTGGACTCTACCAGTACATCCATAAATAAGGCTAGTACCTGATTCCCTGAAAATTGAATAATCAGTGAGTGGAGTTCCAGGGCTGCTTGAATATAGTCAAAGCCATGGAGTGCTTGGCTGGCCTCAAAGGCCTGCTTGAGAATAGTCGCTTGCTGCGGGGTGATAGCCGTGGCGGTAACTTCTACCGCTTTGACTTCAATGGCCACTCTGGCTTGCTGTAGTTGGTTTAAGTCGAAGTGGGTGGTACCCAGAAACAATACGGCTGCCCTGACAATAGCACTGGAGTTCGGGGTAGCAACAATCAGGCCGCCACTTCTTCCTTTGCGTTGCTGCACCAGCCCGATAATTTCAAGCTGCCTGATGGCTTCCCGAAAAATGGAGCGGGAAACCCCATATTGTTTTATCAGTATAGGTTCCCGTCCAATGGTGTTGCCCGGTTCAAGTTGCTCGCTATCAATATGGTGTTTGATACGGTAAAGCAGCGTTTGTGCTTTTTTGTGCGGGGTGTCGGTGACCCAGTAGGGAATAGAGTCTTGCCGTTCATCGCTGGCTGAGCTCTTGCTATTGGATTTTTCAATCAGTATTTCAAGGTTGTCGAGGAAAGAAAATCTTTTCTCCAGCGCCTTTTGGGCATCGCCATCCAGTATGGCTTGGGTGACCTCGGCATACAGTTTCCAGCCGAACGAAAACGCCTGCTGTAGTTCTTCCTGACTCAGTTGGCTGAAGTTTATCCTGTTGGTTAATACTTCGTTGAGCGGCTTGTTAAAGATAGCGACAACAGGATTTTTGGTCAGTTTTGAAAATTCTGTCAGTATTTGTGAGTATTTATGCAACTCCTCTGTCAGTGTCTGCATTGACCATTGTGCCGGTGAATAATCCAGGTACTCATCCAGCAGATTATTCAATGCCCTTCTGGTGTCATCGTTTAATTGCTTAACTTCTAACTCGATGGCGAACTGGCTAATAATACGGCTGGTATTAAGAATATCCTGCAACGAGGCACCGCTAAGTTGGATGTATTCCCGTAGCATATTGCTGACATTGTCCAGGCTGGGGTTGGCAACCTGAATGCCACCGCGAGCCCCCCTGATCGACTGAACCATTCCTTGCCATTCAAGAATACGAATAGCTTCACGGAAGGCGTCCCGGCTAATATGGTATTTGATCAGTAAGTCCGGCTCGGTGCCCAAATAATGACCCTGGGGCAGTTGGTTGGCAATAATATCCGCGGTGATTTCTTCCGCTAGACGGGCTGCCCGTTTGGGTGTTTGGCGCACTGATTCGGTCAAGTATTTCGTCCTGTTGTTAGCTGCTGGCAGACATAGTGCTAGCCAGGCTCTAGCGTCAAGCGCTATTTCTTATGGTTATAGGTGTCTAACAAGGTTTGCTTTTTTTGGTATGAATCCCAATTAAAACAGTACCTATTTGGCGAAACCAGTTAACAGTATACTCAATAATCAAGTTAATAGTATACTCAATTGGTTTTTTGCAATGATTGAAGTGTTTTATTGCAGGAAGCAGGGGGTAGGTTGTGCAGGGTTGTGTGTATGGTATTTTGGCAGGGTGATGAACCTCTGCTGCCTCATAGTTTTTTATAGGCTTGGAACGAGCTGTGCTGGGTAGGAGTTTGTGCGACACGCTGCAAGCCATCCCTGTACCCAAAGCACTCCCTTCGGTCATGGGGCAGGCTCGGCGCTCGATAAAATACATCCCTGTATTTTAACGGTCTCACAAACTCCTACCCAGCACAGCTCTAGCATCATGTTCACGACTTTTATCACCATTGCAGGGTTTTACGTCTTTTTTCAAAAAAAGCTCAAAGAATGTGTGATCTAAAAGGTAGCCTTGTAGGGTGGAATATATTCCACCATCGGCCTGCAAATCATTAACGGCTGGTGGATTATAATCCACCCTACAGCAGCATTTTAAGCTTAAGGCAGTGCCATTCGGGCCGGCCCCGCGAAGCGCTTTGGGTCTCCCTGTATTTTAACGGTCTCACAATCCACTCACTGCCGGACGGTTAGCGCAAAGCTTATTAAAATTCATGTCTCGAAAGCACCTAACTCGACCTATGCCGCACTATCAAAGAGACAAGCCAAAGATAAGTAGAATTTATGGGACAGCAGTGGATGATGAGCCACCCTGTCAGAGAGTGATGTAGTCAGGCTTACCGTTGTAGTTCAGTCATGAGTTTTCTATGCTCAATCATTTTTCGGCTTGCCAGTGATGGGTCTTTATTAAGAATAGCCTTAGCGAGTAAGCGATGGCTGTCCTTGATTTTTTTGGCATTTTTTATAGCTTTGTTGGCTCTGCGCGGTTCTTCGAGTTTGAAGGCTCTGGCATCCATCATAACGTCTACATAGAGTGAAAAAACACGGTTATCAGCAATTCGGTTTATCAGCGTGTGCACACGGGTGGCTGCAGGAATAAATTCTTCGCCGCTGGCTTGTTGTTCAATGCTGATGGCTTCTGTTAGAGCTTTAGCGCTTTTTTCATCGATTTTTTTTGCAGCCAGTTGGGCTACTTTCATTTCAATCGGTAATCTTGACTGATTGAGTTTGTCAAAATCATAATTCATATGAGTAAGAAAGATGGATATGGTGGGAACAATACCGCTGGAGTCTGGCGTAGCAACAACCAAGCCGCCTTCTCTGCCTTTGCGCTGCTCAACTAAGCCAATCATTTCTAACATGCGCACGGCTTCTCGAAAAATAGAGCGGCTTACTGCGTATTTTGGGATGAGATCGGTTTCTTGCCCAATGCGGTCTCCGGGCTGCAGTTGTTTAGCATGAATATCATGGTGTAACTGGTACATAAATGACTGGGCCAACTTATTGTCATTCTCTTTAATCCAGGTCGGGTAGCTGGTTTTTGTTTTGCGCTTGGTTGAAGCTAGTTTGGGCGCAGGGGCCATATACTGCTCGATTTGGTCGAGGTAGTAGTTCATATGAGTAACAGCGGTAGCTTCATCGCCTGCGATAATGGCCGCAGTACATTTGTGAATATTGCGCCAAACCTGCTGACCTTCAGTGATAAAATCCTTTTTATTGGTTCTACGGGAACTTAGCGCCATGCTGGTCAGCACTTCGTGAATGGGTGCCATAAATATGGCCAGAGCAGGGTTGTTGGTTAGCTGCCCCATCTCTTTAAAAACATTCCATAAGGCCCGCTGTTCTTCTTTCGGCGAGCCATGAAGTACTTTTCTTTCTGCCGTCAGCTTAAACAGTTTATCACTGCCTTCGCTATCCAGTGTTGAAGATAATATTTTAATGGTTAAGGCATTCAAGACACGGCTGGCTTCTAACAGGTCTTTAGTGGGGGTGTCTGCCAGTTGCAGGTAATCACGCAGTAAATTGGAAATAGCACCCGATGCCGGAGACCCAACTTGCAAGCCACCTTTGGGGCCTCTTACTGATTTGGCGATACCTTGCCATTCAAGAATTCGAACAGCTTCGCGAAATGAGTCGCGGCTTACCTTGTATTTTTTAAGCAGCTCCGGCTCTTTACCGAGTGGTGACCCCGTTTCCAAGCCCTCTTCAAAGATGTCTTTAGCAATTTGTTGTGCTAGTCGAGAGGCTAGCTTTTGTGTTTTTGGCTTGGGCATCTTGTTTTGGCTTTCCGGCGCATAGGATAGGGCTGTTATTGCAGCAAAGAATATACTAAACCGGGGTGATTGGCGATAGTTTGCCGTTGGCATGCCTAAAATGTAGTCGTCCTCCCTGCATTTTGACGCCCCTGAAAGAAAGCATAAAATACCAACCCGGCACAGCTCGTTCCCAGGTTGGCCGCCACTTCTTTCGGCGTTAAACCTCCTATTTATCGCTTTATCTGACTACTAACAACCTTCTCAATTAATTTTCCGTAAGGCGGACGAAGTAATTTAAGAGGGTCCAGTCTCGACTGATGATAAATAGCTTTGGCATGACTGAAGTTTTTAAAGCCATCAAAGCCGTGATAAGCCCCCATGCCGCTATCGCCGACACCGCCGAAGGGCAGGTCTGACTGTAAGATATGCGCAAACATATCATTCACTACCATGCCGCCAGAGACTGTCTGATAAGTTAGTGTTGCTATCTCCTGGTCACTGCGGCCAAAATAATACAGGGCCAGTGGTCTGGGCCGTTCGTTAATATAGTCAACCACTTCTTGCAGGTTTGAATAAGTCATTATCGGTAACAGAGCACCAAACACTTCCTCTTGCATGACGCGACTATTAGCATCGGCATTGACAATCAACGAAGGCAACACCCGACGCCCACGGCTTGCTTTATCACCCCTTGCTTCATCAAATAAGGGAATAACCCGAGCACCATCCCCTTTAGCCTCGGCTACCATCTCTGTGAGTCGGTCGGCATGTCTCTGGGTAATAATATGCGTATATTCTTCAGTTTGGGCAATATCGGCGTACATTTTTTTAACGCTTGCCTGACACTCGGCGACAAAACTTTCCAGCAAGTTTTCGGGGATAAACACCGTATCCGGGCACAGGCAAATTTGACCGCCATTCAATGTTTTTGCCCACATCACTTTTTCAGCTGCCAGCTTAATATCTGCTGTGGAGGAGATAACCACCGGATTCTTTCCGCCCAACTCCAATGTCATCGGTACCAGGTTGTGCGCGGTGGATTGAGCAACTCGACGTGCAATATTGGTGGATCCGGTAAACAGCAGATGATCAAAATGTAAGCTGGAGAATTCGGCGGCCACCTCAGGGCCTCCCAATACCACCCCAAGCTCGGTTTCATCAAAGCTGCCAGCAATGATCTGTGCCATCACCTCTGAGGTATGGGGGCTAAGCTCTGAAGGTTTCAGCATAATTCGATTGCCTGCGCCAAAGATATCCGCCATCGGGGATAAAGCCAGTTGCACGGGAAAATTCCAGGGAGAAATATTCCCGACGATACCTAGCGGCATATATTCAACTTTTGATTTAGCACCCAACAGCCCTAATGGAAATCGACTGTTGCGCTTGTCAGGTTTCATCCAGCGTTTAATATGTTTATGAACGTGCTTGAGGTTCTCCAGTGTCGGCATAATGTCATAAGCCCTGGTCATCAAGGCGGATCGATTTTCAAAATCCGTATTCACCGCTTCGACTAAGGGTTTCTCATGGCAAACCAGCATATCAATCAAGCGGCTAATTCTATCGCGCCTAAGCGCAAGTGATGGGTAGGGATCTTTTAGCTGGGCCGCCCGTTGATTTTTAAACAGAGTGTCTAAATCCGAAGTATTCGCAGCGATTGTTTCGTTATTGTTCACCTTAACTCCTAATGATCAAATGTTTACATTTGCCTTAGACTAACTTTCAGCCAAGCCTCGCACAGAAAATTAAACCAGGAAAAATCTTGGTCGATAAAAAGCAGGGCCTTACGCCCCGCATGTTCTTCCTGGCAATGACTTTTCTACGTTGGCCTATGTCAGGCCGTTTGTTCTTCCACTGCTCGCCAGGCTGCATCAAATGCCGCATCCATTAGCGCGAGTGCTTGGGAGTCGCTGTTAGCAATGGAAATACGCCCGAACGGCTTTCTGCCAATTTCATGGGGTGCTTGTCCTTCTGGCCATTCCGGGTCATCGAGTGACAAATAGGCATAGGCATAGCCGTGGGGAATACGATTAACCGTAATCGCGCGGATATCGGTTTCGTGGTTGAAGCCGTGTTTGCCCAGTAGTGACTGTAACTGCTCGCGGATGTTTTGTTCGTAGCGGGAGAAGGGCGTTGCGTAGACTTTGCCCCGGCCCACCCGCAATACGTCTCGACCGGTTTGTTGTTCTGACGGCTCAGGGGTGGGGGCGTGCATCATAAACACCGCCATAGGATCTTCCGGTGTGCGCGGTGGCTGGTAGCCTCCGGTGGTCATGGTGGGTGCTGCGCTAACCCACTGGAACGGATCATTGGGGCAATAGACCATTGTGGAGTCCAGCTTGGAAAAGGCTCGGCCGTTTTCCAGCAGGACATTGGCATAAACAAAGGGGACTTTTACCCCGTACAGCAATGCCTCTTTCTGCTGCTCAGGCAACTGCGGGCATAGTCTGGGTATCAGGGCGTTATAGCAGGCCAGTACGCAGTGATCAGCGGTGATACGTAGTGCGGTCCCCTGTTGGACATAGTCGACTTCTACTTGATCGCCATGGGTTTCGCGCACACCGACTACCGTGCTGTTGAGTCTGATTCGGGTGTCAGGTTTATTGCCCGTCGAGCTGTCAGGATCCAGGGCGCTGTAGTCAAAGCGGGCAATAGCGACATCCTCGACGCCCTTCATATCAGGTGCCACCTCGGGAATCAGCTTTTGTACCAGCAGTCTGGCGACAGAGGCATTGCCATCAGGGAACATCTGCGCATCGATGATGCTATCCATAAAACGCAGGCTCAGTGAGGCTGTCATTTTGCCCAGCCATCCCATCGACTGTATACCTGGAGCGCCATTGGCAAAGGCTTCCACTACGGTGAGATTCCAGCCAGTGAAACCACTGGTATGGCGCATGACAACATTGGTTAGCGGCAGGGTTTCTTTCGCTAGGCCAACCCGTTCCACCAGAAACTGGTTATAGCTGACGGTGTTGACATAGTCCCATTTTTCGCTCAGTGAGAGTTCGTCCAGAAAATCATGGTCGCCGCTAAAAAAGGCGATTAACTTGTCCTGTTCGGCAACGGCCAAGGGCAGTGCGCGTAGGGTTTCTTCATAACCGTCCGCGCCAAAAATAGATTTCATCCATTGACCACCCGCGGTGACGTGGCCGTCTTCACTGGGCAGCGCAACACTGACATTCGCCTCGAAATTGCCGACCAGTGCAAAGTCTTTTGGTGTCTGTTTATTCATGGACGCAGTAAAGTCGGCATCAATACCTATATCGTTTAGCAGTGCGCCGGCGGTATCGCTATAGTTGTCAGGGTTTTCCAAATTCTGGGCGCCGCCGAGGCTGAGCATCATTCGCCCTTCGTGGTGAAATTCATTGCGCTTGGCGTGGCCACCAAAGTCGTCATGATTATCCAGCAGCAGAATACGTGCCTCGGGGCCCATCTTTTTCCGGTAGTAGTGGGCAGCCGCCAGACCGCTCATACCAGCACCCACGACGACCAGATCATAGTGCTCGTCCAGCGCCTTATAGTGGTCCGGTTTTTCACCACGCCAGGCCAGAGCGTGGGCGACTTCATAGGAACCTTTATGACTGCCTCGCATACCGGTGAGGGTAGGGGGGTAGTAAACACCGGCATCTGGCGGGCTGAATTGGGTGGCCGCAGGGAGGGGAAAGTTTGCCGAAGGGTCGGACGCACCACCACAGGACTGCAGCAGTATACCCGTGGCGCCAATCGCCATACCGTTTAGAAAATCCCGGCGTGTTACTTTGTTTGTCATTATTAGCTCTCCAGCCATAGCCTTGCATGTCAATCGACTACATGTCACTCGACATGTTCATTCAAGTCGATTGACATGTCAAGCTGCAATTCCCATAAACGCTATGCCATCACCAGATAGCTATCGTATTCAAAGGGACTGATAGCACGGGCAAACTCGGCTTGCTCTGCCTGCTTGACGGCGCAGAAAGCCCGGTGGAAGTCTGTGCCCAGCTGCTGCTTGATAAAATCAGAGTGTTGAAAAAGCGCTAACGCAGAGTGCCAGTTATTCGGCAGGCTGGGTTCAGGGGGTTGGCTATTGTCATTTATCGGCGGCTGGGCTGTTAGCTGGTTGCTGATACCGTGAATGATGCCGGCTAAAATGACTGCCAGCATTAAGTAAGGGTTGGCGTCAGCACCGGCGACGCGGTGTTCTATCCGTCGCGCCCTGGTATTACCATTGGGAATGCGCAGCGCGGCCGCACGGTTTTCATAACCCCAGGTCGGTGCCAGCGAAATATGGCTACCTGCGGTAAAGCGTCGGTAGGAATTTAAATGAGGCGCAAAAATCAGCATGCTTTCCGCCATGGTTTCAGCCAGTCCCGCCACCGCGTGGCGCAGTACATCGGTGCCCTGTTCGTCGTTGTTATCAAACAGGTTGTGGCCGTTTTTATCCAGCAGGCTGGTATGGCAGTGCAGGCCGTTACCTTCCTGGTCCGCGAAGGGTTTTGCCATAAAAGAGGCGATATAGCCGTGCTTTTTTGCCATGCCCTTAATCAATCGTTTGATCAGCTGCATATTGTCGGCCACTTGCAATGGGTCATCCAGATGGTAAAGGTTCAGCTCGTACTGGCCCGGTCCTAGTTCCTTGAGCAGTCCATCCAGCGGCAGCTCCATGGTCTGTGCAGCTTCGCGTATTTCGTGCAGCAGTGCTGCCTGTTCCTGCATCATATCGATACTATAGAGTTGGCCGGCTATTTTGGTTTTGCCATTGCAGCGGCTATCCGGAAGTTGCGGAACACCCATGGCGTCACGTTGTTCCAGCAGTAAGTGGAATTCCAACTCGGGGGCGGTAACCGGTCGCAAGCCTAAAGTCTGGTATTTAGCGACGACGTTTTTTAGTACTACCCGTGGATCAAAACCCCAAGGGCTACCGTCTTCACCATGCATTTGCAGAAACAGTTGCGCGGTGGGCCGTTCGGTCCATGGCAGGCGTTTGAGGCTGCTTATAATGGGGCTACAAAGACCGTCGCCATCGCCGGTACTGGCGCAGAGTGCTGCCACATCCCGGCCCCATATATCCGGGGTTGTTGTGGTGAGTGGCATTTTAAAATCGCCCCAATTAAAAACGCTTTCAAGTTTATTGGCTGGTAGCCATTTACCCCGTAAGGCCCCATTAAGATCAGTAAATAGCACTTCTATGATCTCAATATCCGGGTTATCTGCCAAAAACTGTAGGGCTTGTTTGCGTGCTTCGTTAAAGTCGTTACTCATTTTCTTGCTGTCTCTTGGTGTTATGAAATCAATAATTATGCTGAGATATGTCAATAGCCTCTCTTTACATGTCATTCGACATGTAATAGCATGTCGATCGACATGTCAATCCTGTCTGTTTTATCGGTGAGCGCAATACCGTCTGTTTAGGGCTTATTCGCCAGTGGTCGCACCGGTTTGAATGTAGGTGCTGGCTAGGTAGCAGGATTGATGAATACCAACAATGGGGAAGGGTTATGAATACTAAAGCAACACTAGATTACAATATTAACCGGGTCGGGTTTTGGTCCGCCATTCTTACTCTGGTGACATTCGTCATCACGATGCTGTTACCGTTGGATGCACCGGGTGGTTATGCCGCTGAGCATGCTGATCGAGTAGCGTGGTTAAGCGCTAACAGCGGTGCCTTTATTGCAGGTTGGGTCAACCAGATTGTTGCCATGCTGGCTTTATCCGGTGTGTGGTTTGCCTTAGCCTGGCGTGCTGCGCCTAGCCACCCATTAAGCGCTATCCTTGCTGCGATGGTGGTATTGATGTCCGTTATGGCGTTTATTATCCCCAAATTTATTGCAGTATGGACAATCCCTTTGTTGGCCGACACCATCACCGCCGGGGCGGTAGGGGCTGAAATGGCTGATTCACTGCTGCTGTTACTCAATGTTTCCATTCCGTTTTCTTTGTACACCTCTTTTGATTATTTAGGGTTCTGGTTGTACTCCGTATTTGCGTTACTGGTAGCGATACCACTGTATGGTCAAGCGATAACCGCGAAAATCACATCAATTTCCCTCGGTCTGTTTGGCGTTATCTATCAGCTGATGATGGTCGCTTTATTTATGGGCGAAATAGCGCCGCAAGATATTGAAGCCAACTTTTTAGGCGCTTCACTGCTATTGATTTTGGTTGTCATCGTTATGATCCCTAATTTTAAAAGTGCGATGTCATCAGGCTCGTAATGCCAACAACATTGTTTGCGGGTAATCAGATTGATGCGGCGTTTCGGGCCGTTGCAGAGGTATCAGCATGACCTTGCTGCAGCATAGATGGCTTAACGGCTGGCCGTTATTTTTTCTGATTGCCACGCTGACCCTGGTCGCAATGATAGTGGGTGTGTTGTTGATTGGCACCTCAACGCCAGAGGCGACGGTAGCACTGATTCGCCTGTCGGTGCAGTTAGCTTCTCCCTGGATTTTTATCGCGTTTGTCACTTCACCTCTGGTGAAGCTTTATCCCGGCCCGCTATCGAGATGGCTTGCCCGCAACCGGCGTTACACTGGCTTATCCTTTGCTGCCGGGTTTGGCTGGCAGGCGGTGTGTATTATTGCGCTGCTGATTTTGCATCCTCCCTATTACGGTGAGGAGTTGCACTCGGCGATAGATTTGTTTTTGCGCTTGGTCAGCTATGTCGTTTTGATCGCGTTGACCGTCACCTCGTTTTTTCCCGTGCGCCGCAGAATGCGCAACGAGCACTGGCGTTGGTTGCACTTCGTGGGTATCTGGTATTTCTGGGCGTCGATTTGGGTCAGTTATACCGAGCAGGCTTTGAGTAACGAGGCCAAAACCATTGACTTTGTTTATTCGGCCTTGGGTTTATTGGTCCTTTTTATACGTATCGCAGCCTATATAAAGACTCGCTTCTCGGTGGAAAAAAGCACTGGCCGATAACAAACTGATTTAAAACATTGGCAACAATCAATAGGCCTGTCGCAGTTGTGATCGGTATGACTATTTTATAAGACTTATCAATTATTTGAGGAAAAAGTGTGGATATTAAAGATAAAACAGCCGTTGTAACCGGCGGTGCTTCCGGCTTGGGTTTGGCTACGGTTGAACGCTATGCGGCCGATGGTGCCAATGTGGCTATTTTTGATCTCAACGAAAAGGACGGTGAGGCAGTGGCCCAGCGTCTGGGTGAAAAGGTCGCTTACTTTAATGTCAATGTGGCCGATGAAGATTCAGTACAGACGGCAATGGATGGCGTGATTGAAAAATTTGGTGCGCTGCATATTGTAAACAACTATGCCGGTATAGGTTCAGCTTGCAAAACTTATGGAAAAAAAGGACCACATCCTTTAGACCTCTATACCAAGGTGGTGATGGTTAATCAGGTGGGTACTTTTAATGTGGCGCGTTTAGCCGCAGAAAAAATGGCTCAAAACGAGCCGGTTACCGATGACGGTGGCCGTGGCGTTATTATCAACACCGCATCAGTGGCAGCCTATGAAGGTCAAATAGGTCAGGTCGCCTATAGTGCAACCAAAGGTGCGGTAGTCGGCATGACTTTGCCAATGGCCAGAGAGTTGGCAGCCTATGGCATTCGCGTAAACACGATTGTTCCCGGTTTAATTCACACGCCATTGTTCGATACGGTTGAAAAATCTATTTATGACACCTTGGCGGCATCAACGGTGTATCCAAAACGACTGGGAAAAACCAGTGAGATTGCCAAGCTGTCGGCACATATCGTTGATAATGATTATATCAATGGTGAATGTATTCGTATGGATGCGGCCATTAGGATGCAGCCTAAATAGATAAAGGCCAGAGCTGGCTTTGTTGTCACTCGTCGGAAATATCCCTGTTGTTTTATCCGTTTAAATAGCGGGGCCAAATGTCTTAACGTGCGTCTTTTATGCACTTTTTTTGGGAGAAATATTGTGGGATACATCTACCTTGCTGTGGCGATTATTGCCGAAGTGATAGGAACTACTGCACTTAAAGCCTCGGAAGAATTTTCAAAACCCATACCCAGTATTATCGTAGTGCTGGGTTATGGTGCGGCCTTTTATTTCCTTTCGCTAGTGCTAAAAACCATCCCTATCGGTATTGCCTATGCTATTTGGGCCGGTGTGGGTATTGTGTTGGTTGCCATTGTGGGCGTGGTTCTCTTTGAACAAAAGCTGGATTTACCAGCGGTTATTGGCATGCTGCTGATTGTTAGCGGTGTTGTTGTCATGAATGCATTTTCACAATCGATTAACCCTTAAGAAAAGACGGCCGCAGCTAGGGGTTAAGGGGTTGGTCGTTTAGCTCGAATAATGACAAGCCAGATATACCCATGGTCACCAAATGGTCACCGTTTGGTCACCGAGCTAAAAATGGTGATTTGTAATCAAAACACCCTAAGGGGTGTATTGACCCTGCGGGCGCCCTGAATAAAGCGGGCGTGCAAAACGTAAACGTTTTGTGATCAGTTAGGGTTTAGGTCAGAATTTTGAAGATGGCCCGCCCTGGAGGATTCGAACCTCCGGCCTGCCCCTTAGGAGGGGGCCGCTCTATCCAGCTGAGCTAAGGGCGGATGTGCAGATTGTAACTTGTATTGACCTTTCCCTTCAGTGTCCATTTCGCCCATGACCTAAACCTTAGGAGGGGGCCGCTCTATCCAGCTGAGCTAAGGGCGGAATAATTTCCCAAACAAGAAGGCCGCTGATTCTAAAAGAATATTCTTCTCCTGCCCAGCCCTGATTAATCTCTTACTATTACCTGAAGGCATGCTTTGGATAGTAATGTTGCATTGGTGTAATTATGCTAGCTTACCTAATATAACTACCAAGCAAGGCAACAACGCAAAGTAAACGAAACGTCACAATGCCACTGGTTGCCAACCTTCACCATTCATGGTCTCCTAGCCCACCCAGGGCACTTCAGGCAGCAAAGCTTCCCCCGGCTTGCTGCCTTTTTTATGCACTGAAAAACCTTAACCCGTAGGGTGGATTGTAATCCACCAAAAGCTGCTGGCTGTATAAAGGTGGATTGCAATTCACCCTACATGTGCAGGCTTGTTAGGCTGATAATTCGTTGTTAGAGTGGGCTGCCCATTCTCTTGAGAATAATACAATGCTAGATAGTCGCCCGCTGTTATTAGCGACAGATTTCCCACCGATAAAACGGGGTCGCCTTGAAACCCTGCAAGTCAATCTCGGTTATCTCTGCAATTTAAGTTGTGTGCACTGTCATGTAAACGCAGGGCCGTCCCGTACCGAATTAATGGACCTCCCTACCATTGAGCTTATTCTGCAATATATTGATCAACATGCGATCAAGGTATTGGATTTAACGGGCGGTGCTCCAGAAATGAATCCTCATTTTCGCTTTTTGGTGACCGAGGCGCGCCGCCGCGGCGTTGAGGTCATTGATCGCTGTAATCTCACTATTTTATTAGAGCCGGCGTATGCTGAGGCTGGGCTGGCAGAATTTTTAGCCGAGCAGGCGGTGACGGTGACGGCTTCGCTGCCCTGTTATTCTGAAGAGAATGTAGAAAAGCAGCGGGGCAAAGGTGTTTATGACGAAAGCATTGAGGCGCTGCTAAAACTTAATGCGCTGGGTTATGGCATGGATGATAATAAGCAGCTCAATCTGGTTTATAACCCGGTGGGTGCGGTGTTGCCGCCAGATCAGGAGCAGTTGCAGGCGGATTATAAGCGTGAGTTAAGGCAGCGTTTTGGGATTGAATTTAATCAGTTATTTACCATTACGAATATGCCGATTAGTCGCTTTGGCAGCGTCTTGATGTCCCATGGCCAGTTTGATCCGTATATGGATTTATTAAAAGAAAACTTTAGCACGGATAATTTAGCCACGGTGATGTGCCGCAGTTTAATCAGTATTGATTGGCAGGGTTATATCTATGACTGTGATTTTAATCAAATGCTGGAAATGCCTTTAATCAGCAGTGATAAGCCCAAAACCCATTTGGCAGATATATTGGGTACCGCGATGGACGGCAACGATATTTATATTGCCGATCACTGTTTTGGTTGTACCGCGGGTCAAGGCAGTAGCTGTGGTGGCGCTTTGAATGACTGAGCGAGACAGTCCCCCTTCGTATTTGCTTAGCATTATTATTCCTACCTTCAATGAAGCTGATGCGATTGAATCCAGCTTATTGCCCCTGCAAAATTTTCGAGATAACGGTAGCTGTGAAATTATTCTGGCGGATGGCGGTAGCGACGATAACACGGTCGCCCTGGCAACCCCTTGGATTGACCAGTCGGTATCAGCAGACAAGGGTAGGGCCAGGCAGATGAATGCTGGGGCGGCTTTGGCCCAAGGTCGGTACTTGCTGTTTTTACATGCGGATACCTTATTAACAGCAAATTTTTCCACGTTTTTAACGGAGCTGGCAGTGACTCACCAGCGGTGGGGCTTTTTCTGTTTGTCTTTGACCGGGCGTCATGGCTTTTTCCGCGTGATTGAAACAGCAATTAATTGGCGCTCAAGGTTAACGTCCGTGGCCACCGGTGATCAGTGTTTATTTGTCGATAGAGCGACTTTTTTAAAGGCGGGCTGTTTTCCCGATATGGCTTTAATGGAAGATGTTGCTCTATGCAAAGTATTGCGTCAGCAGTCATCGCCCTGGGTATGCAAGGATAAAGTACTGACCTCCAGTCGCCGTTGGGAGCAGCGCGGTATGTTAGCGACAGTATTATTGATGTGGCGCTTGCGGCTGGCCTATTTTTTAGGAGCCAGTCCGGACCGGCTGGTAAAAATCTATTATGGCTAAGTCTAGCGACATTTCTCGTCTGATTGTCTTTGCCAAAGCACCGATTGCCGGTGAGGTAAAAACACGTTTAAGCCCTTTTTTATCCGCGGAAAATGCAGCGCAACTGCATCGCCGCTTGGTTCTTCACACGCTGAAAACGGCCAGCTTATTGGAGCATTGCCAGGTTGAGTTATGGGTGGGTAGTGACCATGTATGGTGGGATCAATTGGCTGGGCAGTATGCTATTACGCTGCATAAGCAGTGTGGTATGGATTTGGGCGAGCGCATGTTGTCGGCCTTTGATGATGTGCTATCACGTTCCGATAAGGCCGTAATTATGGGGACCGATTGCCCGTGGATAACGCCGCACTATGTGCAGTCGGCGTTCGATAGTCTGGATCAAAACTCGGCGGTTATTGGCCCTGCAAAAGATGGTGGCTATGTTTTATTGGGTTTAAAGCGGCCCATGCCGGCTTTATTCCAGACTATGCCCTGGGGTGGGGAGACGGTCTTTGCTGAGACGGTATCACGGCTACAGGGGGTGGCCTGGTGTGAGCTTGAACCGTTAAGAGATATTGATAGACCTGAAGATGTTATGGTGTTGAAAAAATCTCTGCCAGCCTTAACGGTTGATCTGGATAGAGACTAAAATGTCCTCCGCGAGGGCGGAGGACCTTATTACCCTTGGCCGAATAAACGGCGTACTTATGCGCTGGTAATAGCTCGACCACCGGAGGGGGCGGTTGCATCACCTTTGCTGGTATAAAGTTTATTTTTGCTATTGCTGCCGCGTAGTAAATCCAATATTTGCCCTACAACTAAACGGGTGCGTTTGGCGATACGCTCATTGATTTCATTCAGTTCCTGACATTGACGCCATTCATCGGCAAGCTTGCGCCAGGCTTTGGCAACTAAGGGGGCTTGTTGGTCCGCAGCCACCAGAGTGCTTGGCTCATCGGTATAACCAGCAGCGGTGAGTAATTGTTGGCGGGTATTGGCGTGGAATTCCAGAATGGTTAGCAATTGCTGTTTCTGGCCGATGATTTTTTGAAACTCATCGTAATTACGCTCTTCTAACGCTTTGCGTTCTCTTTGCAGTAAGTCGAGCAGTTTTGAAGTCGCTGGAATATCATGCTTAAACGTAGCTTCCAGTTCGGTCCACAGAGTGTTATTGAGTGACTTTGTCATTGCACTGTACCTCGGATCGTTCATTGTTCGTAATGGTGTTCTATATGTTTTTGGTTAAACCCTGCCCATAGGGTTTAGCCAGTACCAGTGCCGCAGGGCTTAGAGTAGCGCCTCGGAATTGATAATCTTGTCAGCCAGCACCAGGTCGTCGACCTTGTACTCGCCATTTTCCAGTGCGGCCTTAATTTTCTCGGCGCGCTCGATATTGGCATCTGGCAGGCTGTTAATTTTGTCCGCCATGCTTTGTAAAGTTTTGGCCTCGCTACTCAGCTGCACGCCATCGCTTTGTTCTGCGCTGCTGCTGTCAGCGCTGGCAGGCGCTGAAGTGGCTGGGCCGTCGGCTTTTTTACTGCCTTGTTCCGCTAGTGTTTTAGGGCCGGAGTAACCTCCTAAGCCATTGATATCTCTAACCATTTTTAACATCCATTACTGTGGCGCAGAGCGCCGTTGGGCAATTTATAGAACGATCCTAGTATTAGTCGGCAATACTGTGTCGAACTTTAGCATAAATGGGCTTAGCAGCCTCAATGAAAGCGTGAATATTCACGTTTCGGATGCCCTTATTAACTTCCTATGGTTGCCGTTTTTATAGCTGGATAGCGACCTGTCCCGGGCCACTGACTCTGGCCTCCACAACGCGTTTCGATTGATTGTTGCGGACGCTGATTTGCTCACCCTTATGCCCATCGGTTAAAGCCACTCCGGCAATTTTGACCACCAGGCCTCCAGAGCGGGCGGTCATTTGTACCTGCTCACCTTTTCTAATCAGTAGCGGGGGTTCCAGATAGTTAGCGGTTACTGGCTTGTCAGCCCTTAAGGGGCGCTTGGCCTGCATCCCGGTGACATCATCCATCTGGGTAAAATAAGTGCCATTGAGGCGGCTGATATCCATCTCCCGCATTTCCAGCACTGAGCGGCTGATAATTTCGCCCTTGGCCACGGGAATCAACGTGGTGACAATAGGGCGGTAGAGATCGACCTCCACCGGGACATATAAGGACCATGGGTTTTGCTCATTACAGCTAACCCGAATATTGACCCGACCAATGTTATTGCGGGACTTAAGCTCGGTTTCCAGCTCATCCGGGCAGTCTTTCATGGCCAGTCTGGAGTCCAGATTATTGATGCTGTACTCAATACGGACGTTATCACCATAATCCTCGGCTAGTAGGGCAATATGGTCATCCATAAACACATTGACCCGAGCTTTGATATCGTCTGCACCTATATCCCCATAAGCCATGCTGTTAAACAGGCATATCAGCGCACTAAAAATAATGAAAAAACTACGTACTATCATGATCTTGGCCTATGCTCTATGTAGTAGAGGCTAAATTGTTTCTAATGCTTGCCGATAGCCTGTTAAGACTGCTTTCTGGCACACAGTAGAGTAGGTATTTCCCCGAAGTTATCTGGCTTCAGCTATAGATGCGCTTTAGAAGCCATGAGGCCATGTTGAAACTATCGATAGCCCATTGTGTTCACCTGGAAGACCAGCGTGTTGCCGCTTTGATCGTCGAAAAACTGTCGGTAAATACGTCTAAGTGATTCAAAGCAATAACTGTGCCTTTATGTGCCATTGGGGCATCGGTTTTCAACGTAGTCGTTAATTCTCAGGAGATATGTATGGCAGGTGTAATGGAGAGCGTTAACCAACGCACTCAGCTAGTAGGCCAAAACCGACTAGAGCTCTTGTTATTCAAACTTGCAGGTGATCAGGTATACGGTATTAACGTGTTTAAGGTGAAAGAGGTGCTGCAATGCCCCAAGCTCACCATGATGCCTCACTGTAACCCGGTCGTGAGAGGGATTGCCCATATCCGTGGCGGCACCTTATCGATTATGGATATGAGTCTGGCCACAGGTCAGGCGATGCTGGACAATATTGATAACTGCTTTGTGATTATCACTGAATATAATACCGCCACCCAGGGCTTTCTGGTGCGGGGGGTGGAACGTATTATCAATATGAACTGGGAGGATATTCATCCGCCACCCAAGGGCTCCGGTAAAGAACATTACCTGACCGCCGTGACAGAGGTTGAAGGTAAGCTGGTAGAAATTATTGATGTAGAGAAAATACTCTCAGAAGTCTCCCCCATGGAGGAGGAGATTTCAGAGGAAATCCTGGAAGAAGAAGTCACCCAGTCAGCGGCATCCAAGCATGTACTGATTGTTGATGACTCGGCGATTGCCCGTAAACAGATTAAGCGCTGTGTGGAGACCGTAGGGGTCGAAACCACGCTGCTCAATGATGGCCGCCAGGCGCTGGACCATCTGCTGGCTATTGCGGAAGAGGGTGAGAGCGTGGCGGAAAAGTATCTGGTGATGATTTCAGATATTGAGATGCCAGAGATGGATGGCTATACCTTAACCGCCGCCGTTAGGAACGATCCGAGATTGGCTAATTTACATGTGGTACTGCATACCTCACTCAGCGGTGTGTTTAATCAGGCGATGGTGAAGAAGGTTGGGGCAGATAACTTCCTGGCCAAGTTTAACCCGGATCAGTTAGCGACCATGGTGACAGATCGAATAAAAGCAGCCGATGGTGGCGAGTAAAGGGACTATTGCCCTAGTGTTTTAAAATGAGAATAGCCGCTGTAACTACAGCACCATTTACCTAACGCGGTTGTTCGTTATTCCAGTATGTTTGTCGGAGTTTATCTATGTTTCTAGCCTGTGGCCGTCGTATGTCTGCCTTATTTGAGGTTGCCAATGGTTGCTAGCTCACCAGCGGATTATCAAGTCTTTCGGGATTTTCTTGAGGATGCCTGTGGTATTTTGCTGGGTGAAAATAAGCAGTATCTGGTTTCCAGTCGTCTGAGCAAATTAATGGCTGAGCACGATATTGAAACACTCAGTGACTTAGTGAAAAGCATCAGTCAGATTTCCAATCGGCGCCTTAAAGATAAGGTGGTCGATGCCATGACGACCAATGAAACCTTGTGGTTCCGCGATACTCACCCCTTTGACATCTTTAAGAACCGCTTACTGCCTGAATATCAAGATGGGCGCAAGGGTGCTTTCCGTATCTGGTGTGCGGCCTGTTCCTCCGGTCAGGAGCCTTATTCCTTAAGTATGTTAACGGAGGAATACCGCGCTGCAAAAATGGGTAGTTTAAAAAACCCGGTTGAAATCGTGGCGACGGATCTGTCACCGTCTATGTTGGAGCAGTGCAAACTCGGCGAATACGATAGTCTGTCGCTGGGCCGAGGCCTCAGCCCGGAGCGTTTAAAACGTTTCTTCGACCAGGCCGATGGTGGTGTCTGGCGAGTTAAGCCTGAGCTGCGTAAGCCCATTAAGTTCTCTACCAGAAACCTGTTGGACAGCTTTGCTACCATGGGCAAATTTGATGTGGTGTTCTGCCGCAATGTGTTGATTTATTTTTCAGCTGACCTAAAGCTGGATATCCTGCGCCGTATTCACGCCAGCCTGCGACCCGGTGGTTATCTGGTGTTGGGGGCTTCTGAAGGCTTGTCGGGGGTGAAGGACTATTATGAAATGGTTCAGTGCCATCCCGGTATTATCTACCGCGCGATCTAAAACCCATAGCCCGTTACGTCACCCCGGCAAAGGCCCATTAGCTGGGGTGGATTATAATCCGCCCTTAATGACTGCTTCTGGTTGGGCTTGGTGGATTATAATCCACCCTACTATGTCTGATCGTTAGCGGTGTCTTGAAATCTCTTTAACAGAACACAGCCAAGGGAATAGCAAAATACACAGACGGCAATAACACCACAGCATTGCCGCCCTTTGCCACCTCCTCCCAAAAAAGCGGAAACCCCTTGCCGTTATCCCACCCCTTTAATAATAAATTCCTTATTTATCAATGGTTTAAAAATCTGGCACAGCCGTTGCTATAACTTGTTTGAGATTCTTTTAAATACGTTCAGGTTAGGCAATATGGCAATCAGTTTTAACAGTGCATTAGGTATTCACGAAAAAGCCCTGCATGTTCGGGCCAAGCGGGCAGAAGTACTGGCGAATAACCTGACCCATGCCAATACCCCCGGCTTTAAAGCCCGCGACATCGATTTTAAAAGCATCCTGAGAAACCAGATGGGTAGCGGCAGTATGAATATAGCGGCTACCAACAGCCGCCACTTTGGTGCCGGTGGTGCCGATATGGTGAACCCGCAATTGCTATACCGGACTCCGCTACAGCCTTCACTGGATGGCAACACCGTTGAAGAACAGGTTGAAATGAGTCGCTTCGCCCAAAATACCATGGATTTTCAAGCCAGCTTCCAAATGCTAAACGGAAAATTCAAAGGCTTAAAGAATGCCATTAAAGGAGACGTTTAATGTCACTTAACAGTGTATTTGATATTGCTGGCATGGGTATGTCAGCCCAAAGTATTCGCCTGAACACCACGGCGAGTAACCTTGCCAATGCCCAGGCCGCTGACAGTAATGCCAGCCAGGTTTACCGTGCCCGTCACCCGGTTTTTGAAACCATGCGCCGGGACATGATGAATAACGACTATATGTCGATGAACCCAATGGCCAGTGATTCTGCCATGGGGGTTCGGGTTAGCGGTATCGTCGAGTCTGACGAGCCCCTCGAGCGTAAATATGAGCCCAGCCATTTAAAGGCCGACAAAGACGGCTATGTTTATTATCCCAACGTCAATATGGTCGAAGAGATGGCGGATATGGTGTCGGCTTCTCGCTCCTTCCAAATTAATGTTGAAGTGATGAACTCAGCAAAAACCATGATGCAGCGCGTGCTGACATTAGGGCAGTAACCATTATTTTTGATATCGATAAAACGGATCGTAACAATGACAGACTCAATTAGCACAGGCCTACTTAGCGATATTTCCGTACAGGAAAAATATGGCTCCAGTACGATTGGCAAAGAAAAGCAAGAACTGGGGCAGGATGTTTTCCTGGAACTGATGGTGACGCAAATGCAAAACCAAAACCCACTAGACCCGCAGGAAAACAGTGAGTTTGTTGCCCAGTTGGCCCAGTTTAGTTCCGTTGAAGGCCTGGATAAGCTGAATAACACCATGGATAACTTTGTGGGCTCTTTTCAGTCGAACCAGGCATTGCAAGCATCGGCGATGGTCGGGCGTTTTGTCAAAGTGGACTCGGACACATCTTATCTGGGTAATGACGGCTTAATTGCCGGAACCATTGATTTAACCCAAAGCACCAATGACCTGAAAGTGAAGGTGTTTAACTCAGACGGTGAGCAAGTCGCCGAGGAAATGATGGGTGAAAATGCCGCGGGTCCAATACCCTTTGCCTGGGATGGTAGTGACGGTCAGGGTAATCAATTACCCGCCGGTTACTACACCTTTGAAGTGACTGCCAACTACGGCGGTAACCCGGTTCGATTAAATACTGCTCTCAGTCATAACGTCGATAGCGTGAGTGTGGGGGCCAACGGTGCCATCAGCTTAAATATTGCGGGTGCTGGTACTAGATCCATGGCCGAAATCAGAGAAATTTTATAGCCTGCTTTTATCGTTAATGCAGAGCAAGATTACATAGAACATTACAACTAGCCAAACAACTAACGTTGCTAAAACAAAAGGGGTAACACCATGACTTTTAATACCGCACTCAGTGGACTTCGTGCTGCTAACACGGATTTGGAAGTAACCGGTAATAACATTGCCAACGCCAGTACTACCGGTTTTAAACGCTCACGTGCAGAGTTTGGTGATGTCTACGCCAACTCACTGGTGGGTAGCGGCAATAATCAGGCGGGTAGTGGTGTGTTGGTGAATGCAATCGCGCAACAGTTTGACCAGGGTAATGTGTCGTTTACCGATAACAGTCTGGATTTAGCGATTAACGGTACCGGCTTTTTTATTCTGGCGGATGTGTCGGGTGCCACCACCTTTACTCGGGCCGGTTATTTTGGTTTGGATGAGTCAGGCTATATCACCAATAATGGCGGTTCACGGTTGCAGGGCTTTTTGCCAACAGGGTCGGGAACGGGTGTTGGTGGTACGCCGGATGATTTACAGGTTCAGGTAGGGGATTTACCTCCGGCAGCAACAGGTCAGGTAGACTTATTATTTAACCTCGATGCCAGAGATGATAGCCCACTGGTAACTACCTTTGACCCGAATGATGCGGATACCTTTAATAGCTCAACCTCACTAACGATTTTTGATAGCCGTGGTCAGTCCCATGTGCTGTCAACCTATTATGTAAAGTCTCCCTTCGAAGATAATGTTTGGAATATGTATAACTATATTCCTAATGGCGATGGTAATTTACAAAATGTCATTGGGGCCGGTTCTGTTAGTGGGGCAGAAGAGGCGCTTGCAACTGCAGCCAATACCGCAGGTCAGGCGGCATTAACAGCGGTGGGCGTTGCTGAAACCGATGCAGTGACTTCGGCGGGTGCCTTTTCCGCTGCTAATGCTCTGGCAGTGACTGATTCATTGGAACTGGCTCAAGCTGCATTAATAGCAGCGAGGGATGCTGCGACCACCACTAACTCTTTTAATGAGTATCAGGCAGCATTGGATTCTATTAATACTGCCCTGGGGCTGGGTACAGGGCCTGTCAATGGCGGGTTTCAGGATGCTTTGAATGTGACGGAGGCTCAGGCTATTCTGGATGAGATCAATTCCAATAACCCCAACGCTCTGGCCTTGGCGACAGCGGCAGCTACTACCTCTGCGGATATCAGTGCCGCAAAAACAGCCGGGCTTACAGTCCCCTATTTTGAACTGACCTTTGGTACAGATGGTACTTTACAAAGTTCAGACCCAGCGACATTAAATATTGATAACTGGAACCCCGAAGGTGCTAATCAGTCTTCATCAGATGGCTCCACCGTAACAGCCTCTGACTTTATTGTCGATATAGGCACTTCCACTCAGTTCGGTAGTGATTTTGCCGTAGCTACGGTTGACCAGGACGGTTTTGCCACTGGTCAGCTAAGTGGTTTGGAGATTAATAATACCGGTGAAGTCTTTGCCCGCTATACCAATGGTGAAGCTCTGATTCTTGGTCAGGTGGCGATGGCTTCATTTGCCAATGAGCAGGGTTTAAGCCCGCAGGGCGATACCTCATGGGCGCAGTCCTTTGAGTCCGGTGAGCCCGTCGTAGGTGCGCCACTAACCAGTACTCTGGGTGCCATCCAGTCCGGTGCACTGGAAGAGTCCAACGTGGATTTATCCGAAGAACTGGTACGCTTGATTGTTGCCCAGCGTAACTTCCAGGCCAATGCCAAGACGATCGAAACGGCTGATACGGTAACCCAGGCGATAATCAATATCCGTTAATCGTTTTATCCATTAACGCTCAAAGCCGCGATCGCTATCGCGGCTTTTTTTTGTCGGTAAAAAACAGTGCTAAAAGCAAACTTGGCACCCATCTTGCAATTTCCTCTATAGAGTAAAAATATAAAGAAAAACCCTGTAAATACAGTGTTTTAAGACTAAAAGCGGCAAACAAATTCCACCCCAACTTGCCATGCGGCAACGGTGGAAATAGCGGAGAAAAGTATGGATAAGGCAGTATATATCGCCATGGCTAGCGGCCAGAATATTATGGCCGCTCAGGCAATACATGCGAATAACCTGGCCAATGCCAATACCAATGGCTTTCAGGCAGATTTTGCTCAGGCCCGGTCACTGGGTGTGTATTACGGTGAGGGGCTTAGTACGCGTGCCTATTCCCGTTCAGAAAACCCCGGTACCGATTTCCAGCGTGGCTCATTAAATGAGACGGGTCGGGATTTGGATATGGCGGTGGAAGGTGATGGCTGGATTTCAATTCAGGCACCAGATGGTACCGAAGCGTTTACTCGTGCCGGCTCATTAAAGCTTGACCCCAACGGGCAGCTATTAACAGCCAATAACCTACCTGTTATGGGCAATGGTGGTCCTATTGCTTTACCCCCCGCTGACAAAGTCACCCTGGGTGCTGATGGCACGATCACCATTCAGCCCGCCGGTCAGCCCGCGGATGTGTTAGCGACCGTTGACCGCATTAAGCTGGTTAAGCCCGATGAGGCTGAACTGGTTAAAGGCAAAGATGGTTTGATTCGTCGCCGTGATGGCCAGGAGCAGGTGCCAGACGCGAGCATTCGTTTGCAGTCCGGTTTTGTAGAAACCAGTAACGTCAATGCCGTGGATGAATTAACCAGCATTATGGCTTTGGCCAGGCAGTTCGAGGTCAATGTCAAAATGATGAAAATGATCGAAGAGAATTCCAGTGCTGTAGCGCAAGTCTTACGCGCGCAGTAAGCCACATACTCAGCAATCGTAGAATAGAAAAGGTTTAAAAGAGGTTAGTTATGAATCAGTCATTATGGATTAGTAAAACCGGCTTAAGTGCACAAGATACTCGCCTGGCCACCATATCCAATAACCTGGCCAATGCTGCCACCGTAGGTTTTAAACGCGACGATGTGGTGTTTGAAGATTTGCTGTATCAAATCCGCCGCCAGCCAGGTGCACAGTCTTCGCAAAATACTCAGCTACCCTCGGGTTTGCAGGTCGGAACCGGTGTACGAGTGATTGGTACCCAGAAAGAATTTTCTCCGGGCAGTATGCAAATTACCGATAAGCCTTTGGATATGGCGATTGTTGGTCGAGGCTTTTTCGAAATACTTTTACCAGATGGCAGTGCGGCCTATACCCGTAATGGCCAATTCCAGATTAATGCCGATGGTGCGATCGTAACAGCCCGTGGTTTGGAGTTGCAGCCCAGCATTACGGTACCAGAGGATGCGCAAACTATTTCAATCAGCTCCGACGGTATTGTGGAAGCCACGATTGCAGGTCAGCCCGCCGCGCAAAATTTAGGCACCTTAACCATAACCAACTTTGTTAACCCCACGGGTTTACAAGCTATCGGTTCCAATATGTATACCGAAACAGCGGCCAGTGGTTCGCCTTCTACCGGTACTCCCGGTAATCAGGGTTTAGGGAGTATTGAGCAGGGTTCATTAGAAAACTCCAATGTCGATGTGGTTGAAGAGCTGGTGAGTATGATTACCACCCAGCGCACCTACGAAATGAATTCCAAAGTGATTTCAACAGCAGACCAGATGCTGCAATACATCTCGCAGAATCTATAGGTTTAGGTATTTAGTCATGAATATGTTTATTCGACACAGTCTTTTAGTCATGGTCACAGCGATGCTGGGAGCCTGCACTATTGGTCCGGAGCCGTTGCCCGATGATCCGGCTTATGCGCCAGTTATCCCTGCGTCTACCGAAATACCACAGCCTAATCGCGGTGGTATTTACCGCCCTAATTTCTCTGTGGCTTTATTTGAAGACCGCCGCGCCACACGGGTAGGGGATATTATTTCCGTAATCCTGAGTGAGCGAACCCAGTCGAGTAAAAGTGCTGATACCGAGATTACCAAAGAGAACGATATCTCGTTTGAAGCCGGCAATATCTTGGGTGTTCCGCCCAGTTTAGGTGACTACAACTTACAAACTGAAGTCAGCCAGAACCGCGAGCTAACCGGAGAAGCCTCCAGCGATCAAAGCAATAGTTTAAGCGGTAGCATCGCAGTGACGGTTTCTGAAATTCTTCCTAACGGTTTAATGGTGGTGCGCGGCGAAAAATGGATGACGTTTAATCGCGGCGAAGAATTTATTCGCATCCGCGGTTTAATTCGGCAGGAAGATGTACAGCCGGACAATACCATTCTATCAACCCGTTTGGCGGATGCAAGAATTACCTATAGCGGTACTGGCGACCTGGCCGATGCGAATAAGCAGGGTTGGGGTTCACGTTTCTTTAACAGCGAATACTGGCCGTTTTAAAATATTCTAGGTGTAGCAATGATGTTATCTAATTTACGTAATCATAAAAGCGTTCTGGCAAAGTGCCTAATAGCCCTGATGCTGTTATCGACCACAACCTTGTCGGTCCATGCGGAGCGGCTTAAAGATATTGCCGATATTGCCGGTGTGCGTGATAACCCCTTGATTGGTTATGGGCTGGTAGTGGGTTTGGACGGTACCGGTGATCAAACGACACAGACACCCTTTACCTCCCAATCCTTCCGTTCTATGTTGCAACAGTTGGGCATCCAGATCCCGGAAGGTGAATCATTCCAACTGAAAAATGTCGCGGCAGTTACCGTGCATGCCACCTTGCCGCCCTTTGCCAAGCCCGGTCAGAATATTGATGTTCAGGTCTCATCCATTGGTAACTCAAAAAGTTTGCGCGGCGGCAGCTTATTGATGTCGCCGCTGAAAGGCGCCGATGGTCAGGTTTATGCGATTGCCCAGGGTGAATTAGTGGTTGGCGGTTTTGGTGCTGAAGGGGCTGATGGCTCCAGTGTTACCGTTAATATCCCCAGTGCCGGTCGTATCCCGAATGGCGCTATTGTTGAGCGTATGATTGCTAACAGTTTTTCAACCGGTACCCATCTAACCTTTAACTTAAACCGAGCTGATTTCACCACCGCTCGTCGAGTCGCTGAAAGCATTAATGAATTGCTAGGCCCTGATGTGGCGCGCGCAGCAGATGCAGCCTCTATTCATGTAACAGCACCAAGAGACCCTAATCAACGAGTTTCGTTTATGTCGTTGTTAGAAAACGTGGAGGTCGACCCCGGCAAAGCGCCTGCCAGAGTCATTATAAATTCCCGCACCGGCACCATTGTAGTCGGCGAACATGTTCGGGTACGCGCCGGAGCAGTTACCCACGGCAGCCTAACAGTCACCATTACCAGTACCGCACAGGTTAGCCAACCTAATGCTTTGGCGGGAGGCAGGACCGTGGTGGTGCCACAGACCGATGTTAGTGTGTCGCAAGAAGCCAACCGTATGTTTGCCTTTGAAGCCACTACCACACTTAACGAATTGGTTAGAGCTGTTAATGAAGTGGGCGCAGCGCCAGGCGATTTAATGGCGATTCTGGAAGCCTTAAAACAAGCCGGCGCCTTACAAGCCGACCTGATCGTGATTTAAGGGATAGCTACCGTGATCAATACCAGCAATGCCAATGTCGGCGCCGATTCATACACAGATCTGGCCAACCTGAACTCGATTACCCAGTTGGGTAAAACAGACAAGGGTCAGGCTCTGGGAAAAATTGCCGAGCAATTTGAATCCATGATGGTGCGCATGATGATGAAGAGCATGCGTTCTGCCAATAGTGTATTTGCTGAAGGTAACTTTCTGAGCAGTAAAGAAGGCGATATGTATCAGGATATGTTTGATGACCAGATCGCCTTATCGCTGTCACAGGGTAGGGGTATGGGCATTGCCGAAGTCATGGTCCGTCAGTTGAATCAACGTTTTGGCAGTGAAGAAAAAGCTATTGCCGCTGGTAGCCTGCAAGAATATTTAAATAAACGTAATAATTACAGTGGCTTTATTCCCGGCCTTGAGTCAGCTAAAGCGGCGGCCAGTGATACCAATGAGCAATTAGCGGCCAAGCCCGTTGCGATGGAATTTGATGGCAGTAGAGAATCCTTTATTAGCCAGGTTTATGGCATGGCAAAACAGGCGGCAGAAAAATTAGGTATTGCGCCCGAAGCGTTAATTGCACAAGCGGGCCTTGAAACCGGTTGGGGCAAAAAAATCACCAGCATTGGTGAGAAGAGCAGTTTTAATTTATTCAATATTAAAGCGGACAAACGCTGGCAGGGCGATAGCGTGACGGTGCAAACGCTGGAAGTTCGACAGGGTATACCGACCAAAGAATATGCAGCTTTTAGATCCTATGAGTCGCCGAAGCAAAGCTTTGATGACTATGTAGAGTTTATTAGCAATAGCCCCCGTTATGAAAAAGCGCGTCAGGCGAATGATTCTGAATCGTATATTCGCGCGTTGGAAGAGGCCGGCTATGCCACCGATCCACAGTACAGTGAAAAAATTATTCGTATTCTCAATAGCCCAGAAATGAAAAACGCTGTTCAGCATGCAGTTACTAGCCAACCCATAGCCATGGCTAGTCATTAAGGTAAAGCATTATGTCATTATTAGGTATAGGTGTTAGCGGCCTGAATATTAGCCAAACCTCATTGCAGGTGACGGGTAATAATATTGCTAACGCAGATCAACCCAGTTATAGCCGCCAGCGAGTGGAAGTGGCCACCTTGCCTGAGCAATTACAGGGCAGTGGTTTTATCGGTGCTGGCGCGATTGTTAACGATATTGGTCGTGTGGTTGACCAGTTTTTGATAAACCAAATTCAACTGGATACCGCCAGCTTTAATAATCTGAATATTTTTACCACCAATATAGACCAACTGGATACCTTGCTGGCGGATGACTTTAGTGGGTTGGGTCCAGCTATTGGAAACTTTTTTGCGGCGATTGAGGCCAGCGCTCAGGACCCTACCTCAGAACCTGCCCGGCAGGTTGTGATTAGTGAGGCCGAAGGTCTTGCCCAGCGTATTAATACTTTGAGCTCTCGGGTGCTACAACAATCCGATTCGGTAAACGATCAAGTGACTTCACTGACCACTCAGGTATCGACACTGGCTTCGGGTATTGCAGCACTCAATACCTCTATTCAGGAAGAAATTGGCCGTGCTGGCGGGGCAGAACCCAACCAACTATTAGATCAACGGGATGAGTTACTGCGGCAGTTATCGGAATTGGTTTCGGTGACTACAGTGGATAACGATAACTCCCTCAGTGTTTTTATCGGTAATGGTTTGCCTCTGGTCGTTGGCGGTGATGCGTCACAGCTCGGCACTACCATTAGTAGAAAAGAAAGTGGCAATGTTGAGGTCTCGTTTATTGACCAGAATGGTGTAGAGCAAGAGATTACGGAATTTGTCTCGGGCGGCAAGCTGGGTGGTTTATTAGAATTTCGTGATGAGATTGTGGTTGAAGTCATTAATTCTCTGGGGCGTTTGGCCATTGGTTTGGCGGATGCCTTAAACCAGCAAAATTCGCTGGGCGTCGACCTCGATGGCAATCTGGGGGGAGGTATTTTCAGGGATATCAATGATGGCGATATTCCCGGCCAACGGGTTATTGTGGATTCCGCCAACTCTGATCCTGAGAATCAGGTGATGGCGGTCAATATTACCGATATCAGTCAGCTGACCACCAGTGACTATATTTTAGTGGTGACTGACCTTGATGGCGATGCCGACCCTGATTATCAGGTGATCCGCAGTAGTGACGGCGTTGAGGTTTACAGTGCCAGTGGTAATGGCGGTGCAGAAACTATCAATTTTGGCGATGGTTTTGACATTGATATTGATGCCGCTACGCCGTCTAGTTTAGAGCTTGGTGACCGCCTTTATATTCGCCCGACCCGCAGTGGCGGCAGCGATATGGCCGTGGAAATTTCTCGTGTGCAGGAACTGGCCTACGGCGTGCCCATTGTTACCGATGCAAAAAGTGGTAATACCGGGCAGGGTGTCATCAGTTCAGGCACGGTGCTGGATTTGGTTGATGATACGGCTTTTAACTTTGCAGCACCTGCCGCGTTGCCACTGGCAAACCCGGTGTATTCATCGCCGGGTGTATTGTCCGGTGAAGTGTTGGTGGTCTTTACCTCGGCAACCGATTACACCGTCTATGCCAATTCAGATGCGACTGCGCCGGAGTTATTATTTTCTGACACGATTGTACCCGGGCAGGCCAATGACCTTTTTTCCAATAACCCTGGCGATGCCAACTATATTGGCTTCCAGGCGGAGATAAGTGGTTTTCCGGATGATGGCGATGAGTTTACCTTTGACTTTAATGCTAACGGCTCTTCAGATAACCGCAATGCGGTGGCCTTAGGTCAGGTCAGAACTAATGATATTCTCGATGGTGGTTCTACTAACTTTGAAAATGCCTACGGCAGCCTGATTGAGGAAATAGGGACCAAAACAGCACAGTCGCAGATCAGCCGCGATGCTGCACAGTCCCTGTTATTTCAATCTCAGGCTAATCGGGATTCCATGTCGGGGGTGAATCTCGATGAAGAGGCCGCCAACCTGATCAAGTTTGAGCAGTCTTATAATGCGTCGGCGCAGATTATTACTATCGCCCGGCAAATTTTCGATACCTTGTTAGGTATCTTGCGTTAATTAATAGAAAAGGCATTAACGATGGCGATTCGTTTTTCGTTTTTACAAGGCTTTAATGAGAGTGTGCAGGGCATTTTACGTGTCCAGCAGCAGACTTATCAAACCCAGCAGCAGGTTTCTTCAGGGCGACGGATCGTTAGCCCTGCGGATGACCCGGTGGCGTCTGCTCGTATTATTCAGGTTAATCAGGAACTGTCTCAGGTTGGTCAATATATTGATAATGCAAATTCAGTTGAGAACAGACTTAATTTAGCGGAAAACCAAATTCAGCAAGTATCCTCGTTATTATTTCGTGTTCGCGAATTAACGGTACAGGCAGGTGGCCTGGCACTGACCCAGAGTGATCGTCAAGGCCTTGCTGCTGAATTAGATACTCGCCTGGATGAATTGTTCGACCTTGCCAATACCCGCGATGTCAATGGTGAGTATATTTTTGCAGGCTATCAGGGTGCGGTACAGCCCTTTGAAAAAACCCAGGCCGGTGAGTTTATTTATAATGGCGATGACGGTCAGCGTTTAGTGCAAATCGCCAGCTCTACCCAAATAGCTATCAGTGATAGTGGCAAAGCCATTTTTATGGATATTGCCTCGGCTAACAAACTGATTGATGTCTCTGCAGAGGGCAGTAATGCCGGTACAGCTGTGATCACTAATAGCGCTATTGATAAAACCATTGATGCAGCTGATGGCCTAAATAATTATGAGCGCAACGCCTATCCGGATGATTATATTGTGCGCTATGAAACCATCGCCGGTGGCTTCCCTGCGGATGGCTATAATATTTATAACCGAACGGACTTACTGGATAACGGTACCCTGGATACCCCTTTAAATGCGGCGGTTATCCCCGATACCGGTAGCCCAATAACGATTGATGCCAATGCTATCGACCTGACACCCGCCAGCCCTGATATCACTAATCTGGGGTGGTCTATCACCTTAACGGGAACCCCTGCTGACAGCGACCACTTCTATGTCAACTCCTCTGAAAAGCAAGGCCTGTTAACCACCGTTGCCCAGCTATCTGAAGGGCTGAAAAACCTGACGGACTCAGAGGCCGATGAGCTGATTCTGGACGATCTATTGGCCGATACCCTCGATAATCTTAATGCCGCTGAAGCGAATATGTCGAAGATCAAGGCGCAGATAGGCGCACGTCAAAATACCCTTGATAGTGTTCGCTCGTTGCATGAGGGGGTACAAATCGTCAATCAAGAAGTGCTTTCAGAACTGCGTGATCTAGATTATGCTGAAGCATTGAGCCGCTTGAGCCTGGAAACATTTACTCTGGAAGCTGCACAGCAGAGTTTTGCCAAGATCAGTAATTTGTCTTTGTTTAACTTTTTGCGTTGATTTTTGGCGACTGTCTACTGAAGCTATATAGCATATATGATAAAAAAATTATTAAGCAAACTCGAACAAACCCTGAAAGATGGGGATGTGAACGAAGCTAAAAAAATTATTGCTAAAATTCATAAGCGCCCACAGATGCCAGAGGTGTATCTTGATATAGCCCTGTACTGTATAAATGCCAAGCTCTGGGATGTGGCAAAATATAATTTTGAAAAAGCCACTCAGGAAAAGCCTGAGCTATGCCTGCAGTTAACGCTATGGCTAGATAAAGAGCCTCTTTCCGATACTCACCACAAAGCCCTTGAGTTGTTGAATATTGCCAAAAGTTATCTACCTGATAATCAGCACCTAACGCTTGCCGAGGCCGCGATTTCCAATCGAATGGATCGATTTGAACACTCTATGCCACTTTATGAGGCCATCCTGGCTGACCCTCAATCCATCTATCATTTTAACGCCCTGTTAGGTTTGAATGAGGCGTATTTTAAAACCAATCGCTACCATGATGCCGTTGGTGCAGGCTTGATGGCTTTGCAATTACAGCCTGATAATATTACAGCGAACTTTCAGTTAGGCCTGACCTATATGGCGATTGAGAACGATGCTGAATGTGTTGAATATTTGGCAAAGGTGATCAATGCCAACCCTGATCACTTGGGTGCGCATATTAATTTAGCCCATATTATGCTCAAGCTGGGGCTGTTTGATGAAGGCTGGCAGCACCATGAGTGGCGTTTTCATGAGTCGATGAAAAATATTGCCAACTTTAATCTGCCGATGCCGCGATGGTATAACGAAGATATTAAAGGCAAGCATCTTTTTGTCTGGGTTGACCAGGGCCTGGGTGACCAGGTTATGTACTGTAGTCTTATCGGACGACTTATAGATAGCGGTGTCCGTGTCACCATTATGGCGGAGCGCCGCTTGCGCAAAGTCTTTATGGACAGTTTTGATATTGAAGACTTTTTCGCCTTTGATCGCGAAGGTATCAAAGAAATGACGGCTAGTGATGCGCTTTATCATTACCATACACCCATGGGGACACTGCCAGCATTCTTTATTCACTCCTTTGATGACTTTAAGCAGGGCGAAGCCTATTTAAAAACTGATCAAGCTATGGGTGAGCAGTTTCGAACAGAGCTTCAGCAACTTTTCCCCGGTAAGACTCTGGTTGGATTTGGTTGGCGTGGGGGTATTGCTGCTACCCGCAATCATGCCAGAAGAATCGATATAGAACTGCTGTCGCCCTTGTTTGAAAAGCAAGGCTTTCAATTTATTAATTTTCAGTATGATGCCACTGATGAAGAGAAGGCCCAATTAGCGGAGCGGGGCGTTTATACCCCGGACATTAATTTACGCATTGATATCAATACCGTATTGGCCTATATGTCTGCTCTGGATTTATATATTACTGCGGATAATACCAATGCGCATTTTGCTGGCGCCATTGGTTTGCCAGTGTGGAACCTTATTCCAGTGGCCGCTGAGTGGCGCTGGTTTACTGATGAGAAGAAAAGCTATTGGTATAAATCTATGGTGCTGTATCGACAAAAAGAAATTGATCGCTGGGATGATGTTGTGGCTGATGTCGGCACTGACCTGGAACACTTTGTAACGGAATAACCTCATGAAAACAGCTTTGATTCTTAATTTTACCGGCAATACCTATCATTATGGTTGCTACGGTACCTCTAATGAAATGTATCATCGTTTGGTGGAGGCCGGCTATCTGGTTAATTTTATTAGCGTTAGGGCAACACATAGCTTAACGGTTTTTCCTGATAACGGAGAAAAGTTTACCAGTGCCCAATTTGCTAATGAGTTTCTCAAAGAGAATGCTGCCATAGCCACGGCTATTGATGAAACCGATCTGGTAGTGGTTAATGGCGAGGGTACCCTGCATCGCTTATCAAAAGGTTCTATGACCCTGCTGTATTTAATTTATTTATCCAAGCAGTTTATGAAAAAAAGGGTGTTATTAATTAATCACTCTGTATTCCCAAATGGCGGCACCGAGCGTGGTGATTTTGATGGTATTTATAAATTAGCTCTGTCGGCTTTAGATGATGTGGTTATCCGTGAGCCTTTGTCTGCTGAATTTTATTCTTCTGCCGGCATTCGATTTCGCCAAGGGTTTGATTCATTGCCATTGTATATTGGTCGATATGATTTGCTTGGTATAAGAAATGAGGTATTGGATCAACAGAAAATTCTGCTGTGTGGTGGTATCCATTACCCTGAGGCGGTGATTAAAACACTGGTAGAGCAGTTATCGGCTTATAAAAAAGATTACTCCTTTGAATTTGTACTAGGTGGTAAGGCTCACCTGGCTCAGGAAGATGCTGTTATTTGTGAGCAATTCCAAAAAGCAGGGCTGGATATTAAATTGGTAACAGCAGGTAGTTTTGAGCACTGGTGTCGAGTGATTGCCAGTGCGGCAGTCTTAATTTCCGGGCGTTTTCACTATTCTATTGCGGGGCTTGCCTTGGGAGTCCCCTGTATTACCTTCCCGAGTAATACGCCAAAAGTACAGGGCGTTTATCAGTTACTGGAAGAAGACGGTTACCTTAAATGGAGCGACACTGATTTTGAAAACCGTTTTAAACAGCTTCTAACCGATGCTCTTAATGGTGAGCTTGGGCTGAGTGAAGAAAAGCGGATAATGATGGTTGAGTACGCTGAGAAAAACTACGACCTGTTAGGGGTTTATTAGCCTTAACTATTTCAGGTAGGCTGAATTAACCTTCTTGCGGTTATTGATGGTCATCCCTTGCTTAAGCGCTTCTTTTCTTGCTGCTTTAACCAAATCAGATAGCACCTGTTCTTGTGCAATAAAATTATTGAGATGTTCAGCATAAAAGTAGGCTGTGTCTGGCCCTACGGGGAATTGGGCAAAGTGGCCGGTAATTTTCTTATGCCGGTTGACGGCAAGGGATGAAATATCTTCCCAGGCTTCCTTGGCGGCACTGTTCTCGATGCTTTGGGTAATGCTGATGATCTCAGCCCAGCTGGTTTCTATGGTGTCTGAGTTAGGGTTCGTTTTCAACGTCTGTTAATCCTTATTGCCACTGATGATATTGGCAGTAGCGGCTAATTGCTCACTCAGAAAATTACCGGTTTGATTAAGCTGTGCCACTAAAATATCCAGTGCAGCAAACTGTGCCCGGTAGCGGTCTTCAATTTTTTCCAAACGAAAGCCAAGGTCAAAGCGCTCTTCTTCAATAACATTCAGTTCTTCCTGAAGGATGCTTTCTTTGGTATCTATGGTGCCGCCCGATTGCAGGAAGGAGTCCAGTAGGTCATCCAGTCTTGTGGCAACGCCATCGTCTCCAGTAAAGATACTGGCTAAATCATCAAAATTTGAAGATACAGCATCGGCCAGATTCGACTCATAGCTTAAGGAACTATCCGTTTTTAGATTAAGGGTACCATTCTGGTTAGTGGAAAAGCCCAGGTAAGAAAGGTTGTTAAAGTCTGAGGGCGCGCCATCCACAGTGTCTGTCATAATGCGACGAATCTGTTCTTCAATAATACGTGCGCTTGAGTCTGAGTTAAGTATGCCTCGTGTTTCAGTCTCTGCATTGTAATCGGTCAGTTGATTCATCACGATAATAAGCTCATTGTAAGTAGCGGCAAAGGTGGTGATTTCATTTTGCACGCCGGTAGTATCAATGGCTACATTCAGTGCGGCGGTCGTTGGGTCGCCCGGGTTCTCATCAGCAGTGACAGCAGTAATAGATACCCCGTCAATAACACTGTCGAAGGTATTGCTAGCGCTAAAGGCGGTAAAGCCATCTACGGTAATACTGGCGTCTTGAGCGCTTGCTTTATTGACCAGTTGGTTGGCGACATTGTCGGGGTCGGAACCATCAAAGTAGAATTGTGACAGGCCGCTGCCGTCAGTGTCATCACCATCGCCGCTATCGTCAACGCTAATGGTGATTTGGTTTGCTTCACCGGTGTTATTGGAGGTCAGTACTAGCTCGGTAATGGTGGAGCCATCTCCCATACCGGCATCGACAGTAAGGAGGCTGGCGGTAATACCGGTGTTGTCTTCGGCATTATTAATCGCATCGCGTATGGTGGTCAGGCTGTCAGTGGCGGCAACACTGATATCGAAGTTATCGCCGTCGACAAAGCCAAGGGTTAAGGTGCCTTCACCTACGGTGGCATCAGGGTCAGCAAAGCTGCCATTAGTCGCTACTTTACTGGCTTCAGCAAGTGCCAGTACGGCGACTTCATAGTTGCCGATCTCTGCGGTCGACTCGGATGTGGCAGTAAATGATTCACTATTCCCGGAAGTTGCTTGTCGGCTGGAGAAGAAATTACTGTCTTTCAGGTTGGCTAGAGAGTCCTGAAAACTGGATAGAGTGCTTTTAATACTGCCAAAAGCAGTAATTGTAGCCTGTGTTTCAGTCTCCTGAAGGTTTAACCGGGTTTCCGTTGGTGTCTTTTCCGCCTCGAGAATATTCTCGATCAGAGTTTCCAGGTCTAAGCCTGAACCGACACCCACTGAAGTAATAGAGGCCATGATTAATTACCCATTTTAGCTGTAGAGCCCATGCTACTGCTTAAGTGCAGCGAAGTCATGAGTTTGACAGTATTACTAAATAAAGGGAATGGGAGCATATATCGTGCCATGGTGGGGTACCTCTTTGGGCTTTTAAGGGCAATACAGACTACCTTTAAAAGGAAAAAGGGGAGGCTAAGCCTCCCCTTTCAGTACTACTTAAGCTTGTTCTTTTAAGAACAGGCTGGCGGTTTGTTCCTCTATTGAGGCTGCCAATTTAATGGTCTCCTCCGCCGGTATTTGTCGAATCAACTCTTCCGTCTCAGAGTCGTAGACTTGAACTACAGTTGTTCCCGTATCTTCCTCAACACTAAATGACAGGGTTCGTTGTACATTTTGAACATAGTCATTCAGTTTGCTGACGGCTGATTGGAGCTCTTGCGGCTCAGGTGCTACAGCCTCTTGTTCAGGTTGTGCCGCTTCGGCTTGCTCAGTTTTGGCTGGCGTAGCGCTAGCCTCCCGAGCTTTTACCGCTGGCTGAAGACCACTGTTAACAATGTCGTTAAGCATGGTTATTCACCTTCACAAAGTTTGGTATCAAACCCCTTAAAGCTGACTTTAAGGGGCCGTTATACCAGTTCCTAGTCTTACTGTAGCAGAGACAGAACCTGCTGTGGAAGCGAGTTAGCCTGTGATAATACCGAAATACCTGCCTGCTGGAGGATCTGGTTTCTCGTCAAGCTTGCTGTTTCCGCAGCAAAGTCAGCATCTTGAACCCGTGACCGCGCAGCGGATACGTTCTCAGAGATACTTGTCAGGTTAGAGATAGTTGATTCAAGACGGTTTTGAATCGCACCTAAATCGGCTCGGGCGTTATCGATCGTTGAGATCGCCGAGTCAGTTACCGAGATAGCACTCTGTGCGCCGGTTACTGTCGAGATATCAACATCAGCGATACTGTCACCAGCGGCAATACCTACACCAACAGTAGTGAAGGTGGCTGCACCAATAGTGATATCGGCTGAAAGCAAGCCGGTACCTGTTGCTGTTGGAGCGAAAGTAGAAGCAACGTTAGTTGCTGTAACTGCTGCACTTGCAACCGTTACGCTACCTACCGCAATACCGCCTAGAGAAGCAGCAGCAGAAGTGGTCTGACCGTTTACAGTCACATCAAGGCCGTTACCTGCGCTGGTGATAACAGTAACGTTGATATTGTCGCCGTCAGCATCAGTTAAGGTGAAACCATTGCCATCAGATGTGATAACAATACCTTGAGCTGTTACCTGGGCATTACCGGCTAATGCAGCAGAAACTGCAGTAGTCAATGCTGTAATACCTTGGTCAGCAGAACCTAATGTTACGGAAGTAGTGGTAGTACCCACTACAACGTCAATGGTCTGGCCGGCGGTGAAGGCCGCAGCAGCAGTTGCGATAGCAACAGTTAGTGAAGCTGTACCCGCTGCTGCGCCAAGAGTCTGGGCAGTTGCAGTGTTATAAGCAGTGTTTAAGTCTGCAGCCAATGTTTTAGCTGAGTAACCGGCGCTTAGAGTAACGGCAGCTGAGTTAGTGCCATCGCTGAAAGTTACGCTGCCAGCACCAGTGATACCTGCAGTGCTTACACCGCCAATACCTGTCGCAGCAATAGTTGAAGCACTAACCGTGTAGGCAGCGCTACCGGTAGTTGTTTCTGTACCCAGAGCTGCAGCTGCAAAACTTTGAGTCAAATCAACATCGATTGTTTCGTTGGCGTTTGCACCCACCTGGAAGCTTTGAGAACCAAAAGAGCCGTCAAGTAACTTCTGAGTACCAAATCGTGTAGTGTCCGCAATACGTGTTAGCTCTTCCTGCAGCTGAACAACCTCTTTGTTCAAGTTAGCGCGGTCATCGGCAGAGTTAGAGCCGTTTGCAGACTGGATAGCCAGTTCCCGCATACGCTGTAGGATGTTCGTGCTCTCAGCCATCGCGCCTTCAGCAACCTGCGATATAGAGATACCGTCAGATGCGTTACGAGCCGCCTGGTTAAGGCCTCGAATCTGTGAAGTGAATCGATCGACGATCGCTAGACCCGCAGCATCGTCCTTCGCAGAGTTGATACGTAGACCTGAAGATAGGCGCTGTAGCGAGGTTTGTAGGGCCCCTTGCGACTTATCCAGGTTACGCTGAGCGTTCAAGGACGCAACATTCGTATTAATTACCTGTGGCATTGCTAGTTCTCCTTGGCTCCTTGGAAGGCTCAGGCCTGTGGGAGCGTTGGTTATAGTGTGGAAATCACACCAATTTATTGTCTTCAGTGACTCTATCGGCGCACTTTTAGTTATCTTTAGCTTTTTTATATAGAACTTGTAGTTATCGAAGAGGGTATATTCTGAGGAAAAGGTTGTAAGGCTTTCTATATATAGAAGCACAGCAGAATCAGTCACTTGCTGACCGTGGCGGGTGTAAAAAAGCTTGAATTTAGGCTAAAGGAATTGCATGGTTGACCGATAGCTATAGGAGTAGAGGTAAACGCATACATAAGAGCTGCGTTATCTCACTTCAGAATTTAAAACCGCAGTTATTAACGAATCAGGATTATCTGTCATGTTAAATAAAGGTTTAGCTCAGTATCAGCAGGTCAATACCGGCTCAGGTGTTGAAGATGCTTCCCCACATCGCTTAATCCAAATGCTAATGGAAGGTATGTTACAGCGCCTGGCCGAGGCCAAAGGTGCTATTCAGCGTAATTCCGCCTCAGAAAAAGGCGAAGCCATTGGTAAGGCTGTTACTATCGTGGCCGGTTTGCGCAATAGTCTGAATAAAGAGGTAGGCGGTGAAATGGCCGACAACCTTGATGATTTATATGACTATATGCAGCGCCGTTTGCTTGAAGCGAATATTGGCAGCAGCGAAGACATTGTCGATGAAGTGATGGCTTTGATGCGTACGATTAAGTCGGGTTGGGATGGTATTGCCGAGGAAGTGGCTTAATACTCGGAGCCACAATCCCGATAGCAGCTTTAAATGGCCGGTTTACCGGCCATTTTTTGTTTTAGGCGGGTGCTTATTACTGGGCAAAAATGCCCGAAGCACTTGATTTGGTAAGTAATTGTACTTAATGAGTCAAAGTTTGCTAGCATCCTAAGCGCCCCTCGGCTATCGTTATAACTATAAAGCGATTTGCAGTAGAGCGCCGGGTATAGCCCCATCTTTGATCGGGCAGCCTTTGATCGGGCTTAGACAGCTTTAAATCCATATAACAAACCACGAAACAAATAGCGCTACTGTGTTCGCGAGGTCGTCAGTTTGACAGAAAATCTCGATCCTATTGGCTCTTCAGCGGATTTGCCCATCGTTCTGGTGGTCGAAGATAACCCTGTGGAGCGCCAGTTAGTCGGCAAGATTTTACGTAACGCCAATTTTGAGGTGATTGCGGTCGACTGCGGCGAAGTAGTGCTCGATACCGTGGTGAATTACCAGCCTGATATTATTCTGCTAGATGCCCTGCTACCGGATATCGATGGTTTTGATGTCTGTGGCCATCTGCGCGCCCACCCCAAGGGTGTTTATATCCCCATTATTATGTTGACCGGTCTGGATGATGTGAGCTCGATTAATCGCGCTTATGAAGTAGGGGCTACCGACTTCTTTACCAAGCCGATCAACCACTCCTTATTAGTTCACCGCATCAAATATCTACTGCGTGCCCGCCTGATTATGGATCAGCTGCGCATGAGTAAGCAGTCACTAGCCAGTGCCCAGCAAGTGGCCAAGCTGGGTCATTGGGAGCTGCATGTAGAAAAAGGCCGTTTTCAGGTTTCTGAAGAGATGCACCGTCTTTACCGGCTGGACGGTGCCTACGAAGAGTCCGATACCGCCGTGCTGATGGAGCGCTGCCACCCGGATGACCGGCAGCATTTGCAAGACTCCTTAATAGCGTCGATCCGTGATTTGCGGGAAGCGCGGGTTGAGCACCGCATTGTGTTTGATGATGGTACTGAGCGCTATCTGGAAGTGCATACGACAGTGATGCAGGATGAGGGTGACGGTAGCACCCATATTCTGGGTATCAGTATTGATGTTACCGACCGGAAAGAGTCCGAGCGGGAAATTCTGCGCTTGGCTTATTGCGATCGTTTGACCGGGTTACCCAACCGCTCTTTATTAGAAAGCCTCTTAGAGCAGGCGATACCGCGATCACACCTGAATGGCGGTGCGGTTGCTATTTTGGGTATTGATTTGGATTTATTTAACCGGGTTAATAACTCAATGGGGCACAGTGCCGGTGATGCGGTATTACAGCAGCTGACTGAGCGCCTCAACACGCTGGTTAATTGTGCGGATGTGGGGCTTTATCTGGAGCGCCTGTCCATGTCGATTGAGTCAAATCTGGATGATATTGCGACGGATATGGTGTCGCGACTGGCCGCTGATACTTTCATCATTGCCATGACCGGCGCAGATCGCAATAGTGGTGAAGTTGAGCGTTTTGCTGAGCGCGTTAAGGCCAGTTTCCAGCAACCTTTCCTCTACCGTGGCCAGGAGTTATTTGTTACCGCCAGTATTGGTATTGCTTACTCAGAGTCAGGCAGCAGTACTGCCGAAAGCCTATTGCAAAAAGCCGACCTGGCTTTGCATGAAGCCAAAATGCAAGGGCGCAATGAAATCCGTGCGTACTCAGGAGATCTGGTCGCTAAGGTTTCTACTCATTTATCGATTCAAAGCGATTTAAGAAAAGCACTGCAAAATGGCGAGTTTCAGCTATTTTACCAGCCTAAAATTTCTACCCGTGATGCCTCCGTAAAAGGTTTTGAAGCTTTAATCCGTTGGGTCCACCCCGTTAAAGGCCTGGTGCCGCCTAACCAATTTATTACCGTGGCTGAAGATACCGGGCAAATTGTTGAGATTGGCCAGTGGGTGATTGAAACCGCTTGCCGGCAGAATAAGCAATGGCTGGATGAAGGCCTGGTGAATGTCAGGGTGGCAGTCAATGTCTCCGCCAGGCAGTTTAAAGAGGGTAACCTGATCGAGGTTATCGAAAGTGCTCTGGCCAGTACCGGTTTAAAAGAAGAAAATCTTGAGCTGGAAATGACAGAGGGGGTATTAATGTCTGACCCCAGTACCGGCGATACCTTGTCAGAGTTACGGTCTAAGGGGATTGCGGTATCACTGGATGATTTTGGTACAGGCTATTCGTCACTCAGTTATATTACCCGCTTCCCGATTGATACCATCAAGATTGACCGCTGCTTTGTGCAGGATATTACTATCGACTCTGAAAAAGCGGCGATTGTTTCCGCCGTGTCCAACCTTTCCCATGGCCTGAACTTTAATGTGGTGGCAGAAGGGGTAGAGACAGAAACAGAATTAGATGTGATTCGCCAACTGCGTTGCGATGAAGTGCAGGGTTATTATTACTGCCGCCCAATGGCTGCTCAGGATATTAGTGAATGGTTGCGCAGTCGAAGTGCTGTTACCTCACTGAAAAGTGCCAAATAAATACCCCGTCCCCCTTGCTGCCCCTTGATTTCTGTGCCATAAATTTGACCTGTCAAAATAATTGGCACAATTAACATCAATTACGTGCTAAAGTGCTATCCAGTCAAAAAGCTGACAATTTTAATAAAAGCTTTCACTGAAATAAGGTTATGGATTTATGTGGGAAGACAACAATATTATCGTTATCGACGATAATGACCAGCGCCGCCATGATGCGCAGGTAATTTTGGATTTTTTGGGTGAGAACCCGGTGACCTTTTCCTGTCAGCAGTGGACGGATATTTGCCAGAGCGACGACGCTAAAGAAAATACCCGCCAGATCAAGGCGCTGGTATTTGGGGAATGTGGCGGTCTTTCCCTTGAGCAGAGGCTTGAAGAAACCCAGCAATGGGACCGCGCCTGCCCGATTATTCTGATTGGCGAGCACCAGCTAGAGCAGGTTGATGATATCGATTTGCAGCATAAGGCGATTGCTCAACTGGAATTCCCCCCAGCTACAATAAGTTTATGGACTCCCTGCACCGGGCTCAGGTGTATAGAGAGCAATATGATATTAATGCCGGCCGGGTGCAGCAGCGTGATGTACAGCTATTTCGCAGCCTGGTGGGCACCAGTCGTGAGATTCAAAAAGTCCGCGAGATGATGGCTCAGGTGGCGGATAAAGATGTCACCGTACTGATTACCGGTGAGTCCGGTACCGGTAAGGAAGTCGTCGCCCGCACACTGCATTACAACTCCCACCGTCGCAATATGCCCTTTGTCCCGGTTAACTGTGGTGCTATCCCCCGTGAGTTACTGGAGAGCGAATTATTTGGCCATGAGAAGGGAGCTTTTACCGGTGCTGTAACAGCCAGAGCAGGGCGCTTTGAAATGGCTCAGGGCGGTACCTTATTTCTCGATGAAATCGGCGATATGCCCTTGGATATGCAGGTAAAAATTCTGCGCGTATTACAAGAGCGCTGCTTTGAACGGATTGGTGGCAATAAAACCATTCAAACCGATGTGCGGATTATCACTGCGACCCACCGCAATCTTGAAGAAATGATTCGTGACGGCGGTTTCCGTGAAGACCTTTATTACCGGCTCAATGTTTTCCCCATAGAAATGCCGCCACTGCGTGACCGGGTTGAAGATATTCCTCTTTTATTGAATGAGCTGGTCACCCGGCTGGAAAATGAAAAGCGCGGTTCTATCCGCTTTAACTCAGCGGCAATTATGTCACTGTGCCGCCATGAGTGGGCAGGCAATGTCAGGGAGCTGGCTAACCTGGTCGAGCGTATGGCGATTCTGCACCCCTATGGTGTGGTGGGTGTACAGGAGTTACCGAAAAAATTCCGCCATGTTGATGAGGCCGATGAAGACCTGATTATTCCCGAGTCAGCCCGTTCAGAAGGTATGCCGACGGTTGCCACCATGGATAGCACAGCGCTGTTACCGGTCAATGGCATCGACCTTAAAGAATACCTGACCAACCTTGAGCGCAGCCTGATTCAGCAAGCCTTGGATGACAGTGTTGGTGTGGTAGCTCGGGCCGCAGAAAAACTGAAAATCCGTCGTACTACGCTGGTGGAAAAAATGCGTAAATACGATTTGCAGCGTAAGTAAGCCTCTACCGTATCTCTGGAAGAGGCTTGAGCGACTAGGTGGTGCTGGAACGAGCTGAGCTGGGTTGGGGTATATGCGACACGCTACAAGTTCGTCCCTGAAGGCTCTTCGCTGGCATCCCTGCCAGCGACGGTCTCATATACCCCAACCCAGCTCAGCTCTGGCATCACGTTTACAATTTCTTTCCAGCCTTTTGGCTTTTGGCATTCTTTATATTCACACACTCAAATAATGGCGTGAACTTGAAGGAGTGAGCGAGGGCTTGTCTTTCAGGGGCGTGAAAAAGAGGGACCTTTTTCACGAGCCTTCATGGACGAACTTGTAGCGTCCCCTGAAAGGCAAACCCTCGCTCCCTCCCTCCAGCCCCCCCCCACTTGCCAATTCCTTGACAACACCCTGCCGATAACTAGCTAACATATTGTTTATAAAGAAAAATTAAAACCGGCACGGTGTTTGCAATAACTCTCAAAAGATCGATTATCGTCAAATTTCTGCTGAGAGAAACAGTATATGGCACCTCCTGCCGTTGAAAGTAGCCAGTCCTTAGCTGCCGATGCCTCTATGGCTATGCCGGTAGAAGGTGAGAATGTCCAGCCTATCCGCAGCCGCGAAGAGCTGATGTCCGCCTTTGAAGTCTTTAACAATGTGTCTGCCCAGTTAGCGGAAACCTATCAGGAAATGGAAGAGCGAGTAGGTTCGCTTAACCAGGAGCTGCATCAGGTTGCCGAGCAGCGCTTGCAGGAGCTAAAAGAAAAAGAACGGGTTAGCAATCGCTTAGAAAGCCTGCTGCATTTACTGCCCGCAGGTGTTGTTGTGTTAGATAGCAAAGGGGTCGTCACTTCGTGTAATCCCGCAGCTGAAGATTTTCTCGGTGAGCCGTTATTGGGTGAAATTTGGCGCGATGTTATTCGCCGCTCATTTGCTCCACAGGTGGATGATGGTCATGAGATTTCACTGAAAGACGGCCGCCGTATCAGCATGGTCACCCGTTCTATGCAGGGTGAGCCCGGCCAGTTAATTTTACTGACCGATTTAACCGAAACCCGGGAACTGCAACGTCGCCTTGATCGTCACCGCCGTCTCTCGGAAATGGGTCGGATGATGTCATCACTGGCTCACCAAATTCGCACCCCGCTTTCTGCTGCTATGCTCTATGCCGGCCATCTTTGTGATTCCGATTTAACCCAGCAGCAAAGCCAGCGCTTTTCAGAAAAAATTCTCTCCCGTTTAAATCATTTGGACCAGCAAGTAAAAGATATGCTGATCTTTGTAAAAGGCGATGTAAAACTCACCGATACCATAGCGGTCGGTGAACTTATCCATCAGTTGGAAGCGGCGATGGAGGTCTCTATCGAGAGCAGTCATTCCCGCTATAACATTGCTAACGATTGCACCCATGCGATGATTCAATGTAATCGCGATAGCATGGTCGGTGCACTGATGAATTTAATTAACAATGCGATTCAGTCAGTGGGCGAAGGCGTGGACATTAGCATTAAGGTCAGCACCCAGGACGGTGAAAATCTGCAAATTATGATTGCTGATAATGGCCCCGGTATTGAGCCCGACGTGCTAAAAAATTTACAGGAACCATTCTTCACCACCAAATCACAGGGCACCGGTTTAGGTCTCACTGTGGTTAAGGCTGTTGCTCAGGCCCACCACGGTGATTTTAAACTGTCTTCCAGAGCTGGCAGTGGAACCACTGCGGTGCTGACGCTGCCTGTTTTTGATGGTGTTAGTAAAACGGTCATCCTGGATCAGTATGCCAATCATGATGGAGTTGCCCAATGACCTCTGCCCCCATAAAGTTAAATGCTACTGTCTTAGTCGTAGAAGATGATCGTGACTTAAGAGAAGCCTTGGTGGATACGCTGGAAATCGCTGGCTGTTCAGTAGTACAGGCCGATTGTGCGGAAAAAGCCCTGGAGATTATTCCGGAGCAAGCGCTGGATATGGTGGTATCCGATATCAATATGGGGGCGATGGATGGCCTGGGTTTATTAAAAGAAATTCGTCGTCTTTATCCACAGTTACCGGTGTTATTAGTCACAGCCTACGGGAGTGTCAGCGCCTCGGTTGAGGCTATTCGCAATGGCGCTGTCGATTATTTAGTAAAGCCCTTTAAACCACAATTATTAGTAGAGACCGTCAGTCGCTATGTGGGCGTGGCCAGTGTTAATGCCGACGACCAACCGGTTGCTGTAGAGCCCTCCAGCTTGCAACTATTACAGTTGGCAACACGGGTGGCAGAAACCGATTCTACTGTACTGATATGCGGTGAATCCGGTAGCGGTAAAGAAGTTCTGGCTCGCTATGTTCATCAACAATCCAAACGGGCAGCGCAACCTTTTGTGGCCATTAACTGTGCGGCTATTCCGGAAAATATGCTGGAAGGTATGTTGTTTGGCCACGAGAAGGGGGCGTTTACCGGTGCTTATAATAGTGCGCCCGGTAAATTTGAACAGGCCAATGGCGGTACCTTACTGTTAGATGAAATTTCAGAAATGGATATTGGTTTACAGGCAAAAATTTTACGGGTGATTCAGGAGCGTGAAGTGGAGCGTCTGGGCGGCCGTAAAACGATTGATCTGGATGTGCGGATTATTGCCACCACCAATCGACAATTGTCGGAAGAGGTTCAGGCCGGGCGGTTCCGAGAAGATTTATATTACCGCTTGAGTGTTTTCCCATTGCAGTGGCTACCTCTGCGGGAGCGACCTCAGGATATTGAACCTTTGGCGCAAAAATTATTAAAAATGCATACCACTAAAATGGGTCGTACCCCGGTTGATCTTGATCATACTGCGGTACAGGCTTTAAGCAGCCATCACTGGCCGGGCAATGTGAGGGAACTGGATAATGTGGTGCAGCGGGCATTGATTATGCAGCCGGGCACGGTAATTTCTGATTTTCATTTACGTCTGGACCCCTTCAATAACCAGCCGATAAATCTGGACGTTGCTCCCTCAGTAGGAGCGCTCCAAACAGCTGGCAATCACACGGTATTGGAAGATGATCTACAGCGCCGTGAGTTTGAAATCATTGTCGATACTTTAAAGAGCGAAGGTGGCTCCCGTAAAAATACCGCGGAAAAATTAGGTATTAGCCCGAGAACCTTGCGCTATAAATTAGCCAAGATGCGCGATATAGGGATTAGTTTAGAGGGTGCTTTGCAGGGAGCTTAAATCCTTCAATGCCTTGTGCAAAGAAGGTTGCCTTAAAGAAGATTGTGCCAAGACGATGTTATGCAACAGCGTGACGACTAAACCAACTGGAAAAATCCTGGGCATGGCAGGAGCTATGGTGGCAAAAATTCTGCTCCCAAAAATGCCCAAGTCCATCCACATCATCAGCGGCAGGTAGCTGGTGCTCAGACTGTAAATAGATAATCCAGGCAATGGCCGTGCTATAAGCCAAATTGGTTTTTAGCTCTTGATCCGGGTTTTTTAAAAACTGGTGCTGGCTGGCAAGGCCCCGTACTTTACTGGCCAGGTCTGGTCGAAAAGCCAAATATTCATCCCATACCGTGCGATGTTGCGTCGAGGTGATTTGGTAAATCCCAATACCCTGACTCTGACTTTCACAGTGTTGATAGAAGGGGTCGAAATCAGATTCTTGCGCGGCGGTGCCCAGTAATAATTTTTCGGCCGCCAGAGAGTGCATACCTAAATAATCAAGGGTAGGTTTGATGACATGTTCGGTTAGATCTACAGCATTAATAGTCATGGTGGCACTTAAACCTTTACAGCTTGCTCTTGTTATTTAATACGCACTAGCCGGGGGTTTGTCCCTGCAGCCAGCGCGGTTTATATTCTTAACCTTCTATTTAGACGTTATTTTGATCAATTTCCAGTTTTTTGCTGCTTTTTTAAAGTTTTATGACAACTTTTTCATTTGAATTATGGAATTAGTGCTTAAGTTGTTGAAATATAAGTATTAAATATTAGTATTTTGAGTAAATGTGAATCTTGACCGATTTCTCTATTGGTGCCGCTGGCGGGCCGTGATACAAACACCTATTGGATTCTCTAAAGTGATATAGCCTGTTGCTAAAAACAGTCTGGAAGACTTGCCTGATTGGCTTAAGTCTTTGTAAAGAAAGGAAAATAGAATGATGTGGTCTAACTACCCAACACTGTCGTTGATAGCATTTCTGCTGCTGTCATTGTTGTTGATGTATTTTGTGCGCGCCCACGCCCACACACTGATAGCCCGTGTCGCCCGTCTGCTCCATTCACAGCTGCGCTTACTGTCCCGTGCCTGCCTTCGCACTGCTCAACGTATTCGCCTGCGCAACCATGAAGTGACCAAGGCTTTGGCTGAGTCGTTGATGGAGCGGCAATTAGAGCGCCGCTTTATGCGTATTGAAAAGTTGGTGGAGCGAGATTTAGCCAGCTACCAACAATTATCCGCTGAGATCAATCGTCAGTTAGTGACTATCGATGAAGACTATGCCGCCAGTGCCAATGTGCCTGAAGTCTCCCCTGAATGGGTGACGGCCGTTGAGGCGATTGCCAACTTACAGGGTGATGATCGCAATACCGAGGTGATGGCTAAAATACTGGATGATATGCATAAAACGGTTAAGCAGCATCAGCGAGATGCCCTGCGTGAGCACCGTTGGACCGTCTCGGCCCGCCATAAGGTCTTGTCCGGTTTACAGCCCCGGTGGCGTAAGCTCACTAAGCTACTGCAAAATATTGATAACAATATCGATGTGTTGCGTCATCGCTTACGTCAGGTAGACCAGCATATGGGGCAGTTTGAAATGCTGACGGCCGGTTCTGGCCAGGGCGTGATGTCTTCCATGTTAATGCGTTTTGTTTCCTCCTTATGTTTTGTCATCGTCGGTATTGGTGCTGCCTGGATAAACTGGCAGCTGATTAGCCAGCCCTTACAAGAATTATTGCCCGTCAGACAGTTGGATGGTGTGTCATTGGCGGCGGTGGTAGCAGGTTTGCATATTGCTTTTACCATTGTTGCGGCCACCTTGATCTCTGAAAGTTTACGAATTACTCACCTCTTTCCGATGGTGTCAGCCATGACCCGTCGCGGCCGACAGCTGATGATGTTTAGCGGGGCTGGTTTGTTATTGGCTTTAATCAGCGTTGAGATTATGGCCTTATTAGGTGCCCCCATTGTTAATACCGCGACTCAATTAACCGGGGTCTCCCAGATTTTATTAGTGGTGATTGGTTTGGTGATGCCGTTGGTGTTATCTATGGTGATGTTGCCGATGGAGTATCTGTTGCACACTTTGCGCCCGGTGGTGGGGAGTGGGCTGCAAATCCTTTCGCATATGGCCGCTTTGATATTACGTCTGGCGGCCTCATTGTCATTACAGGCCGGTGCGTTGTTGGTTAATGTCTATGATCTGCTGATCTTTTTACCGCTGCGGGTCGAGCGTGAGCTACTGTTGCGTGCACAGCGCAATGCCGGTGTTGAAGCAAACCCGCAAATGCCAAATTCATCTGAGGTGGAGCCGCTCAATGTCACCACCTTAAAATTTGGTACCGGTAATAATGAGCAGCGTCACTAGCCTATTGCGCCGCTAATATCTTCGCCTGACTAAAATCGGTTTTACCAGAGCCCAGCTTGGGTATGTCTTCCACCAGAAGTATTTGGGCCGGTATTGCCAGTGCGTTGCAGCGGGCATCCAGCAGCGTCTTTTTCAGGGTGCTGCTATCAATCTCTACCGTCGTTAGTAACACAATTCGTTCGCCTTTATTGGCATCAGGGATATTGACCGCCAGTACTTCGGCATCGTCCTTTAGGGTTTCCCCCATCGTTTTTAAAGCCTGTTTAACGTTTTGTTCAACATTGCCCAGTCCCACCATCTCGCCGGCAATTTTGGCAAAGCGAGAGTAGCGATCAATTATGGTTAAAAAGCCGTCCTTATCAATACGCCCTTTATCGCCGGTAATATACCAGCGCTGGCCATCAATCGTACGAATCACATCATCGGTTTTCTCGGGTAGTTTTAAATACCCCTGCATAATTTGAGAGCCGCCAATAATAATCATCCCTTCTTCACCGGTGTCTAACTCTGCTTCGGTATCGGGGTCAATAATTTTAAAACTGGTGCCCGGCAGAGGCATACCCACCGTGCCGATTTTACCGCCGGTTTGAACTTCCCAATAATCGGTATCCAGTGCATCCGGTAAATTCACACTGGCAACGGGGGTGGTTTCGGTAGCGCCGTAGCCTTCGTAAATAGTTTTATTGAATTTAAGCTGGAAGCTTTCACGGACCTGCTCATTCAGTTTTTCTGCACCGGCCACCACAATACGCAGGCTATCAAACATCAGCGGATGCACTTTGCGGTTTTTGGTATAGAGCCGTAAAAAGGTGGAGGTGCCACAAATAATGGTGGCTTTATAATGGGCCACCGCTTTACCAATATTGGGGGCGTCGGTTGGGTCGGCATGGCAGACAACAGGCAGGCCTTCGATCAGTGGCATAAACTGAGTCACGGTTAAACCAAAGGCATGGAACAAGGGCAGGGAGGCCATCACGACATCACTGTCCTGGGTATTTAGCACATCCGATATCTGCTTTAAGTTGGCCATAATATTGCGGTGGCTTAACATCACCCCTTTGGGGGCACCTTCGCTGCCGCTGGAAAATAATATCGCCGCGGTTTGGTCGGCACTGATATGCCGTGAGTATAGCCAGCGTAAGCCAGAGGCGGGCAACAGTTTAACCGTTAGCCAAAGCCGCAATAACTCATACTTGGTCATCGTACTTTTCAGGTCTTCCAGATAAACCACCTGGTTATGTTCCAGTAGCTGTTTAAAATGGATATCCCGCATAGCCAGTTTTTCTAAAAATAACCGAGAGGTAAAAATAGTACTGATATCGGCCTGTTGCACCGCCGATTGCAAGGTGCTTTCGCTGGCGGAGTAGTTAAGGTTGACGATGGTTTTGCCCGCTAATAGCCCCGCCATATTGGCGATCATACCGCCTGCGCTGGTCGGTAATAATAAGCCGATAGTTGTGTTGCTGCTGTGGGTCTTAATCCGTTTAGAAAAAGCAATACTGGCACAGAGTGCCTGGGTGGCCGATAGCGGCTCAGACGAGGTATCGGCAATGGCCATTTCACTGCCCACGCGTTTTACTGTGTCAATCCAGGCATGGGGTAGTGAGGGCAGGTCATTAACATGTTGCTGCCAGGCTTCGATCGATAAATCAAAGACACGGCGTTTTAAGATATCGACACCGGTGTCTTTGGGCAATGGGCTGCCAAAGGCAACAATCAATTCACGGAAGCGGCCTTTGCTGCGGATAGTTTTTAATTTCTCTGAGGAGTGTGAAAACTGGCTGCCCCATAAGCCCCGTAAATAAAACGGGATAATCACAATATCCTGGCTGACTCTTTTACAGGCCAGTTCATAGCCCCGGCGAAATTCGCCTAAATGCCCGGTGCGACTGATACTGCCTTCGGGGAATAAACAAACGATTTCGCCGTTATCTAATAGTGAGGCAACCGTTTTTAATGAACTGTGACTACCGGCAGTAGAGTCAATGGGAATGCACCCACCCAACTTGAAAAACCCTTTGAGATACCAGCGCTCATAAATATCTTTAAACATCACAAAGCGAATAGGGCGCGGGCTGGCAATTTGAATAATGGCCCAATCAATCCAGCTAATATGATTGCCCAATAATAAAACGCCACCCTGTGAGGGTATATTCCGCACACCCTGTACATCAATTTTATAGCGGCGGCTCATAATCCCACCAATTAAAAAACGCACCAGACTTTGCGGTAGTTGATAGATGGTGTAAAAGCCGCCAATCATCGCCACAATAGCGATCAGGGTCAGTAGTATTTTGCTGTCTATACCGGCAATGGCAAATAGCACGGTGATGATTAAAAAGCTCAGCATGCTGATATTTTGAATCAGGTTATTGCCAGCAATCACAGTGCCTAACTCATTTTCTTTGGCGGTAAATTGGATCAGCGCATTGAGTGGCACAATAAATAAGCCCCCCATAATGCCGATAAACAAGAAGTTGGCAAAGTGCCCCGCCGCTGAATTAATTTGCGGCAGTAATAACAGGCCAAGACCAATCCCCGCTGCGCCAATAGGCACCAGTCCGGTTTCTATATGCCCTTTGGACCACTTGCCCGCCAAGGTTGAACCAATGGCAATGCCAAGCCCTGAGAACGCCATAATGCCCTGAATAATAATGGTGTTATCAATCGCCAGGGTTTCTTTGGCAAAGGCCGAGAAGGCTGCCAACATAACTTGCCCCACGGACCAGAATATCGCTATACCAATCACCGATAGCCTGATAACCCGATTGCGGGTGACAGGCTTAATATTATCGATCATGGATTTTGCATTGAGCAGTGCTTTGGCCGTTAAACGCTTATCACTGTGGCTGCGGTCTATCAGCGGCAAGCGGTAAGCCATAATCAATTCAATAATGCTGTTTAGCACTAGTAGCCATCCGATCGGCGCCACGGCCATTAAACCGCTATTTGTATCACTGCCCTTGGGGAACAGGGATTCAAAAATCACTGAAAAGACAAAGGTGCCAAACAGCATGGCGAAGATGGTAGTCGCCTGTACCAGACCATTGCCTTCGGCCAGATGCTGTTTGCCGAATAGGGTTTTGATATAGCCATATTTTGCCGGGGAATAAATGGCCGACTGAATCGCCAGTAAAAACGTTAGACCAAAGGCGGGCCAGAACCAACCCATGTAATAGCAGCAGGTAATGCCCAGTGTAATGGCCACCGCTGCCCAGGCAGACAGGCGCATCACAACCTCTTTGGCATAGCGGTCAGAGATAATACCGGCGGGGCTAAATAGCAAAATAAACGGCAGCAGGATCATACTATTGATGATCGCGGCATAGATAATCTGGGTATTGCCATCGTAGACTTTAAAAATGGTGTTCTGGATGGTGATCTTATGGCCAAGGTCAACAAAGGCATTTAGAAAGACAACGATCAGGTAGGCTGTCACACCGGGGATAGAAAACAGCTTTTTCATAGTTGCCCTTTATTTATATAGCGTGGGTATGGCTGGTGTTGGGACTGGTTACGCCAAGCCGTTTTGGCTTTGGCTAAGGTCTTATTTTACAAGGTTATTTTAGAAGAGAAATGGCAGTCTTGCGCTATCTATTCTTTATAGGCTCCGGTTATATAGAGGGCTGTATAAGGGGGAGGCTAAGATTTTGTTGTTATATAGGTATTTACCACGGCTTACAGTCTCAGTGCCCGGCACTATAGTTTATCCACTTGATTGAGAATCTTTCCTTTATCGCTGTAGGTACTGTCTATGAACGCATTACATAGATCCGCTGGATTAAAGCCCGATTTACCCGCTATCGAGTTTAGCCCCTCCACCCCCACTCAGAACACAGAGCCGCAAACGGGGCATGTGCTAGCCATCAGCCGCGACATTGAAGAGAAAGATAAGCCCGAAGATATATTTGACTGGTTATCCAGTCACTAACCATCGCCTATGGCCTGTCAGCGCTAACTAGGAAGTAGGAATATCGCCGACCTGATTAGCTAGTAGGTTAGCCCACTGCCTAAAGGCCTGGAAGGCATCACTCCAGTACCTGACGCTACTGGTCCGGGTCATAGAGCCAACGCCTGTCCCCCTAAAGCCAGTGGTTTTTTTGCCACTGCTTTGCAGTAATAACTCTCCACTTTGACCATCGACCAGATCGAGATTAATCACCATCCGGCTACTTTCATTGGTGGCGGCTTTAGTCGGCAGGATTTCGTTGTTCTTGATGGAGGCATATAGATAGAGGTCTGTGATGCTTGCCTTGATGACAATAACATCCGCAGCTGTTTCTTCGGTTAGTTCCCAGCCATAGCGTTCACCCCATGTGCCGCTAAACGCTTTGCGGAACTGCTCATTAAATAGCGCCATTTCGCGCTCATCAAATTCAAAGGCATCGGCTTTGCGGTTAAGCGAATCATGGCGGCGTGTCTTATCATAGCTAACCGTTAGCGGCTCAATCTTTAGTTTACGGTATTGCTTAAAGTCGGTGCTGCTACGTATGGCTAATTCGTCAAAGGAGGATTGGGTGAGGGTGGTAAGCCCCTGCTCATTAACCGGGCCTCGCTCGGCGGGGTATTGGGTACAGGCCGACAAGCCAAACAGTAAGGTGAATGCAATCGTGCTGCATAGGCGTCTGTTCATAAAATTCTCCCTGTGCATAGTTCTAAATCAATAAACTAAGACGGATAAGTGGTGATTAGGTTCCCTGATCATCAGGAGATTGAGGCGTCTTGCAATAGTGCTAAGTCACTACTAAATTGCTGTGCCAGTTGATTAAGGCTGGTGGCATGGCCAAATAAATAGCCTTGAACCACATCGCAGCCTAGAGAGTTTAAATAGCTATACTGTTCATGGTTCTCAACCCCCTCTGCAACAATCGACATTTTTAAGCCCTTTGCCATTGAAACAATGGCGTTAACGATACAGGCATTGTCATCGGAGTTTTTGATTTCGCTGATAAAGCTGCGGTCGATTTTCAGGGTATTGACCGGGAAATTTTGCAGATAGCTCAGTGATGAGTAGCCGGTGCCAAAATCATCGATAGCCAGATTGATGCCTTCATTAGCCAGGCGCAATAATTTTTCAATCACATCTTTTTGATCGTTCATCAAAATGTTTTCAGTGATTTCCAGCTCTAATAATCCCGGTGGGTATTGTTCTTCTTTCAGGGTGGTGAGGATATCATCAATAAAGGTATCTTTTTCAATCATCACGGGCGATAGATTCACAGCCAGTCGCAGGGTCGGCATACCATTGCGATGATAATGGCGGACCTCACGGCAGGCCTTGCGCAGGGTATGCTTGTCAATTTCTACAATCAGGCGGCTATCTTCCGCCACATGAATAAACTCAACCGGTGATAAGCGGCCCAGATCGGGGTGGTTCCAGCGAATCAGCGCTTCAACCCCGCAGATTTTTTGCGTGGCAGTATCTACCTGTGGCTGGTAGCAGATTTCAAATTCGTCTTCATCAATAGCCCGGCGCATATCCTGTTCCAGCATCAGGCGCTCGGTGGAGGCGTTGTGCATTTCACTATTAAATAGCTGATAGCCATCCTTGCCGGTTTTCTTTACCCGGTACATGGCAATATCGGCATTCTTAATCAGTGCATCCATATCTTCCCCGGATTCAGGATAAATCGCGATACCAATACTGGCGCCGATAAAGACTTCCCGGTTACCTAATTGAAAGGGCTTTTTAATATCAGCAAGAATTTTCTCAGCAATATGTACCGCGGCATCGGCGTTTTTTACTTCCGGTAATAGCAGGGTAAATTCATCGCCACCAAAGCGTGACAGGGTATCCCCTTTGCGAATACAGGCTTGCAGGCGTTGTGCCACGGACTGTAATAAGCGGTCGCCCATGGTATGGCCCAATGAATCATTAATGATTTTAAAGCGATCAAGGTCAATAAACATCACCGCAAGTTCGGTATTATTGCGCTGGGCCTGGGTAATGGCGACACTTAAGCGGTCTTTAAATAAGGCGCGGTTAGGCAACCGGGTCAACAGGTCGTGATAAGCCTGGAAATTAATAAAGGCCTCAGCCTCCATTCTTTCCGTAATATCTCTGGCCGTACCATAGATGCGATAGCGCTGGTTGGTATTCAGGTTGCCGTTATCATCTTCTTCAATCGGGTAGAGGGATAATTCAAAGTGCCGGGTGCTATCGTTGGCGCTATTGGATTTCAGTACAGTCTCTATTGTTTGGATGCCTGAGGTATTAACGGAATTTTCAAAAAAATAATTAATTTTTTCGAGTTCGTCATCTTCGACAATTGAGGTGATGTGCTGGCCGGTTAAGCTGCCCTTGGGGTGGCCAAGCAGGGCTTCAATTTTTGAGTTTAGAAAGCTGAAATGGCCTTTATTATCCAGAATAAAAATAATATCGGGGGAGTTGTTAACAATAAAACGATGCAAACGTTCTGACTGGTTAAGGCGTGACTGCATTAATTGATTGGATTTTTCTAGCAGCTTTTTACGCACGGCATTATTAACCGTAGCGGTGAGCTCTTCAGGCACATAGGGTTTTTTTAGGTAGTCATAGGCGCCATGGCGTAGGGCTTTACTAATATCATCCATGGACGTTTCGCCGCTGACCACAATCGTCATGGTGTTGATATTGTTCTGTGACATAAAGTTCATCACATCATGCCCGGTGACATTGGGCATTTTAAGATCTAGCAGTACCAGGTCAAACTGGTCGCTGGATAAACGGTTAATCGCATTTTGGCCGCCAAGCGCCGTTTCGACTTGATAGTCATAGAGTCTTAACAGGCTACTCAGGCTGTCAAGCATACGAGGATCGTCATCAGCTAAAAGGATGCGAGCTTCACCGCGATTGTTATTATTAATGGCTTCGGCAGTACTCATAGTATGGTCTTGGGCCCGACTTAGTTGGGCAGTAATATTTGAAACTGAGTGCCGCTATTAGGGTTACTGCGGCAAACAATAGAACCATCCATGTCGTCGATTAGTTTTTTAACAATACTTAACCCCAAGCCTGAATGTCCCTGGCCTTTTGTGGTATCTACTGGACTAAATAAATTTTTCTTAACCTCGGGGGCAATCCCCGGGCCATTGTCTTGTATGCTGATGGCGGAAAAATCACGTCCACTAAAGCTAACAGAGGCTTCACTGCTAATAATAATTTTGCCACCGGGTTCCAGTGCTTCCACCGCATTTTTTAGTAAATTGGTCAGTATTTGTTTAAGGTGCTCTGGGTTGCCGGGAGTCTCTCCCAGCGAGCTATCCAGCTGTTTTTCCAAGCTAATGTTTTTGGTGATACAGATAGAGTCTTCAAAAATATGGCTGGTGGCATCAATCACCTGATTGATATTTAAGACATCGTTACCCTCGGTGAGTTCATCGGGGTCTTTGAGCCGCAGCAGAATATTACCGACCCGGTCAATTTCTTCTTTGATTAATTCCAGCCCTTCATTGGCGTCGTGTTCATTGCCTAACTTTATTCTTAGCATCTCCAGGTAGTTGCGGATAATACTCAGCGGGTTGCTAGCTTCATGCACCGCTTCGCGAATATGCTCCTGATATTGGTGGCTGCTGGGGCCCTCTTGATCAATCTGCTCAAAGCGCTGTTGGTTATCCGCAATGGCATTGGCAATTTCATAACAAATTTGTTGGACCAAGCTGGCTCGGGCATCCAGTTCCTTTAGCTTTGGCGCGGTGCAGGCAAATACCAGTACGCCCACGCTGTTGTGGCCGTCAGCGGTGTTTTGCGTTAGGGGCCAGCAGACCAGCGTGTCGCCCTGACAATAGCGCAGCATTTGACGGTCAATAACATTGAGGGTACTGCTTGCTTGTGAGGACTGTTGGCTGCCGCTAACAAAGGCTTCGCTAATGATACTGCGGCCGGCCTGCAATGGGATTTCAAAATTTAATGCCTGATTGGCTTGCTGCGAGTCCTGTGAGGCAGGCTGTGAGCAGAGCCGTTGCTTTTGGCTATCCAGTAAAAATAATACGCTGCCAGTAATACCCAGTGTTAGAAAGAGTGATCGTTGAGCGGCTTGTTGCAGACCATCCTGGCTGCGGGCTTGCCCTAGTGCGGCATTGAGTTGTGCAAGCTCACCCAGCTCGCCAAGGCGTTCGCCCAATTGTTGCTGTGCTTGCTGATAGCCTGCTTCGCTGGCATCCGTCGCGGAAATATCAATGCCCAGGCTGCTGGCAATGGCATCAACATCGCTGTTAATCCGGCTGAATAATTCTCGGGTGAGTGACTCATTAAGGCCAAACAAATTATCCGCGGTGGCCAGTGCCTGATCATCAATATCGCCGTCTGCGCTGAGTTGGCTGGCCAGATTAACGATTTTGACTAAATGGTGAGCATCCTGAATCAATGAGTCTGCTTCATGGTGATAGCGGACAGCGTCTCCCATAAAGCCGGATATGCCCCAGCTGTCGATCAGGTCAGCGCCAAGCTCACAGTGAGTGGTGCCCAGTTGCTGTTGTTCTGCCGTCAGTAGTTGCGTATCAGATTCTACGCCCTCAAGCATGGCAAGGTATTGCTGCTCATCCTGGGTCAAAGCAATCAGTTGGCCAACGTCGGCTAACAGCCCGCAAAGGTAGGCTTCGTCGGGGGCGGTATAACTGGTTAGCGTTGCTAACACTTGAGCAAAGTTGGCGGTAATCAGGGAGCGGCGCCAGAAGCGTTTTAAAAACTGCTGATGTTGCTGGTTAAAATGACCGAAGAATTGTTTGATGGATGCCGTGATAACAATGGTCTTAACAACATCGGTGCCGAGAAACAGCAGGGCTCGTTCGATGCTTTCACAGTTTTTAGCGCGGCCGTAGTAGCTGGAATTGGCAACGGCCACCAAACGGGTTGCTATCCCGGCATCGTGGCGGATGATATCGGCAATACGTTGGTAATCAGCGCTATCCTTTTGTACCGCATCCAGAATTTGTACCAATACTTGAGGCAAGCTCGGTAGCTGGTCTATTGCTGTTTTTGTTACCACTTATCTGCCTTTTTACCTGTCTATCCATGGTCTAAATCGTTTTGTTATCTTACCGCAGAGCGGCTGGCCCGTTCTTCGCAGTATTTTGCCGGGCTCTAACGGTTGCCCTGAGTTAGCTGCTTTTAGCCGTTATCGACACAATTCGGATAATGTGAATGAGTATAGTCAAGGGCTGGCTGACTAGCCACCGTTTGCTTAAAAAATGTACAGTACTTATGATGTAATTATTACACTGAAAAGAAGCTGGTAAAAAGCACCGCTGCCGAGCCGTTTTTTTGTTAGTATTCAGGCTTTAAGCGGAACAAAATTATAACAAGATTTATCAGCCACGGCGTCTTAAGTTGGATCGAGCCGTGGCCATTGGATGACTAGTTGGGAGTCAGTAGTCAGTGCAAAAAGCACCACCCACCAAGGATAGTCAAGCAGATCTACCCCGTGTGATTGCGATAAGCAGTGGCAAAGGCGGGGTGGGCAAGTCCAGTATTGCCGTTAATCTGGGTATATCTCTGGCTAAAACCGGTGCCAGAGTCTGCTTGTTAGATGCGGACACAGGCTTGGCCAATGCCAATATTCTATTGGGTATTACTCCTGAATTCAGTATCGAACATGTTCTCTATGGCGCCAAGGATATTGATGAAATTATGTTGGATGGGCCCCATGGGCTAAAAATTATTCCCGGTGCTAATGGCATTAGTGAATGTGTCAGCCTGCATCCCCGCCAGCAGCTGCGCCTGACCCGTGAACTGGCCAGGGTTGAAGGGGATTTTGATTTTCTGTTAATCGATACGGCAGCTGGTATTGCCGATACCACGCTGGACTTTATCGGTGCCGCCCACCATACCCTGATTGTTATCACCCCTGAACCGACCTCGCTTACGGATGCCTTTTCGCTGATTAAATTATTAAAGCGACGTCGTCACTCCGCCCATTATCAGGTGGTGGTTAATATGTGCAGTAGCGCCAGCCAGGCCAAAGAGGTGTTTCACCGGTTTGCGGCGGCAGTTGAGAAATATATCAGTGCCCAGTGCCATTATCTGGGTTTTATCCTGCGCGATGAGAGTATGCGGGCAGCGGTCGTATTACAGAACCCTGTGGCGATGTTCCCGGATGATGACCCCTCCAGTCGCAGCTTTATGAAATTGTCAGAGAGCCTGGCTGCGGTGACCAAAACGGTGCCGGCCAGCGGCTCTTTTAGTGCCTTTTGGCACCGCCAGTACCGTGAGTACCGCAAGGATGATGACAAGCAGGCTGGCACGGTCGCGCAGCAAGCGCTGACCGAGGCGGCCACAGCCGAGAGCAGAGACAGTGATTATTTATCGGAGCTCAGGTCGAGAGTATTGCTGTTGATTGAGCAGGGCCATGCCGATGAGGCCTCAGTGGCAAGCTTGTTACAGGAGAGCCTTGAGGCCTTTATCAAAAGGCATGACAAGTCCCCAGTAGATCTATTAAAAACTGTTGAGCAGTTGGTGTCATCCCCGGACCGTGATGATCAACTGGTGCGTGATATTGCCGAGCGGGTTAAACCCTGGGCGGGTTTAACGAATACGCCACCACTGGATGAGTTATCGATTAGCGATTTACCCGCTTTTGATGAAGACCCGGTGGAGCCTGCGCCCTCACAGAGCCTGCCACTTCAGCCTGAGCCTGCTGCGGTCAAACCCACCTTTGAAATTATCAGCGAAGTGAAGGATGCCGCTACTGCTGCCAGTGAAATGTCAGAGCGCAGTGCCAATACCAGCAGCGATCAAACCGATATGCCAACACCTTCACTAAGTGCCTCGGTCCCGAGGGAGTCGTATAACCATGGCTATGATCAGCAGCGTTTTGGCTCACAGGAGAGTTTGCTTAAAGTGCTGCAAAATAATAGCAATGCCAGCATTGCAGATTTGCTGGAGTCCTTTAAGTGATCTGGCCAGCGCTGATATTTGACTACCTATCCCTTTAGAGTACGGTCTATAATCAGTCTTTATCTAAAGCTTGAGGGCTTGTCAGTGCGTCGTCATCCGGGGAGGTTAGATCGTAAGTCGGGGGGTTAAGTAACCGTCGGCTGGAAAACCTGAGCACCACCGTCAATGATTTATTCCAAAAAGCTGTTCAAAATGAACAGATCCTGCGCCGTTATCAACAATTTGAATTAAAGCTGCTTGACCATGCGGGCTTTGAAGAACTGTTAGATATGCTGCTACGCAATGCAGTGGATCACTTCCAGCTCGATAATGTCGAGCTATGGCTCTATGATCCACAAGATACCCTGGTCGAGTTGCTTCCTGAGAATTACCTGAACTTGCCAGAGCTGCATCTTTTTTCCAAATCTGTCCCGTTAGACCAGCTTTATGGCAAGCACCCCAGTGTTCGTCTGGTGACCACTGGTGATGGTACTCCGCTACCGGTCTTTGAGGGTGAGCATCTGCGTTCGGCAGCTCTTATTCCTTTGGTGCGCCATGGCGTGCTGGTGGGCAGTCTGCATTTTGGTTCTCGCGGTCACCAGCGTTTTACCCTGGATAAATCCACGGACTTTATTGATCACCTGGCTTCCATTGTTTCCGTCTGTTTGGAAAACGCCGTCAACCTTGAGCGGCTGCACCGTCTCAGCATGTACGATATGTTGACCAAAGTTAAAAACCGTCGAGCTTTTCATCAGGCCTTGGACAAAGAGGTTTCTCGAGCCGGACGCAGTGGTGACCCGCTTAGCCTGTTGTTTGTCGACCTGGATTATTTTAAACAAATCAACGACACCTACGGTCACCCGATGGGGGACAAGGTGCTAAAAGAAGTGGCCCAGTATATTAACGAAATGTTGCGTAAAACTGACCATGTCTGCCGCTACGGGGGTGAGGAGTTTGCGCTGGTTTTACCGAACTGTGGGCAGCAGCGTGCGATGGAGATTGCCGAGCGTATTCGCCAGCAAATTAGTCAGTTGATGATTGCTAACGACGATGCGGAAGAAGATGGCTGCAAGGAAGTCAGCGTCACTTTGTCGATGGGGGTTTGTTGCTGGTTGCCAATGAATGATTTTGAAGAAGGCTCTGAAGATGACATTGCCAAAGAGTTAATTGCCTGCTCTGATCAGGGTGTTTATCTTTCCAAGGCGGCGGGCAGAAACTGTGTGCACTATATCGATTTGGCAGAGCCTGAAACTAACAGTTCGATGAAGGTTTAGCGCTGCTTGTTATGCTTAGGGTTGATCCCATACTTCGGCCAGTAGTCGCGCGGCAATACTCTCCATTTCGATAATAATATGGCTGCGCTGTGCTTTTCCTGCATGCAATAAAATCAAATTTGAAATCAGTACATGCTGCAATGTGGATGCGGCCAACTCCAGATTTTCTGCATCGGTTTTTCCCGCTGCTACTTTAATAATGCCCGGAATCAAGGTTTTTAATCGGCGTTGGTCCGCCTTAAGGGTATCTTCATCAGAAATCATGGTGGCAATATGCGCCGCCATTAAACGGGTATTATCCGCCGAGGCATTCACCGTTGCGCGAATCACTTCAGTAATACGCTCACCGATGGTATTACCCTGGGGTGGGTTTTGCCGCATATGGTCAACAAAGTTGATGCCCCACTGAATCGATACATCGCTATAGAGTTGCTCTTTGGTAGAGTAGTAGCGGTAAAGGGTTGCCCTGGAGACCCCGGCTCTATCGGCAACGACGGTCATGGTGACCGATTGATAGCCTATTTCCATAACCAGCTCGCGAGCAGCGTCCAAAATATGCAATCGGGAAGCCTCACGTTTCGAGTAGCTGGGCTTGGCAATGGCGGGCTCTGAGTCAGACAAAATAGTTTCCGAGTGTTTATAGTGTTTATTTACAGGCGAGTTAAATTGTATAGCAATTAAGGGTGCGGTCAAATCGACCTAAGGAAGCTGATCCGTCGTTTGAGTCAATGGGTGTTTAGCGGGTCATCTTTTTAACAAATACCACCACAAATAAAGCCATAGTAAAACTGCCTGCAAAGGCCTCCATCGCAGCAATGGCTCTGGTGGCACCCTGTGGGGTAACGTCGCCATAACCGAGTGTGGTAAAGGTCACCACGCTAAAATACAGACAGGAAAAGAAATGCTCAATATTGGTGGCGAGGCTTTTATTTGCATCAAAGCCCATTTCCATACCCTGATATAAAATTCCCGAAGAAAAAAAATAGCAGCTGGCACAAAACACAATAAAACACAGTGAAAAAGCGACCACCCTTAACGGCCTTTCACCATAGCCCGATAATAAATCCACAATCAGGGATAAACTGCGGGTGACTGAAAAGCGCGGCATACGTTTTCTGCGCATCACCATCTCACGGTGGAAGAAATGGCCGGCCACTTCAAACAGGCCCGCTCTTTCAAGGTTGATTCTCAGGTTGCGGTAACTTTCTTCAGCTTCAAGATAGAGGTCAGTTGCCTTTTGAGTATTGCCCTTTTTGGCTTCCACGATGGCCTGTTGCTCTTGAATGACAGTATCTCCCCAGTGGATATTATCCAGCTTTGCATGCTCGAGGTTAATACCTAATAAATTAGCGTTTTCCATATTGGCGCAATGGAGATTGGCGCCGCTGAAATTAGCTTTCATTAAGCAGGCATTTTGAAAGTCGACAGAGAAAAGGTGAGCTCTGGAAAAATCTGCACGGTATAAGTCGGCGTCCTGGAAGTTAAAGCCTTCGGGGTGTTCGGCGGTTTTGGCGAGGTTGATACCGCTAAGGTCACAGCGGCGAAGCACAAAACCGCGCATATCATGGCTGTGCTTAATCCACTTTTCTAGCTGTTCACGGGTACCTGGCAGCAGTTTGTCCGGGTTAGGTGTGGTCCAGTATTCTCGTTGGTCGCTATTATTGCTGTGATTTAATTCCGGCATAGTGGTCCCCTGAATTAGTTGCACTCATCATAAAGGGAAGCATGGGTTTGTACAAAGGTTTTATAGAGAGGAATATTTAGAAACCTGAATTGGAATCAGGGCTTTGGAAATTGTTGCAGATTTAGAAGTCCTTACGGGCGAAATAGCACGGTTGGATCAATTTTTAGTGTCAAATAAATTATTTATTTTTTGTGATCTTAATTGCAAAGTACCCCCGTATATTCCTTGAATTTACACAGTGGCACTAAGTGCTAGCGGGAGATAGAGATGACTAAATATGCAAAAGGTTTAATTGGCAACGTAATCGTACTGTTGGTCGGTTTAGTAATGGTCGGCCAAGTATCTGCAGAGCAATCAAAGGCGATGGATAGTGCTGCTAAAGCAGCCCCTACTAGTCAAATTATTGTATTACGAGGTCTGGAACGACCAAAGACAAGATCCTTAAACTTTACCGTCTATGTCGGTGAAGAAAGATTGGGACGGGTTAAAGTGAATAGCACCCAGACTATGGATGTAGAAGCAGGCACCTATACTGTGCGCAGTAATTTTTACAAAGATAAGCCGCTGGAAATCAGTGTTATGCCCGGTAAGACCTATTACCTGGTCGCCAAAATGGACCGTCGCGGTGGCAACTTTAAATCAGTCTATGAGTTGGTTACTGAAGATTATGCCTACAATATGATGCCTTCGCTGTCAGAAGTAGAGTCATCGATCTAAAGCTAAACTTAGTAATATAAAAGCCGCTTATTGAAGCGGCTTTTTTTGTGCCTGCGGTTTAGTCGTCTAGTAACTCATTGGATAGCACACCGTCATACAGGGAGTTACCTTTCATCACTTTTTCTTCATTGGCCCAAGCAATAAAGTCTTTATTACGACAGCTATCTGAACAGAAAGGGCGGTTTTCATTATGGGTGTCCCAAGGCACCGGTGTTTTGCAGTTGGGGCAGGGAATGGTTTTTACGGTGTTATCCGTCATGCTTTTTGGCCTCGGCGAGTGATAGATAGTGCTGGTGTAAGACGGCAGCCTGCTGCTGTAGTTCAGCTAAACCCTGAGTATTTTCTATAATGTCATCGGCTTTTTCCAGCCGTTGTTGCCGCGGTATCTGGCTGGCAATAATACGCCGGACCTGTTCTTCATCATTGTTATCGCGCTGTGTGGTTCGAGCTATTTGCATCGCTTCCGGTACATCGACAACCAGTATTCTATCGCAGATAGCACTTTGCCCAATTTCCAGCAATAACGGCGAAACAAAGAGGGCGTAGGGGCTAGTGGTTTTTGCCAATTGGTATGAAATTTCTTCGGCAATCAGTGGGTGTAGTAGTGCTTCCAGCCACTGTTTATCCGCAGGCTTAGAGAAAATCTTTTGCCTTAGGGCAGCGCGATCCAGAGATTGGTCGGGTAGTAGTATCTCTTCACCAAAGTGCTCCGCAATCTGTGTCAATGCCGGTTGCCCGGGTTCAACCACCGTGCGCGAGGCGAGATCGGCATCCACTATATCGATACCCAGTGATTGTAAGTGGTCGGATACTGCGGTTTTGCCGCTGCCGATACCCCCTGTAAGACCCACAATAAACATAACCCTTCCCAGTTGTAAAAGAAGGGCTATATTATCGTGAATTGGGTTGTGGGTTTAGTGTTTATTTGATGCCGCTAACACGGAGGTAGGTGCTAATAATCTGGTCGCCCCAAAGGAATGCGATCCAGCCGGCGGCTGCCAGATAAGGCCCAAAAGGAATGGTGGTATTGCGGCCTTTTTTATTGACTGCCAATAGAATACTACCGACGACGGCACCAACCAGTGATGACAGTAAGATAATAACCAGTAGATATTGCCAGCCCATCCAGGCCCCAAGAGCTGCCAGCAATTTAAAATCGCCGTAGCCCATACCTTCCTTGCCGGTGAGGATTTTAAACAACCAATAAACTGACCATAAACTTAGATAGCCGCCTATAGCGCCCCATACGGCATCATAGAGTGGGACAAATAACCCAAAGCTATTGACTAATAAACCAGCCCAGAGGAGGGGGAGGGTGATTTGGTCAGGCAGTAATTGGGTGTCGGCATCAATCATCGTTAAACTGATTAAGCACCAGGTAAAGAACAGGGCCATTAATAGCTGTGGCGAGGCGCCTAAATACCAGGCCAGGATGCCAGACATAATGCCGGTCACGGCTTCAATAATGGGGTAGCGAATCGATATTGCCGTTTTACAATGAGCACACTGGCCTTTGAGTAGCAGGTAGCTAATCACCGGGATATTTTGCCAGGGCTTGATGGGGTTGTTGCAGCTTGGGCAGTGGGAGTTTGGATAGGATAAAGTCAGTTTTGCTTCGGTTTTGGCCGGTGGCTGGTCTTTATCCAGTTCCAGAATGATACGGCACTCCTGCTTCCACTCTTTTTCCATCATCAAGGGCAGGCGATAGATCACCACATTGAGAAAACTGCCGACCAGCAGGCCGATAATAACCGTCAGTCCAATCGTTAACGCAGGCGAGGCCTGTAGAAACTCTAATAATGTCATAAGTAATTATTCTTAAACGGCGGCGCCCATCATAAAGATTGGCAGGTACATGGCGATCATTAGGCCACCGACAACGACACCCAAGAAACTCATAATAATAGGTTCAAGTAAAGCTGTCAGGTTATCGACTGAGTTGTCTACCGCTTCTTCATAGTGGATAGCGACTTTTTCCAGCATTTCATCCAGCGCACCGGACTGCTCACCGATGGAAACCATTTGTAACAGCATATTGGGGAACAGCTCAGTACTGCGAATGGAGGTATAAAGTTGCTGCCCCGTCAGAACATCTTCGCGAATCCGTTTGATGGCGTCAGTATAGATAATATTGCCGGCTGTACCTGATACGGCTTCCAGCGCATCTACTAGAGGTACACCCGCAGAAAAGGTAGTTGCGAGCGTTCTGGCAAAACGGGCAATGATAGAGTGGAAGACAATTTCACCGATAACAGGAGCCTTTAGCGCTGCTTTATCTACTGCCAAAGCAACAGCGGGAGATCGTTTCACGGCTTCTTTGAATAAAAATATAGCGGCAACTATGGCGACAACAATGACTAGCCACCATTCCTGTACCCATTCAGAGAGGGCTACAACCATTTGGGTAAAGGCGGGAAGTTCAGAACCAAAATTAGCAAAAGATTCGGCAAACTGAGGGATAACTTTGACTAATAAAATACCTGTTACGATGGCAGCTACCGCCAAAACGGCAATAGGGTAGGTCATTGCTTTTTTGATTTTTGCTTTTAACGCTTCAGATTTTTCTTTGTAGGTAGCCACTCGGTCTAGCATGGTTTCGAGCGTACCGGACTGCTCGCCTGAGGCGACTAAGTTGCAATACAGCTCATCAAATTGATTGGGGTGTTTGCTGATGGCTGTGGCAAAGCCGGAGCCTGACGCCACCTCATTTTTAATCGTGATAACCAGCTCCGCCATGCTGGGGTTATCCAGACCTTCAGCCACAATATCGAAGCTCTGTACCAGAGGTACACCGGCCTTCATCATGGTGGCCAATTGCCGGGTAAATATTGAAATATCAGCAGGGGTGATCGGTTTCTTGCTGGAAAACAGTGGCTTGGGCTTTTTCTTGACGGTCTTGGGGGTAATCCCCTGTTTGCGCAGCTGCGCTTTTACGACAGCTTGACTGGCGCCGCTACTTTCACCTTTGGTGGTTCGGCCCTGCTTATCGATACCCTGCCAGGTATAAATGCTGGTTTTTGTTGTTGCTGTTGCCATAACTTAATCCTTCGTTACCCGATTAACCTCTTCCAGGCTAATTAACCCTTGGGCTGCTTTCATTAATGCCGATCTGCGGAGGTCGTTGAAACCTTCTGCACGGGCTTTGTCGCCAATTTCTATCGAATTACCACCTTCCATAATAATACGGGAGATTTCATCGGTGATGCGAACTACTTCATATATTCCCACTCGGCCTTTGCTGCCGCTGCTGCATTTGGAGCAGCCAACGGGTTTCATCAGTGTGGCTTCCTCCAAATCGGCTTCAGTAAAGCCTTCCGCCAGTAGCGTTTCTTTGGGTATATCCGCGGGTTCTTTACACTCGCTGCATAGGCGGCGCGCTAATCGCTGGGCGATAATTAAGCTAACTGAGGTGGCCACATTAAATGCCGGGACCCCCATATTCATCAAGCGAGTAATGGTCTCTGCTGCGCTGTTAGTGTGCAGTGTGGACATTACCATATGGCCGGTTTGTGCCGCCTTAATAGAAATCTCGGCGGTTTCAAGGTCACGAATCTCACCCACCATAATGACATCGGGATCCTGACGTAGAAAAGAGCGCAGAGCCTCGGCAAAGGTCAGGCCGACTTTAGGATTAACATGGCATTGGTTAATACCTTCCAGGTTAATTTCAACCGGGTCTTCCGCCGTTGAGATATTGACCTCGGGTTCGTTCAAGATATTGAGGCCGGTATACAGAGATACGGTTTTACCACTACCGGTAGGCCCGGTCACCAGTATCATACCCTGGGGTTGTTTCAGGGCGTGCATATACATTTCTTTTTGTTCGGGTTCATAACCGAGTGCATCAATACCCATCTGGGCACTGCTGGGGTCAAGTATACGCAGCACCACCTTTTCACCAAATAAGGTGGGCAGGGTGTTGACCCGGAAATCGATAGCGCGCTTTTTAGATAGCTTCATCTTGATGCGGCCATCCTGTGGCAGGCGTCGCTCTGAAATATCCATTTGCGACATAACTTTCAAACGTGCAGCCAAGCGACCTGACAGAGTCATGGGGGGTCGGGTCACTTCGGTCAGGATACCATCGGTACGAAAGCGTACCCGGTAACTTTTCTCATAGGGTTCAAAGTGGATATCCGATGCGCCGGATTTAATGGCATCAATAAGAACCTTGTTAACAAAGCGGACGATTGGTGTTTCATCAATGTCGCCACCTTGTTCGGCTTCACCGCCGCCATCTTCATCAACGGCTTCAATATCCAGGTCATCGAGACCATCTTCAAGGTCGTCAAACCCTCCAAGAGGTTCATCATTGGCCTCGACATATTTGGCAATCGCTTCGCTTAGTAATGCTTCATCAACCAATACCGCATCAGTATTGATGCCTGTATGAAATTTGATCTCATCAAGTGCTCTAAGATTGGTAGGGTCTGAAACAGCAATAAAGAGCCTGTTGCCGCGTCGATATAAGGGCAGTGTATGGTGCTGCTGGATTAGCTTAATATCGACCAGTTCTTTGGGTGCCATTTCCATATTGAAGGAGACGAGGTCAAACAAGGGAGCGCCAAACTCGTCAGATGCCGCTGCAGCAATAGCTCCACTGTCACACAGACCCTCAGAGATCAGGTAAGAGACAAAGGGCATTTTCTCAGTGCTGGCACTTTGAAAGGCTTCTTGTGCTGCCTCTTCACTTAACAGTGCATCTTTAACCAGACGCCGGGCTAAGCCGCTTAAGGGTATTGCATTCATGGTTAACCATAGATCCTGGAAGAAATGGCATGTATTAAAATGATGATAGTAACCACTTGATTGTAGTCCAGTTTTTCGTAGCTTGCCTAATATCAATAATGGATTAGTGTGCTGTACTTAACAACAAGCAATAATTTTGAATGTTTATCAGGGGGTAGTGCGTGATTATTGAGCAGGCAAAAAAAAGGCCCCGCAATGCGGGGCCTTTTGGGTAGGGCTAACTTAGAAGTTTGGACGTAACTTTTCTGGTACGCTACCACCTGTTACCGAGAAGGTAACCACACCTGAAGTTGCGTTGATAGTAGGTGTGATTTCCAGTGTTTTAGCGGACAAATCAGCAGGTGCAGTACTGGTATAAGTCATAGTGATAAGACCAGCTGCGCCAACACTAATTTTAGCGACGATACCTGCAGCATAATCAGTATCAGTAGAAGTTAAGCCGTATGGAGTTAAGTCTCCAAGAGATGTAGGAAGAGTGCCTTGTGTTGCTGCATACTCTTGAATACCTAACTGGATAGCGCGCATAGCACCCAAGCTGGTAGTTGCTTCAGCACGCTGAGTGTAAACTTGGTACTGAGGAATCGCTACTGATGCCAGAATACCGATAATGGCGATAACGATCATTAATTCAATTAGAGTAAAACCTGACTGATTGCTTTTCATAATTAATACCTTTTAACGTTGACTATTTAAAATAAAATACTTCGGTGTTATGGCTCATACTCGAGTAGCCATAACACCTTTCAGCTACCTAGTAATTTACCGTTGAAATTAATATAGCAGGGAGCGAGCCAACTTCTATTTTTTTTCTAAATAATTTATAACCTATTGTTTTTTATTGGAATATTTTATAGTTATGGCCTAGGATTAGTTGGCTTGGAAGTTTGGTTGATCTGGTTGGGGTGACAATATTTGTCAATTTTAGCCGCTATAGGTCACAAATAGGTCTCTAGCCGTTGTTGCTAATGTCTGGTCGTAACCTGTTGGTGAAAGGAAGTTGAATGGTTTTTACATGGCGACAGCAATTACTAGCTCTTATTGTCCTTGGTTTTGTCTATATCTTCTATATTCAGGGCGCAGAGGGAGATTTTATCCTTGATGATATTCACAACATTGCCCTCAATGAAGATATAAGAATCAATGATTTAAGTATCACTTCTATCGAGCAAGGGCTCTCTTCAGGCAAAGTTGGCTTATTGGGCAGGCCTTTACCCATGCTTAGCTTTAGTTTGGACTACTTTTTTTCAGGTTATGACGTAGCCGCATTTAAGCGCACCAGTATTGGTCTTCATGCTCTTGCTTTTCTCGGTGTTTTTGCGCTAAGTCGGCAGCTATTGACGGTGTATGCCGTTCGTGCCTTTATTAATCCTTCCCATGTATTTCCATTGGCTTTAGCTGTTTCGGTAATATGGGCTTTGCACCCCTTGCATATTTCAACAGTTGTTTATGTAGTACAACGTATGGCGCTGATGGCTGCATTATTTTCCTTTGCTTCCCTTTGGTCCTATATGAAGTGGCGACAGAGGATGGGGGAAAATAGTGGCTTGAATATTGTCTGGCTGATAATGGCGTTGATATTTGCCATATTGGGTTTTTTGAGTAAAGAAAATGCAGTTCTGCTAGTGGCTTATATAGTAGTACTCGAATTGTTTGTCTATGGTGAGGCACGGTCAAAAGCAGAGCGTTTATATAGGAAGATATTGCTGGTAGCCACAGCAGTTACTTTGCTGCTTAGTATTGCTTACCTGCATTACGGAGTAGATTGGTATGCGGGAAAATATCTCCTCAGGGACTTTGATCTTTGGCAGCGCCTTCAGACCGAGGCAAGAATTTTCTTCCATTACCTACAATGGTTGTTAATGCCTAATATTAATAGTTATGGCCTATTTCACGATGATATTGATATTTCTACAGGATTGTTATCGCCAGTAACAACCTTGTTATCTCTGGTCGGTATTCCTGCTTTAGTGGTGTTAAGCTTTGTCTTAAGGGAAAAACTTCCCTGGTTGGGTTTTGGCTTAAGCTTTTTTATCGCTGGGCATTTACTTGAGTCCACAGTTATTCCTTTAGAGTTAGTATTTGAGCATCGAAATTATCTTCCGGGCTTTGGTATAGCCTTTATAGTGATTGTTGGTGGATATCGATTGCTTAATTCTCTGGGTGTCAGTAGTTTGCATATACCGGTCTTTATTGTTGTGCTGGCTTATCTTATGGTTTTGTCTTCTATCCGGTTAAATGAATGGCGCGACCCACATCTACAGTCCTTGTCAGCGGTTGAGCGTCATCCTGAGTCTGCCAGGTCGCACTGGCAATTAGCGGCTTGGTATTTTGAAGCTTACAAGCAAGATTTACTTAGGGGGGGCGGGTTTCAGCCGGTTTTTGAAGATGGCGTTTCGCATGCTGAGTATGCTGCTGAAATTTCCCCACGGTATACCACTAGTTTGTTTGGTCTGATTGGGGTTTATAATCAATTAAAATTACCACACGAAAAAGAGTGGGAAGACAAGCTGGTTTACCGGCTGGAAAATTATCCATATCACTTTGAAAATGATAGCCATTTCAAAAATATGATTTTATGTTCTCAACAAAGCAGAGAAGTCTGTGCCCTGTCACCAGAGACTGCTGAAAGGCTATTTGATGCTGCTTTAAAAAACGTCACAGTTCAAGCGGGAGTTCGCGCAAACCTTTATCATGGCTATGGTATTTTGTCGCATAATTTTAGAAATAAAGAAAAGGCTTTTTCTTTGATGGAAAAATCAGCATCTATAAGACCTAAAGTTCTCCTGTATAAGGATCTGGTGGCTGTTGCATTGGATCTTAAGCGTAAAGATGATGCTTTGAAGTATTTAAATAAACTTAAGGCCCTTCCATATGAAGGTCGGGTCAGTAACGAGCTTGTAAAAAATCTGGAGCAGTTCGTTGATGACTGCTGTGAACAAGATTTAAATATCAAGATAAGGTAATGATGTGACTAATTTTAGTATTGTGATTCCAGCAAAAAATGAATCAGGCGGGTTGCTTGGCTTGCTTCCTGAGCTTTTTGAACAAGTTAGTGTCCTGGAGGTTATTGTTGTTGATGATGGTTCATCGGACAATACAGCCGAGGTTGCGGAGAGTTTTGGCGCTAAGGTTATCAGTCATAATTACTCAAAGGGTAATGGTGCAGCTATTAAGGCCGGTGCAAGAGCCGCCCGGGGCGATGCTATTATCTTTATGGATGGCGATGGCCAGCATAGTCCTGATGATGTTAATAGACTGATCGAAGCTTATGGTGAAGGTTACGATATGGTGGTAGGTGCCAGAGGTAAATCGTCACAGGCCAGTCATAGTCGTTGGCTGGGGAATGGTGCCTATAATTTTATATCTTCTTTGATGGTGGGACATAAAATAGATGACCTGACTTCGGGGTTAAGGGTGGTTAATGCCAAAAAGTTCAAAGGTTTTATTTTTATGCTACCCAATGGATTTTCTTACCCCACTACTATAACCATGGCCTTTTTTAGGGCAGGCTACTCGGTAAAGTACATTCCTATTATTGCTTCTGAAAGGATTGGAAATAGTCATTTACATGTATTTAAAGATGGTGTCAGATTTTTTATTATTATCTTTAAGGTTGCCACGCTCTATTCGCCGCTAAAGATATTTTTTCCTGTTTCATCAATGTTGTTTTTTACATCTCTGTCTTATTACTTGTTTACCTATATCACTGATAATCGATTAACCAATATGACAGTGATTTTATTTGTTATCTCAGTTGTAGTATTTATGATTGGTTTGGTTTCTGAACAAATTACCACGCTTTTATATCAAAACAGTAATCAAGAGGATTGAGTTGTGAAAGTTCTTTTTGATGTTAATCACCCTGCTCATGTCCATTTTTTTAAATGGCCAATAAAACTATTAAAAGAGCAGGGAGTTGATGTGGTTATAACCAGCAGAAAGAAGGATGTTGCATTAAAACTTTTGGCTGAAATGGGTGTTGATAGTCTGGTTCTGAGTTCACAAGGTAGTGGTGTGTTAGGTCTTTTAAAAGAGTTGTTGATTAGAAATTTCAGGCTATACAAAGTGGTAAAACAAGAGCGCCCAGATGTTATGCTTTCTGTTGGTGGCACCTTTATCGCTCATGTAGGGTTGTTGACCAGAGTTCCTTCACTTGTGTTTTACGATACTGAAAATGCAATATTACAAAATGGGATCACTTATCCATTTGCTACAGAGGTGCATGTTCCCGAATGCTATGAAGGTAGTGTCCCAAAGAAAAAGGAAAGGCGTTATAAGGGCTATCATGAGCTTTCTTATTTGCATCCTGATTACTTTACCCCTGATAAAGCTATTGCAGAGGCGTCTGGCGTCGATTTGTCACGAAATAATTATTTAATTCGGCTGGTTTCCTGGCAGGCCAGCCATGATATTGGTGAGCAAGGGTGGTCTGAGGAGGTGCTGAGTCGGGTTATTGAAAGGCTGTCAAAGCAAGGGAAGGTGCTCATATCGACTGAGGCCGATCTGCCTGAAAGGTTTGCTCAATGGATATATGATGGCAAAGCCTCAGACTTACATCATGTTATTGCTTTTTGCTCAATGGTTGTGGGAGAGAGTCCCACCTTGGCTTCTGAGGCGGCAGTATTGGGTGTTCCTGCAATTTATGTCCATGATCAGGGGTTAGGTTATACTAATGAACAAGAGAAAAAATATGGCTTAGTGAAAAATGTTTTTTCTTTAGAGTGGGATTTGCTCTCAGTATCTATTGATCAGATTTTATCTGCAGACAGTAATCTCTATTTGGAACAAAGGAAATTGTTGCTAGATGAAACGATTGATGTGGTGGGGTATGTTGTCAATAGTGCCAACCGTTATCTGGCAGAGTGCTAAGTTTAAGGGGTTGTCTTAAATCTATTGTTGGTTAATGAAGAGATAATGTGAAGTAATGTTAGAGGGTGCTATAAACAAAGCCGGGATAAGACGGTTTCTTTTGACGCTGTCATCGGATTATTTGACTAAGATAGTGGCATTCTCTGCTTTACTTTTGTATTCAAAATCCCTTTCTGCTGAAAATTATAATTACCTGTTGCTTATTATCAGTTCTACGGTAGTTGCAGTTTCTGTTCTTTCTATGGGGGTTGTTAGTGCAAGTTTTCGGCTTCTGGCAGGTGAGACATCCAAGCATAAAATAGATCAGAGAATGGTTGCGGCCGCTATTTTCTCAGTGCTTTGTACAACTTTTCTATACTGGTCCTTCCAGGCATTCCTCAATCAATTGGAGCTTGGTGACTATGCTGTATTTCGTGAGGTTTCCTGGGCTTGGTATTGGGTGATATTGGGTGAGACTCTATCGGTAATCGCTAAAAGTATGGCTTATGTTAGAGGTAAGCCTGTCAGGGTTGCAGCGGCCAATTTTTTTGCTGTCCTTGTTTTTGGGGTAAGTCTGGCTTATCTGTTCTTGCTTGGCAATGAATTGACCTCGGCTGCTTATCTCAATTGCGTTGCAATAACATCAATTTTTAGAGCTTCGTTTCTGGTGTTGAGTTTGAAAGTGCGTTGGGCGGCCGACGTTACAGCCATACCTGAATTGATCAATCTGCGCTTTTCAGTTGCTTTTATGTTTCATATTTTGGGTGTTTGGTGTTTGCAGCACATTTCGTCGTGGATAGTTTTCCCGGTGATGGATGGGGCCGTAATGACGAGCTTGCTATGGGCTAATCTGATATTGAGTGCTTTGCTTTTGATTCCTGAGGCGATGTTTAAATCGTCATTGGGGAATATAAAGCATTTTTTTGGTGAGGATAAGTTGTCGCTGTCAGTATTCTCTGTTTTTTTCTTTCGCAGTTTCTCTTTAAGTTTTTTTCTGATGGTGTTGGTAGTATTGGTCATTAATCTTATTTATGAATATGGCTTATCGAGTATTAGTTTTGAGCTTGGCTATGTTCTCTATATGGCATCTTATTTGTTTCTTCATACGCTGTATTTTCTCTTTCAGAAAATGTTGATGGGTGAGGGTCGGTCTGGTGTTTTGATTTTTGGTACGTATGTGTCTGTGGCATTTTTATTGGTTGTCTTTTGGGTTTATGATATTTACAGCATAGTCTTGGTGATGACTTCAGTATTGTTAGCTAAAACCATGCAGTTATTCATTATGTTTTTTTTATGGAAAAGAGCTAGTAAGCAACATATTGTTACATTGACTTAGAAAATGATTTTTTTGATATTTTTATGGTGGCTTATTTGATTGATGATAGAGATATTCTCAAAGGTAAGCGTGTAGCTTTGGTGGGGCTTGCTGGTTATCTCGAGCAAAAGCAGTGGGGAATAGAGATAGATAAAGCTGATATCGTTGTAAGGGTAAATGCAGTTGCGCCTGCTAATGAGGGCGCGCAGCGTGATCTAGGTTGCCGTACAGATTGGTTGCTTACCAGTTATAACAGGGATATTCGTAGCGATTTGCACAGGGCGGCGCTGGAAGGTATCTCAAATATCACTCTTTGTTATCCTGATGTGGGTGATTTTTCGCAGAATCATCAGGCTTTTTCTCAGGATTTGTCGGGGCGTGGGGGAGTGGGTTCTGTTCTATTTCAAGACTATGAACGTTTAGAGGTGGAACTGTCATGCAGGCCTAGCTCGGGTCTTATAGCCATTGATTATCTTTTGCAGTCTGAGTTGGCAAGTCTAACCCTTTATGGTTTTAGTTTTTTTAGCTCGCCTCATTACAGTGGAACGCGAAAATGGCAGTCCCAGCATGATCTTGCAATGGCTATGAAGATATATAAAACACATATCCCTGAAAAGGAGTTTAACTATATTAAGCTATGTTTTTCTCAAGATTCCAGGTTGAGTGCTGACCCGGTTTTAATGAAGTTGTTGGCATTAGATACCATCAGCGTATTGCCAGATAAATCAGTTAATTGGTTTTCCAGATGCTTGTTTTTTCTTAGGTTTTGGCGGCGTTAATGGTGGTTTTGTGAATCTATCGTCTGCTTTTCCTTGCTTAGCAAACCCTCAATTTTCCCCAGTAAAGCTTGTGTTTGCCAGCGGTAGCCCTGGAAGTCGATAAGCAACAAAGCCTTCAGTATTCGAAGCAGGCTCAGTATCAAGCTTCCAATGACAGACCATAGTGGCATCTTGTGTTTGGATAGTACCCTTCCAAGGCCTCGCGAATAAGATCGAACCCGTGCTTTGCCTTTGACGTCAGTTCTCTGGATATTGTCTGCGTGGTAGACGGTGATTGATGGAGCCCGCTTCCATCTATGGCCTTTATGAAGTGACCTAAGTACATAGTCGCTATCTTCTCCTGCTCCCCAGAGGGTTCCTGAGCCCACTCCCAGTTGCTCGTCAAACTTTCCTATCTCTAGCGTGGCGCTATATCTTAAAAAAAGACAGATAGAAGGTACTTTACCCCAGATGGTAAATTTTGATAGCTCTTGTTCTGGTGTTATTTTTGGGCAGGACTTTTCACTAGCTGCCCGGTTAATACTAAGCCCATTATAATCGGGCTCTTTGGTAAAAAAGTTACTTACCTGTTCGATCAGTGTTGGAGAGTACCAGCAATCATCGTCAGGGAAAGCGATAATACCTTCATTGGCATAGCTGAGGCCGGCATTTCTTGCTTTGGATAAACCAGGGGAGGATTGTAGGTGTGTAATAGGCAGGCTTGATGAGTAATCGGCTACCAGTTTGTCTAGTCGCCCATCCGTATTTTGATCGACAATAATAAGCTTGAAATCCTTGTGTGTTTGAATGACGAGGCTGTCGAGTAGGCGTTTAGGTTCTTCAGTTCTACCTAGAGTGCACATGATCAGTGTGAGATTCATGGTGCTGTCTGTTCTCAGTTATCAAATCGCATTGATAAATCCACTGCCCGACAATCTTTGGTTAATACTCCGATAGAAATATAATCAACCCCGGTTTTTGCGTACATCAACAGTGTCTCGCTAGTAATGCCACCACTGGCTTCCAGTTTGGCTTTGCCGCCATTAAGCGCAACCGCTTCTTTCATCAAGGATTCTGAAAAATTATCCAGCATCACAATATCGGCCCCTGCATCCAGAGCTTGTTGCAACTCTTCAAGGCTTTCAACTTCTACCTCAACGGGCTTGCCGGGGGCCTGCAGTTTAGCGGTGGCTATCGCTTTATCAATCCCGCCGCAGGCTGCAATATGGTTTTCTTTAATCAAGAATGCATCATAAAGGCCAATACGATGGTTATAGCACCCACCTTGTGTCACCGCATACTTCTGGGCATTGCGAAGCCCTGGGATGGTTTTGCGGGTATCTAACAATTTGACCTTGGTATCAGCGACCCTTTCGGCATAATGCTTACAGATAGTAGCAGTGCCAGACATCAGTTGTAGAAAATTGAGAGCGGCGCGCTCACCGGTTAATAAGCTACGGGCAGAGCCTGATAGCTCAAAAAGTACCTGGTTGGGCGTTACAGGGTCACCGTCAGCTACTTGCCAATTTACCTTTACTGTGGGGTCAATTTGACGGAAAACTTCATTGACCCACGCTTGGCCGCATAGGGTGGCTTGTTCCCGGGTAATCACTCTGGCTGTTGCGGTTTGCCCGGCAGGGATTAATTGCGCAGTGATATCACCATCGCCAATATCTTCCTCTAGTGCTCTGCTTACCGTTAGTTCAAGGTCTTTGGCGGCGTATTCTGGTAGTTTCATGAATATAGTATTGTCAGTCGTATGAAAGGCGTGATTCTATCAGTCATCGTATTGTCTGAGAATAAGTGTCTCGCCTCGTTGGGTAAATTCTAACCGTTTTAGTGCGCTCATACCGAGTAATACCACCTGTTTGTCCATGGCTGGGTTGATACTGGCATTGATATCTTGCAATTTTATGTCGCCTATCTGTAGTGAGGCTAATGTCGTTCTGTAGACTGTTACTCTGCCATTGGCGGTATAGGCTTGTTGCTGGCCGCTTGCTTTTAAGCCTATTTTTTGAGCTAAAGACTGCGGGATAACCACGTCAGTAGCTCCAGTATCCAATAAAAAGACGGTTTTATGGCCGTTAATCAGCCCATTGGCAACATAGTGGTGTTGCTGATTGGATTGCAGCACAATCTCCTTGGTACCCTCCAGAGTAGTGCGGCTATCCGGCTTGCGATTGGGGTTAATTTGGGTGGCCAGCAGATCGTCAAAAAAGACAATTCCCATTATAAAGAGTATGGCCCAAGCCAAAATAAACATGGTAATACCCATTTTACGGGGGCTGGTGTTGTCCTGAGAGCTGTTCATGGTGATGATGGCAGGGCCTTGGATATTTTTGGGTGATTGTACTAGGGTTTAAAGAGAATGGCTTGTTGAATCCTTATTAGGCTTGGGCTGTGACTTGTGTCTCGCTTTGGGCTTAATTCCTGATGAATTGTGATTGGCTTCTCGATCTGTGGTAGCAATCAGGACGAGGCTTAATCAGTGATATATGATCTATAACTAATAAGAAATAAGTTTTTAACTTGGGATTAACAAACATTCGATGTTGTAGGTGGATATATGGCGGATAACACAACAAAAGTTGTACAGCTTAATAGCCATCCTGGTCATTCGGCCGAGGAGGGGGCTGATAACGTACTGTTTGCTCGTTTACCTGCCCCTTTTACTGATACTAAAGACCGTGGCAAGCAATCCCTGCAGCCATTACTTCAGGCTCTATTCGACAATATTGATGACGCATTATTTGAGTTAGCTGATCGTGCTGAACACAATGCCGAACAAAATATGTATTTTGAGTCCATGCGTGAGTTACGTATTAAGCGCCGCGGCATGGAGCTGTGCTTTGGTAAAGAAATCGATAATGCCTTTAGCTTGTTACTGACTGCTGTAGAGGCCATCCCTACACTGGAAGCTACTGAACAGGTCAGTATTGATAATTTGTCATTGGTCGCAGATGATGAATTAGAAGAGTTAGTGGCTGCCGATAATATGGTGGCCAAGGCGGAGAGAGAGTGTTCGCTAGGCATAAAACAGTTAACGACTCGTCTGGACACCTTGATTGAGGGGCAGTCGGTCACCATCAAGAATAACCCCTTCGGCCCTGCTGTCATTTGTCAGTCCTTTATCGAAGTATGCAAAACACTGGATTTGGACATTAAGGCCAAGCTGGTTCTATTTAAATTGTTTGACCGTTATGTAATGGCGCAATTACAGCAGGTGCATGAACAGTGTAATAGTGTCCTGATTGAGGGGGGCATATTAGCCAATTTGGGCGGCGATAAGCGCACCGCTGAGCAGTCAGTGGGGTCAGAGACTGCTCATGCCAAAAATCCCAGTGCAGCAGAACCGCCTAATAGTGATGTGTTTGCAGACCTCCAGAATTTATTGCATGGGCTGCCCCAGCCTTCTGCTTCAGCTGGCAGTGGCCTCGTTGCTCCCGGGCAGGCACCGCAAATTCCCCGCGATACTCTGATGCAGTTATTACAGGCGGTACAAAAATCCCTGACCCCACAAATGGCTCAGCAACAGCAGCAGGCTATGCAGGGTGTTGGTCCGCAGCAGTTGGATATTCAGCAAACGCTAAGCAGCCTGTTAATTGCCAAAATGCCTGAAAAACCCATGAGCATTGGTCAGGTCGATGATGACGCGATTAACCTTGTGGCCATGTTATTTCAGTTTATTTTGGATGATAGAAACTTAGCTGCACCAATGAAGGCTCTCATCTCTCGTTTGCAAATTCCTATTATCAAAGTGTCTATGCTGGACAAGTCATTTTTCAGTAAAGGTGGTCATCCGGCAAGAAAACTGCTGAATGAAATCGCCAATGCCAGTTTAGGTTGGGTGCCCAACGGCAATATCGAACGTGACCCCCTATACAAAAAAGTATCAGCAGTGGTGGAAAAAATACAGCAGGAATATACCAGCGATTCCGCTTTATTTCAGGATGTATTGGCTGACTTTATTGTCTTTTTAGAAATGGATAAGCGCCGCATTCAGTTAATCGAGCAGCGCACTATCAATGCTGAGGATGGCAAAGCCAAATCAGAATTAGCGCGTAATACAGTACAAAATGCCCTTAACGAAAGGGTTGCTGGAAAATCTTTACCCAAGGTTGTGGTAACACTACTGGAACAGGCCTGGAGTAATGTATTGTTTTTGATTTGCCTGAAAGATGGTGAAGACGACAGCAATTGGCACGAGGCCTTACAGGTCGTCGATGATTTACTGTGGAGCGTTGAACCCATGGAAAATACAGCGGCGCGTCAGCAGCTTCTTACTATGGTGCCACAGTTATTAAAAAATCTAAGGGCAGGCCTGACCAAGATTGCTTATAACCCCTTTGATATGAATCAGCTTTTTACTGATTTGGAAGCTATTCATCTTTCCCAGTTAAAAGAATTAAATACCGTTAAGTTGGAGGTGACTGAGCAAGAGAGCAAAGTGAGAGCAAAGGAAGTTATAGCTCGCCAAACAAAAGCGATAGAAAAAACACTAGATCAGATATTGGAAGAGCGAGATGGAGGTTCGATATCGTTAGAAGCATTGGATGCAGAGCTTGACGAGCAGTTGGCAGGGTTTGATGCATTAGGTGATTTGGTGGCTAAGTCGGTTGATGATACGGCTGAGGCAGCAGATACTGCTGTTGAAGAGCAGGAACATCCAGTAGTAAAAGACGATAAGCTTGCTCGTCATGTGGTGGAAAAGCTAGTCGTCAATGGCGCTAGTGATACTGATAGCGAAGAAGTGATTGACATTAGTTCTGATGATCCCTGTCTGGTAGTGGTGGACAATATGGCTATGGGAAACTGGGTAGAATTGCATCAAGATGATAACAAGAAATTCCGCTGTCGCTTGGCTGCGATTATCCGCAGCACCGGCAAGTATATCTTTGTCAATCGCTCTGGTATGAAGGTTGCTGAATACGATCGTATGTCGCTTGCGCAGGCGATTAAAGAGAGAAAAATCGGCATGCTTGATGAGGGCCTTCTGTTTGATCGAGCCCTTGAGTCAGTTATCGGCAACCTTCGCAATGCAAACAAAACTGGGTCGTGATTGACCTGACAGTCAGAGTGCTGGCATTCAATCACTGAATTAATGTTTTTTTCCTATACTTTCGCCTACTTTCGCCGCTTTTACTTGTGGTCGTTATGGGCTTCGTTAAATGATTTAAAAATGGCTCTTTTGCCAAAAATAAGCCGCTTAAGAAAAATTAAGGATCGCCATATATAACCCTGCTTAAACATTTTTTTCTTGAAGGCAGAGGAATAATAGCGATTTAGCCTATAGCCTAGATACGATTTCATAAAGGACGATAGAGAGTATTTATAGTTAGTCTCCAGATCGAATTGCTTAAGTAGGCTTTCTGCCTGCCTGATTTTTTTTGTCTTTTCAAAGGTTAAATCTACAATAATGGCATCGATTTTAGTAAGGCCAATTTCTTTTGCCGCTGTATATCTGTGATGGCCATCCACGATTAAATGTGTTCCATCTTTTTCTGTGCTTACTATTATTGGGGTGAATTTCCCTGATTTTTTATGGGTTTGTTTAAGTGCGTTGATAGATTCTTGGTCACGCGTCCATGTTTTATTTTCAAAGAAAACTGATTTGATATTTGTAAGATCAATCTCTTTAATACCCATTATTTTTGTGTCGACATTGCCCGCTTCTGCTTTGTTGTTGAAGTTGTCAATGATTCTATCTGGGTGATATTCTCTTTCATAAGACTCTGATGACTCAAATTCATTGAGTTGTTCCACTGCTTCGGCAAAACCGGCAGCAATCGCTCTAAATCGCTCTCGGTCAAGGCCTATCCTAAAGTCTCTATAATGGATGTGGATTTCATCTGTTACATAGACATCTTGTAATTCGATAGCCAGTTCATTGGCAAAGTAAGTTGACTTATTAGGTGATGGAGAGTTTTCAAGAAATTTGAGTTGTCGCTCTTTGCCTCCAGCAATCATAATGGTGGTGGGAAATTCCTGTTCAGCGTAATCCGGGTTTTGTTCCAGAAAATTTCTAACATCTTCTGTCGATGTCGCAAGAATATCGGCATATTCAAAATACTCATCCAGAGAAAATACCGTTCTGTATTCCCGGTGATGTATATGAATATTTTCGGCAAGATCTATAAAAAGTCTGGAGTGGTGAGGCTCTCGGTCTGGTAACTTGCTTTGGTGAAGGAATTTTCTGACTGAACCCATTTGGTTCTCCGTTGAGGCCTTGATCTCATGTTGCTGTTAAGGTGCATGGACTAATCCAGTCGATGTTAAATGACATTGAGGAAGTGTACCAGTTTTTAGTGTGTGATCTATTGAGCTAATATCAAATACAACAGTTTATCGCTGTGCTATCCTTCTACCATCCGAAAAAAATTCCAGGGACTCTCTTAGTGATCCATAGCGCCGACCACTGGTTAGTAGATGTACATCAGGTAATCTCCCCAAATTGCAATCTTCGCCCATCAGCGTCAGAGATCTCTTTATTGGTTATCCACAACATCAGCCTGCCCGCCGGTGAGTTTGGCAGTGGCTATATTGAGAGGCTTTTCACTAACTGTCTGGACTGTGATGCCCACCCCAGCTTTGATGACTTAAGAGACTTACAGGTTTCCAGTCACTGCCTGATTGATCGGGCCGGGGTGATTACCCAGTTTGTGCCGTTGAATAAACGGGCATGGCATGCCGGGGAATCCGAGTTTCAGGGGCGCTCTAATTGCAATGATTTTAGTATTGGTATTGAACTGGAGGGGACGGATGATTGTCCCTATACTGCCTTACAGTATCAGGCCTTACAGACCCTGTGCAGGCAAATACTATCGGCTTATCCGGCGATCACCGTCGATCGTATTGTAGGGCATTGTGATATAGCGCCGGGGCGTAAAACGGACCCGGGCGCCGCTTTTGACTGGGCGTTGTTTAGAGACTTATTATCGTAGATTAAATGCAGACTCGAATGAGCTGATAGGCTCTTGGGAATAGTAATGGAATTTCTAACCGTAGTAATTGTACTTGGCCTGTTACAGCTGTGGGGCTCCGGTGGTCCACTTCAGCGGGATGATTGGTTTTATCAATTTAATAGTAATATTCCCCAGCGTCTGGCCTCTGCTGAATTGCGTTTGCTGGTGGCGATAGGGCTGCCTGCACTGGGGGTGTTTCTACTGCAGGACTTGGTAGAGTCTGTGCTGTTTGGTTTATTGTCACTGGTGCTCTATGTCACCCTATTATTATTTAGTCTGGGGCGTGGTGATTTTAACCAGAACTTGCAGCACTATATCGATGCCTGGAAGCGGGGAGACTTTGAAAGCGCCTATGACAAGGCGGCGGCGATTGGTGATTTCCAGCAGAGCGAAGCGATTGCTGACCATGTGGCCTTACATGAGCATATTCGCAGAGCGTTTTTACATGAAGGGTTTGAGCGCTGGTTTGCCGTTGTGTTTTGGTTTTTACTGTTAGGGCCGGTAGGCGCAGTGATTTACCGCTTACTTTATCTGGCTGCGCGCAATGACTCCTTTCAAGAGGATGACCGGCAGTTGGCGTTGCACTGGCTGCATTATTTGGATTGGGTGCCGGCCAGATTATTGGCGCTGTCTTTCTCTTTGACGGGCAACTTTGTGAATAGCTTTAGCCGCTATTGGTCATCGATATTGGATAATCAGCCGACACCGGAGCTACTGGACCAAAGTGCTGTTGCCGCTATCAGCGGCCTAAATACCTCTCAGGTTTACCCCACCGATAAGGAACATTTTATTGAGTACGGCCGCGAAGAGCTGCTAACCCTGCAATCACTATTGTCTCGCAGTGTGATTTTTTGGGTGATTATTATTGCGGTGATTACGGTCGTCGCTGGCTAAAGTCACCAGCAGCTTACTTAGTTATGGCTGTGGCTTTTGATCAGCGCTTGCAAAAAGGTCTGTGTCACTCTTGAAGGTTTAGGGGCGTGTCGAATAATGGCATTAAACTGGCAGCGGTACTGAAACGTTTTTTCTCCAATAGCGCGCATCAAACCCTGTTCAATAAAGCTTTTGGCATAGTGGTCTGGCAGATAGCCTACATAACGTCCCGATAGGATTAAATGAGCAATGGCCTCCTGATCATAGGCCGTCGCCTTGCGCTGCATCTCTAACTGGCGACCTATTTCCATATTAGGTGAGTGATAGCCTAGCCCGGCATATTTACAGGCCTGAATTTTCTTTTTACTTATCGCCGAGGTTTTTTCCTGAAACAACGCATGTTGCTTGCCGCAATACAGGTACATTTGCTCGTCATAGAGTGGGATATAGTCCAGACTGGTTGACGTGCGGTGGCCGGGGATAATGCCGATATGAAAGCGGCCATCCATAACAGCTCTTTCGATTTCATTAATCGGCTCTACATAGATTTCTATATCAACATCCGGTGCCATATCATCAAATAGGCGCAGGCTTTTATCGACAAAGGCATTGGGGTTGGTGACGGTCTTATCAAAAATGGCCAGACTGAGGGTTCCGGTTAAACGGCGGTGCACATCATCGACTTCGGCACGAAACTCATCAATAGAGGCTAGCATGCGCAGGCCGGCATCATAGATATGTCGGCCCTCAGGGGTTAATGAAAACCCGCCCCGGCCGCGCTGGCACAAAGTCACACCCAGGCGGAGCTCTAAGTCCTTGATATGGCGGCTAATAGTGGAGCGGTTAATATTAAGTTCAAGCTCGGCGGCAGAAAAACCGCCGCATTCGGCCACCGTTTTAAACACTCGCAATAGGCGGATATCAGTATCGCTAAGCTGCCCCAGCAAGGCTTTTTTGACCATGGCAAACGGCTCTTTGGTGGATAATTATAAAGTTTCATAATAATGAAACTAAAGGTTTATAGATAGTAGTTTATACAACAAATAAATCCGGTTAAAGTAGCCGCCTTTATCGATACACTGCCATACTCGCGCAAGCGAGGGCAGGGCACATCACCTACTGTGAGAATGACTATGAGCTTTGAAGACAAAACCGGCGGTCTTAGCCAGCAACAATTAGAGTCGCACTGGATGCCTTTTACCGGCAACCGGGAATTTAAGCAAAACCCCCGGATGATTGAGTCGGCCAAAGGTGTTTACTTTACCGATGTTGAAGGTCGCCAGATATTGGATGGGCTATCGGGCTTATGGACCTGTGGTCTGGGTCATTCCAATCAGGCGATAACCGATGCGGTCAGTCGGCAAATGGCGACTCTGGATTATTCGCCGGGTTTCCAGTTTGGCCATAAGTTGTCTTTTGAATTAGCCAATCGTATTACCGAGATGGCTCCGGATGGTTTGGACTATGCCTTTTTTACCGGCTCAGGCTCTGAGAGTGTAGAGACCGCCTTAAAAATGGCCCGTGCCTATTGGCGACTAAAAGGTCAGGCAGGCAAAACCCGAATGATCGGACGCCAGAAAGGCTATCACGGCGTTAACTTTGGCGGCATTAGTGTGGGTGGTATGGTTGGCAATCGCAAAATGTATGGCCAGGGTATTGAGGCTGATCACCTGCCCCATACCCAGTTAGCCGAAAATGCTTTTTCTAAAGGTATGCCTGAGCAGGGTGCGCATTTGGCGGACGAGCTTGAATCGATTATTGGCCTGCATGATGCGTCCACCATTGCCGCTGTTATTATTGAGCCCTTCTCAGGTTCTGGCGGAGTTGTCGTGCCACCGCAGGGCTATCTACAACGCATTCGGGATATCTGTACCAAGCATAATATTTTACTCATCTTTGATGAAGTCATTACCGGTTTTGGTCGCTGTGGTGCCAACTTTGGTGCCGATGCCTTCGGTGTTACCCCCGATATTATGACCACGGCCAAACAGGTCACAAACGGGACTATCCCAATGGGTGCCGTGATCAGTTCAGCGGATATTTACACGACCTTTATGGACAATGGTGGCCCTGACTATATGGTGGAGTTCCCCCATGGTTATACCTATTCTGCTCACCCTGTAGCTTGTGCGGCGGGTTTGGCGACCTTGGATGTATTGCAAAATGACAATATGATTCAGCGTTCTGCAGAGATGGCCCCGGTATTAGAAGCCGCGGCCCATAGCTTAAAAGGGGCCAAGTATGTGGCTGATATTCGTAACTATGGCCTGGCGGCAGGTTTTACTATTGAAGCCTTTCCGGGAGAGCCAGCACGTAGGCCTTTTGAAGTAGCGATGAAATGTTGGGAGAAAGGATTTTATGTGCGCTACGGTGGTGATTGCCTGGCAATCGCGCCGCCATTTACCATCGAAAGTGCTGAGATAGATAGCTTGGTCAATGCTTTAGGTGAGTCGCTGAACGAACTTGATTAATGGTTTAGCGATAAAAAGGTGGAATATATTCCACCCTACGCTGGTAGGGTGGATTGTAATCCACCTTTATCCACCCAGCTTATCCAACCAAAACGCTACTTTAAAAAATCCACAATCATTTTATTAGAGCGTTCTACCTGATCGTAGATCACCGCATGGCCTGCGCCGGATAAAACTTCAGCACGGGTATTGGGCATCAGTTTTTCTGCACGCTTGGCAACCTTATACGGGTTATAGAGAACTTCATGTTCACCAAAAATAACCAGTGCTTCGCTTTGCATTGAGCGCAGCAGGGATTTTGGCTCCGATAAAAAGAACTTGCGTAGTACTTTTAACGCTTTAAAGAAATCGATTTTATTGGTCTTTTCCCCATAAACTCCCATTGATCGGTCTAGGCGGAAATGACGTGTACACAGTGCCATAGCCCTGGCCAGTTGACGGTCAAAGGTACCAAAAGAGCCTCCAGGACTTTTTGAGGTCACCGACTTGGCGGTTAAATCTTTTTCCAGTGAATCGACATCTTTGCCTTTGCGTAACACTTTGGTTAGCCAGATTTTAATCGGTAAGCGTGCATGGGAGATACCCATAGGGCTAAGCATAATCACCTTATTGATCCGCTCAGGTTTATGAATGGCCATTTGCATCACCTGCCAGCCGCCAGCACTCACGCCAATAAAGTGGGCTTTATCAATCTTCAGGTCATCAATCACATCCGTTAGCCAATGAACATAATCGTCATTAAGGTAGGAGGGAGGGTTAGGGTCGCTTAAGCCAGGTTGACCAACGGTATCTAAAGCATAAACACGAAAGTGCTTGGAAAATTCAGTTAACTGGTTTCTCCAAAGCGGAGCGCTACCCGCTGCAGCTTGTACCAAAATCAGTGGTTCAGCATCTTCAGGGCCGCAGACCAGCATATGCGTTCTGCCAAAACGTGTGTTGGCAAATTGAGAGGTAAAGGGTACATCGATTTTCTCAACCAGGCCCTCGTACCAATCCATAATTTCGTTAAAGCCCTGTTCGGACTTATAGAGTGCCATTTTGCCTTCAGTGGGGCGGGCTTCTGTGCGTACCTTTTCCCGTGCGGCAAAGCCGGAAGCTAATGCAGTAGCGCGTTGATTGGCTGTATCAGCTAATTGGCTCATAGTGGCTCTCCGAATTAGATCATTTGTTATTACTGTTATATTTCAAAACGTAGAGATTTTTTATCCCGCATTTGGGCAATACTTTCAGCGTTCTTCATTTGCCACATCGGTGATGGTGCCAGACCTTGTGACAAAATGGAATCAATCGATTTAAAGTGGGCTTCAACGACTGGGGCGCGGTATTTCCCCACTGGAACACTGGTATAAATAATGGTGGTACCGTCTTGCTTAAAGGTTCTAACCAGCGGCTCATTCCAATTTTGATAATCAATTGGCTCGTAGACATCAAAGCCTTCAAAGCCCTGGAAGTTCATTAATGCGTGAGCGAATAAGGTGTCGGTATTTTCAGTAATAAACTCGACCGGAAGATTGATCACATAATCATAGTCTTCTTCAATACCTTGCCAGAAGGCTTCATTGGTTGATTGGTACATATCGGTCATTTCTGCAAAATAGTCCTGACAGATCACCACCTCTGTGCGAGCAAAGCCTTTTTCTTTATTGAGGATATTATCAATATCAGACTGCATAGCACTTAGATAGGGTTTGGAGAGCTGCAACCAGGCTTCATTACTGACCATTTCCCAGGGCATACCGTGGAAGGAGGCGACAACTTTTACGGATTTATCTTTAGGGATAGCGGCTATTTGATCGCGCAGCAAGTCTAAGTAGGCCTGACGAAGTTCTGGGAAGTCAGCCAGTTGCGGAGCAATAATCGTTTTAATCGTTTTCTGGTTTTGTTCTTCCCACTCGCTGATATATTCCATGCCCAGACGCACCGAAGCATTAAACTCTTCATAGTGAGACATAATTGGACGTGGTGGTGCAAACACAATCGTATTGGCGCCGCCGTCCAGTAGTTCAAACATCGCCCGGCGGGCTTCGGTATATTTTTCGGTATTGGCCCAGCGCCAGTCAACATCGTCGTATTTTGCACCGACTTGTTTCATGGTTTCTGCAACCAGAGCTTTAATGCCAGCTTCTTCAGGCACTCGGCCATCCACTAATCCTGCGCCCTCATTGTGGTAATAGACCTGAGCTTTGGCCATAAAGGCTGCTGCTTTCGTAGGCATACCGGCATCGCGTTCTTTATAGAGAAAGTAACCGGGAGTGGCTGCATCGCTGCCTTTGACAAAAGAAATTTTGCCCTGATGGTATTTTTCCACATAACTAATACCGTCAATATCGCTGCTGTTGCCGTTGTGGTCAACCAGTTGGGTGGGGGTAAATTCTTCCAGTTCGAAATAGCGTTTTGTATCGTAAAGGGGGGTGCCACTATCGATTTTCAGCAGTTCCCGGATTGGCCAGGGAATAATTTTTAAGGGTTTAAAAAAGACATTATAGTAGACCTCTTCATCATATTTCTCAGGCAAAATCATTTGCGAGATATAGATGCCTACTTTGCCCTCTGGACGAGTGTCCTGTTCTTGGTAGTAGCTATAGTAGTTGGGTTCCTGTAGCTCGGCAGGCTGGTTTTTCACTTGATACGTTGCATAGAGGGCCACTGCCGAAAGGCCGATCACGGATAAGGTGGAAATACCTACTTTTTGCCAGAGCTTCATTATTCTGTCCCCATTGCTGCGCTAGCAGCTTAACAACCCTTATTGAATTAACACATCTACGGGGCTAAGGCATGGCTGGATCATCTATTAGAAAGCAAAATTTATTATTAGCGGATGTGATCCATGGTTGTTTAGATGGCGTAATAAGCCCAAAGACATTGGCTGAAAATGTCATGGTCACTGATAAGCACAGTCTTGAATACTCTTTAGGGGAATAACAACAATGAAAACGATAGACGCCCATACGCTCGCTAATATTGCCAGAAGCGCTATTGCTCTGCTGCTGTTAATGGTTTTCACCAACGCCAGCGCTCAGGCGCATCCGTTGGATGAGGCTGTGGCTATCTTTGAAGATATGAGCGCAACAGCCGGTGTTATTCCTGAGTTTATCGCCCTGGGTTTTACACATATTCTTCCTAAGGGTATGGATCATATTCTATTTGTATTGGGCTTATTCTTTCTCAGTCTAAGAATGTCAGTACTGTTTTGGCAGATTACGGCATTTACTCTGGCGCACTCTGTCACTCTGGCATTAACTATCTTTGGTGTTATCTCCGTACCCGCTGAAATTGTTGAGCCGATTATCGCCTTATCGATTGCGGTGATTGCCTTTGAAAATATCTACCGCAAGGATTTAAAAGTCTGGCGTATTGCTGTGATTTTTATCTTTGGATTAATTCACGGCATGGGTTTTGCCGGTGTCTTGACCGGCCTTGGTTTACCGCCAGAATCACAGTGGACCGCTCTGGTTGCTTTTAATATCGGCGTTGAGTTTGGCCAGATCACTGTGGTGCTATTGGCGCTGGGTGTGGTGTGGTTGATGCGCAACCAGCAATGGTACCGTCAGTGGGTCAGCATTCCTGCTTCTGTCACCATTGGCTGTATTGGCCTGTTATGGTTTTATGAGCGTGCAGTTATGGGCGTGGCATAGATAGTTCAGGTACATGCCTCTTATGTTCTGATAGCGGAGCGACGTCATGTTTTTGGTTCGTCTGGTTTATGCGAGTAGAAAAAGCCCCGACTTTAATGAGTCCGATATAGAGCAGTTATTAGCGTCGGCAAGAAAGCATAATCTTGCCAACCATGTTACTGGCTTGCTTTGCTTTAATAGAAAGTATTTTTTGCAATGCCTTGAAGGATCTCGGGCCAGAGTTAACGCCACTTACCATAATATTTTAAATGACCCCCGCCATAATGATATTGTGATGCTGGATTACCGCGAGGTAGACTCGAGAAAATTTGATGCCTGGTCAATGGGCTATATGCCTGAGTCCAGTCTGACCACACCTCTTAACCTGCGTTATTCAGGTACCCCGGAATTTGACCCCTACGATATGTCTGGTGAAAGCGCCTATCAAATGATGCTGGAGTTGGGCGCCACAGTGCCCGTTATCTAACAGGCCTGGGCTTTACAGCGCTTGCATGGATACTTACGATACCGGTTCTTTTTATCTTATTGAGTAATAACATTGATCAATCTGGATTTTAGTCAGCGCGTAGTGATCGATTCATCTAAACAGGAATGGGTGGCCAGCCCTATGGCTGGGGTTTGGCGCAAGCCTTTGGCCCGAGAGGATGCCGAACGCGGTCATGCGACGAGTATTGTGCGTTATGAACCGGGCGCAAGTTTCTCAGCTCACGACCATCCTTTGGGTGAAGAGATTCTGGTACTGGAAGGCACTTTCTCGGATGAAACCGGCGACTATAAAGCGGGCACTTATTTTCGTAATCCAGAAGGTTTTCGCCATGCTCCCTTTAGTGAAGAAGGCTGTGTGATTTTGGTTAAACTGCATCAGTTTCAAACCGACGATGACAAGCATGTGGTGATTGATACGAAAACCACTCCTTGGTCTCCAGGTAATGGAGGCTTGCAAGTGATGTCTTTGCATCAGTTTGGTACAGAGCAAGTCGCGCTGGTGAAATGGCCTGCCGGTGAACGCTTTCAGCCCCATACCCATATGGGCGGTGAAGAGATTTATGTTATCAGCGGTGAATTTATCGATGAGCAGGGCCGCTACCCGGCCGGGACATGGATTCGCAGCCCTCATCTTAGTCGGCATAATCCCTATGTTGAAGAAGAGACGGTTATTTGGGTCAAGGTTGGTCATCTGCCTGTTTAAGGCTTCTTTATTTTCCGCGGCAGTGAATTGCTGTTAGGGGAAAATTCTTTTGATAAGTTAAGTGCTGTAGGGTGGATTATAATCCACCGGTTTTTAAGGCTTATAGCTGGGCTTGGTGGATTGTAATCCACCCTACGATATTACCCAGTACATCACTGCCGGACCTTAGCCCAAAGCTCAGTAAAATTCACACTCTAATCATGTTAGAATCCGGCGCTTAATTTCCCCTAGAGAGGTTTGTTATGCCCGTAAGACCCCGTCGCTCCGTTCTTTATATGCCAGGCTCCAATCAACGTGCCTTGGAAAAAGCGCGTACTTTAGCTGCTGATACGTTGGTGTTGGACCTTGAGGACTCGGTCGGCCCGGAGAAAAAAGTGGAGGCCAGAGACATGGTAGTGGCAGCAGTTAAGGCTGGGGGTTATGGCAAGCGTGAAATTATTATCCGGGCCAATAGCCTGGATAGCGAATGGGGTGAAGACGATGTGCGGGCCATTGGCTTATCCGGTGCCGACGGTGTTTGCCTGCCAAAGATTGAAAATGAAGCGGAAGTTGAAGCGGCGATTAAAGTCTTAAATGATGTCGGCGCCCCTGAGACGATGCAAGTGTGGGTGATGATTGAAACACCACTGGGTGTTACCAATATCCACCAAATAGCAAGCTCTGATGCGCGTATGACAGTGATTGCTATGGGGACAACAGACCTTGCCAAAGAACTTCGTGTACCCCACCGCCCAGATCGTATTGGCTTGCTGCACTCCCTTAGCCAATGTGTTTTAGCCGCCCGTGCCCATGACAAAGAAATTTTGGATGGCGTCTATTTAGATCTGCAAAATGATGCTGGTTTTACTGAGGTTTGCCAGCAGGGTAGAGATTTAGGTTTTGATGGTAAGACCTTAATTCACCCGAAACAATTGGCCGCTGCTAATGATGTGTTTGGTCCGGGCGCTGACGATATTGAACGTGCAGAAAAAATTATTGCGGCCTGGAAATTAGCTGAAGCTGAAGGCAAAGGCGTGGTAGTTGTCGATGGTAAGTTGGTTGAAGGTATGCATGTTGATGAGGCTAAACGTCACCTGCTGCTGGCAGAAAAAATAGCTGCATTAACTGAAGCCTGATCGTATGTCTTCCGGAAAAGAGGTCTACCGCTCATACGATGAATATGGTGCTATTGCGGTTTTAGATAAGGGTAATAAACGCTATCTCGCCTTTGCTGAAGGTGATGAGCAAAGCTGCCAGTTACTGTCACACCCCTTTCAGCTCCAGCACGATTATGCCCAGGCCATGTTATTGGCCCTGCTCTTTAAACAGCCCAAAACTATCACGCTATTAGGTGTGGGTGGCGGCTGCTTAGCGTCGGCTTTGCATCAGGCGATACCTGACTTAAGACTACAGTTAGTGGAGCTGCGCCCCAAGGTGCTTGAAGTGGCCTACCGTTATTTTCAATTGCCGCGTAGTGAAAGAGTCGAAGTCTTTATTGAAGACGCCAGCGAATTTATCGAGTCCGACGATAGGGAAAAAGTCGATATCCTGTTTAGCGACCTCTACAGCCCTGAAGGTTTGGACCTGCAGCAGACACAGCACTGGTTTATTGAGCGTTGCTCGCAGTTAATCAGCGATGATGGCTATCTGGTCTTAAATTGCTGGCAAATGCATCGTGGTGAGCGTGAAATGATAGAGGCACTCAAAGCGTATTTTGAGGATGTGCGGGGCTGTTTAACCGTGGAAGGCAATTGGGTCGTGATTGCCGGTAAAAAAGTCAGTCACCTCAGTGCCGCGCAAACTAAAGAGGCGGCCAAACGCTGGTCAAACCTATTGGATTATTCGTTGCTGTCTTGCTTAAACCGCTTAAAGCCGGTTACTTAGGCTGGGCGCAGCAAATTAGAGAGCTTGGGATTGGGTTTTTTGGCTTTGCGGCAAATTACCGCCACTTTACCAATTGATTGCACCAGGGTTGCTTTATGCTTGGCGCATAACTCATTGGCAATGGTTTTACGCATAGCGGGATCATTAATATTGATTTTGATCTTAATGAGCTCATGGTCTTCCAGGGCTCTTTCCAGCTCTTTTTCAATGGCCTCAGTCACCCCTTTCTCCGCAATCATAATGATCGGGTTCAGGTTGTGGGCAATGGTGCGAAGTTCTTTTTTGCGAGCGTTGGAAAGTTCCATAATGCGAAATGCAGCCGTATCTGGTAAAAAGGGCGCGTATTGTATAGCCCCACCTCTGCGATAGCAAAGTAGGGTGGATTATAATCCACCATTCACCACCACATATATTAAGCAGGTAGTAAGCCGCCAATGGCAAAGAAAGGCAATACCAGCAAAGGCTGGCTAAAAGAGCATTTTGACGATGAGTACGTAAAGCGCTCCCAGCGGGAGGGTTATCGTTCTCGTGCCTGCTATAAGTTGTTGGAATTGAACGAAAAAGACCGTTTGATCCAGCCCGGTATGACCGTGATCGATCTGGGCAGTGCGCCGGGAGGTTGGTCGCAGGTGGCGGCTGAATTGGTCGGGCATAAGGGCCGTGTGATTGCTTCGGATATTTTGCCGATGGACGGTTTGGCGGGCGTCGATTTTGTTCAGGGAGACTTTACCGAAGAGCAAGTGTTTGATTCTATTATGAAAATTATCGGTGATTCCCCTGTAGACCTTGTAATTTCGGATATGGCCCCCAATATGTCTGGTATGGCCGCTGTCGACCAGCCCCAGTCCATGTATTTGGTTGAATTGGCACTGGATATGGCGCGTCAGGTGCTTAAACCCGGGGGAGTATTTGTCGCCAAGGTCTTTCAGGGCGAAGGATTTGATCAATTATTGCGGGACATGCGTACAAGCTTTAAGACCGTACAATCGCGCAAGCCTGCGGCCTCCAGGGCCAGATCCCGTGAGGTGTATCAAGTCGGCAAGGGTTTTAAGCCTTAAGTCGCTGCTGTTATAGCCTTTTCTACGCATGGAGCCCAGGCTGAATCTGTAGTAAAGTTGGCAAATTATCGATGTATCACTGCTGCACAGTGCACAGCGGGCATCACCAAGTAGTATTTTAGAGGGTTCTCTTTTGAACGATATGGCGAAAAATCTTTTATTGTGGCTGGTCATAGCAGCGGTGCTGCTGACAGTGTTTAATAACTTTAATGTCCAGCCTCAAGCCGAGCAGCTTAACTATTCCCAGTTTATTGAAGAAGTTAAGAATGACCGTGTCAGTAACGTGATGATCGATGGCTTAACCATCACCGGCACCCGTTACGATAACAGCAAGTTCGAGACCATTCGCCCGATGCTGGAAGACCCCAAGCTGGTTGATGACCTGATTGGTCATAATGTGCAAATTGAAGGTCGCAAGCCAGAGCAGCAAAGCCTCTGGACGCAGTTGTTAGTGGCCTGTTTTCCTATCCTGATTATTATCGCTGTGTTTATGTTCTTTATGCGCCAGATGCAAGGTGGTGGCGGTGGACGTGGCGGCCCCATGGCCTTTGGTAAGAGCAAGGCCAGATTATTGGGCGAAGACCAGATTAAAACCACCTTTGCCGACGTGGCGGGTGTTGATGAAGCCAAAGAAGATGTACAAGAGCTGGTAGAATTCTTGCGCGACCCCGGTAAATTCCAACGCCTGGGTGGTCGTATCCCCCGTGGTGTATTGATGGTAGGCCAGCCCGGTACCGGTAAAACCTTATTGGCCAAAGCCATTGCCGGTGAAGCTAAAGTGCCGTTCTTCTCTATCTCCGGTTCTGACTTTGTAGAAATGTTTGTTGGTGTGGGTGCTTCCCGTGTGCGCGATATGTTTGAGCAAGCCAAGAAGCAGGCACCTTGTATTATCTTTATCGATGAGATTGATGCGGTAGGCCGTCATCGTGGTGCTGGAGTTGGTGGTGGTCACGATGAGCGTGAGCAAACCTTAAACCAGTTGTTAGTTGAGATGGATGGTTTTGAAGTCAACGATGGCGTTATTGTTATCGCTGCGACTAACCGTCCCGATGTACTGGACCCGGCTTTATTGCGCCCGGGTCGTTTTGACCGTCAGGTTGTTGTTGGTCTTCCCGATATTCGTGGTCGTGAGCAAATCCTGAAAGTACATATGCGTAAAGTCCCTTTAGGAGACAATGTTGACCCTTCCGTGATTGCCCGCGGTACCCCCGGTTTCTCCGGTGCTGATTTGGCCAACCTGGTTAATGAGGCCGCCTTGTTTGCCGCCCGTGCCAATATCCGTACAGTGGGTAGAGAGCAGTTCGAATTAGCCAAAGATAAAATCATGATGGGCGCGGAGCGTAAGTCCATGGTGATGTCAGAGAAAGAAAAGTTGAATACGGCTTATCACGAAGCGGGCCATGCCATTGTCGGTCGCATCGTGCCGGAGCATGATCCGGTCTATAAAGTGAGTATTATTCCCCGTGGTCGCGCATTGGGTGTGACGATGTTTTTACCTGAAGAAGATCGTTATAGCCACAGTAAACGGCATATCCTGAGCCAGGTTTGCTCACTCTATGGTGGTCGTATTGCTGAAGAGATGACCTTGGGCCCCGATGGTGTGACGACCGGTGCCTCTAATGATATTCAGCGTGCTTCTGAGATAACCCGCAATATGGTCACCAAATGGGGCTTATCGGAAAAGATGGGGCCATTAATGTATGACGAAGCGGAAGAGGAAGTCTTTTTAGGCCGTTCAGCTGGTTCCCAGTCAAAGAGTATCTCTGGTGAAACCGCGCAGAAAATTGATGATGAAGTGCGTCGTATTTCCGATGAGTGTTATGGTCGTGCCCAGAAAATTCTGGAGGATAACCGCGATAAGCTGGATATGATGGCGGAAGCCTTAATGACTTACGAAACCATCGATGCTTCGCAAATTGACGATATTATGGAAGGCCGCAAGCCGGGTGAGCCTGCTGATTGGCATGACGATAATAAACCCAGTGGTGGCCAGAAGGCTGAGGCAGCTGATGATACGTCGACGAAAGATGACCCTATCGGCGGCCCTGCTGGCGAGCACTAAGCTTGGCTGAAATCACGGCCCCTTCCAATAACCGAGTTCTGCAATGTGGGACTCGGTTTTTGCGTTTAGATACACCGCAGATTATGGGGGTGCTTAATGTAACCCCGGATTCTTTTTCCGATGGCGGTGACTTGCACCAAGGCGGCCGGCGCAGCTTGGATAAAGCGTTGGCGCGTGTTGAGCATATGCTCGCTGAAGGTGCTGCTATTATCGATGTGGGGGGGAATCAACCCGCCCCGGTGCCGAGCCTGTGACCCTCGCGGAGGAGCTGGATCGAGTTATTCCCGTAGTTGAGGCCATTAATCAACGCTTTGATACAATTATTTCCGTTGATACCAGTAGCCCTGAGGTGATGCAGATCGCCGCTGACAATGGCGCGGGGCTATTAAATGATGTGCGGGCACTGCAACGCCCCGGTGCCATGGAGGCTGCCGCCAATACCGGTTTGCCGGTCTGCCTGATGCATATGCAAGGCCAGCCACAAACTATGCAGCAATCTCCGGATTACAACTCAGTGGTTACTGATGTTTGTGATTATTTACAGTCTCGGGTCGAGGCCTGCCTTGCGGCAGGTATTGATCGCTCGCGTTTACTACTGGACCCCGGGTTTGGCTTTGGTAAGTCCGTGCAGCATAATCTTGGCTTGTTAAAGCATTTATCAGAACTGGTAGATAGAGGTTATCCGGTATTAGTTGGCTTGTCTCGTAAATCCTTAATCGGCAAAGTGTTAGGTCGTGATGTGGATCAGCGACTGGCGGGTAGTTTGGCTTTAGCATTACTTGCAGCTGAGCGAGGGGCGTCTATTATTCGTGTCCACGATGTTGCGGAAACGGTTGATGCAATGACCTTGTATTCAGCGGTTGTAAATAGCTAACAGGTCATTAATAACTATAAATTAAAAGGTATAAGGGTAATGTCTCGTAAATATTTTGGTACTGATGGAATTCGTGGCCGTGTAGGCGAAGGTCCAATTACCCCTGAGTTTGTATTAAAGTTGGGTTGGGCTGCCGGTAAGGTGTTTGCCCAATCTGGGCGCAGTAAAATCATTATTGGTAAAGATACACGTATTTCCGGCTATATGTTCGAGTCAGCCCTGGAGGCGGGCCTGGTAGCGGCGGGTGTCGATGTGACGATGTTAGGTCCCATGCCGACTCCGGCTATTGCCTATCTCACCAGAACCTTTCATGCTCAGGCGGGCATTGTTATTAGTGCCTCCCACAACCCTTATCATGATAATGGCATCAAGTTTTTCTCCGGTGAGGGGACCAAACTTCCCGATGAAGTAGAGCTGGAAATAGAGCGTCAAATTGACCAGCCGATGACCACGGTAGAATCTGCCAGTCTGGGTAAAGTGGTACGTATGAATGATGCTGCGGGCCGCTATATTGAATTTTGTAAAAGCACCGTCCCGGCGGGCTTTAGTTTGCGCGGTTTAAAAATTGTGGTCGATTGCGCTCACGGCGCTACCTATTATGTTGCGCCAGCGGTGTTTGATGAGTTGGGGGCAGACGTTATCTTGATGGGTGCCAAGCCCGATGGCCTGAATATTAATGAGCAGGTCGGCTCTACCAGCCCCAAGGCCTTGCAGGCCAGAGTTCTGGAAGAAAAGGCAGACTTGGGTATCGCTTTTGATGGTGATGGCGATCGTCTGGCCTTTGTGGATCGCAATGGTGAGTTTGTTGATGGTGATGAGCTGCTGTTTATTATTGCTCAGGATCAGCTTCGGACTGCAGGTAGCTGCCCCGGTGTGGTGGGTACTCTGATGTCCAACCTGGGTTTTGAGTTGGCCCTGAAAGATTTAGAGATCCCTTTTGCCCGCGCCAAAGTTGGCGACCGCTATGTGATTGAGCTAATGCAGTCTCGAGGTTGGCGCTTGGGGGGTGAAAACTCCGGACATATTATCTGTTCCGATGTCACCACCACCGGTGATGGTGTAGTCGCTGCTTTAAAGGTGCTGTTTGCGCTGGTTGATGGTGGCGCTCCCCTGCACGATATTAAAACCGGTATGAGCAAATTCCCGCAGGTGATGATTAATGTGGCCTTGGCTGACAAGTCCCGTCTGGAAAACAATGCCGAGATTGACCATGCGATCAGTCAGGCGGAGGAAAAGCTGGATGGTCGTGGTCGGGTGTTGCTTCGTCCCTCCGGGACTGAGCCAGTTGTTCGGGTGATGGTAGAAGGTGAGGACGGTGAATTAGTGGGCTTGTTGGCGAAAGAAATTGCCGCGGTAGTTGAAAAGGCCGTCGCTTAGGCTTCATCATTGAAATCCTGCGTGGACGCAGTGTTTACCTTGTATGTTACCGGTAGTTTGGGTAAGATTGCCGCCGTTTTTAGCGCCTACTCAATAACACTCATCAGGAAAAACAATGCGTCGTAGCTTGGTTGTCGGTAATTGGAAAATGCATGGCTCTGCGGCCAGTATTGATACCTTAGTTACCGGCTTGCAGCAGCAGTTAGCTAACTTGCCTGCTGACCAGACGGATATTGCGGTTTGTCCTCCTTTTGTGTTTATTCCACAGGTTATAAGTCAGCTTGAAGGTTCAGCGATCGCCTGTGGTGCTCAAAATGTGAGTGATCAGCAGGAAGGTGCGTATACCGGCGAAATTTCAGCCACGATGTTGGCTGAGCTGGGTTGTCAGTATGTCATTGTTGGTCATTCTGAGCGCAGAACCTTAATGGCCGAGTCGGATGCCGATATTGCCGCTAAATTTACTGCGGTTCAGTCTCAGGGCCTGACACCTATCTTGTGTGTAGGGGAAAGTCTGGCCCAGCGTGAGGCTGGTGAGACGTTATCCTGGATTGAGCAGCAAATTAAAGCGGTTATAGCGGTGGCTGGTATTGAGGCCATGGCGGCTTCGGTGATTGCCTATGAGCCTATTTGGGCCATTGGTACCGGCAAGACCGCTTCGCCAGAACAGGCTCAAGAGGTTCACGCCCATATCCGGCAGGTATTGGCGAATGAGAGCCAGGCTGTTGCCGGGGCTTTACAGCTACTGTACGGCGGCAGCGTGAAAGCGGATAATGCCGCTGAGTTATTTGGCAAGCAGGATATCGATGGCGCCCTGGTCGGTGGTGCAGCGCTTAAAGCGGCAGATTTTGCTGCTATATGCATGGCTGCAACTGCTTAACTTATTGTTTTTAAAGAATATTATTAGAGAAATTAGAGATATAGACAATGGAACAAGTTATATTAATCGTACATATGTTAGCCGCCTTGGCCATTATTGGCCTGATCATGATTCAGCAGGGTAAAGGGGCGGATATGGGCGCTTCCTTTGGTGCTGGCTCTTCCCAGACCTTATTTGGCAGCACCGGTGGTGGCAATGTTCTAACCAGCTCGACGGCTTGGTTGGTTACCTTATTCTTTGCCACCAGCTTCGGCTTGGCTGTGATTGCCAAAAACCAGTCAGTAGCCGTGGGTGAAGTTGATATTCCCGTACCGGCCGTGGTTGAAAGCCAGTCAGTACCTGCCTCTGAGGGCGATATCCCCGCTATTGATGAGGCCGCTATAGAGCAGTCTATGAGTGGTGATATTCCGGCTGCCGATATTCCTTCTGCTGCTTCCGGGTCTGATATCCCTGAAATGTAAACAAAACAAGCCGAAGTGGTGGAATTGGTAGACACGCCATCTTGAGGGGGTGGTGAGCTATGCTCGTGCGGGTTCAAGTCCCGCCTTCGGCACCAAACTTTGAAAAGCGCCTATGGGTTAACCATCGGCGCTTTTTTTGCCTAAAAGCCCTCCTAAACGCTATGTTGAAAAGACTGAGTAATTGGTTGACCACATAGGACCTTATCCCTATAATTCGCCCACAAATTTTGTCGTGTCTGGCCGTGTTATGGCGGTTGGTGGAAATAAGGGGCATGGTTTGGCTCAATATGTCTAAGGGGCATATTGTTTTGATGCGGGGTGGAGCAGCCTGGTAGCTCGTCGGGCTCATAACCCGAAGGTCGTCAGTTCAAATCTGGCCCCCGCTACCAAATTTTAAAGTGTCGGAATTGATTATGCTTTAATCAATTTGGCGATGCAGTTTACAGGCCCCTTATTAGGGGCTTTTTATTAGGTGCGGTATTGTCATCCCCGCGTTATATCGGGGTGGTAGTAACTGCTTAAGGAAGTGGGCTTTATGCCCATTTTTTGTTGGTGGATTTTGAATGGCAGGTAAAGACGCATTACTAACAGATTTGGTTAAGCCCGTCGCTGAGGCTCTGGGCGTTGATCTGTGGGGTGTGGAATATTTATCGCATGGCAAGCAGTCCATCGTTAGAATTTATATCGACCACGCTGACGGTATTGATGTGGATGACTGCGCCAAAGTCAGTCGTCAGGTTAGCAGTGTGTTTGATGTTGAAGACCCGATTATGGGCGAGTACACGCTGGAAGTTTCCTCCCCCGGGATGGAACGACCGCTGTTTACGCTGGAGCAGTTTGGTCTTCATATTGGTGAACAAATTAAAGTGCGTTTACGCACACCCTTTGAAGGGCGTAAAAATTTTTCCGGTCAGTTAACCGGAATAGAAGAGGGCGATGTCGTTGTTGCTGTTGATAGCGACGAATATTTATTGCCTTTTGATTTAATTGATAAAGCGAATATTGTTCCCAGCTTTTAATAGTCGGGGCATTTACCTAAGTTTAGTAATCAGGTTTTGTAGAAACGAGGCGGACAATGAACAAAGAAATTTTGCTGGTAGCAGAAGCCGTATCCAACGAAAAAGGTGTGTCGAGAGATATTATCTTTGAAGCTATCGAGCAGGCTTTGGCCAGCGCAACTAAAAAACGCTATGACGAAGATGCCGATATCAATGTCATTATTGATCGCGAAGACGGTAATTATGAAACCTACCGTCAGTGGTTGGTTGTGTCTGATGATGAAATGGCGCTGCTAGGTACTCAATTCACCACCGAAGAAGCTGCTGAGAAAGACGCTTCTTTGCAAGTAGGTGATATCTACAAAGAGCAGGTTGAGAATGTAGGCTTTGGTCGTATCGCCGCTCAAACGGCCAAGCAAGTTATTGTACAAAAGGTTCGTGAAGCTGAGCGCGCTCAAGTGGTTGAAGAGTACGAACACAGAATGGGCGAATTGATTAGCGGTACTGTTAAGAAGGTCACCCGCGACAACATCATTGTTGATTTGGGTAATAACGCTGAAGCGTCGCTACCGCGTGAAGAGTTGGTGGGGCGTGAAGTGTTCCGCATGGGTGATCGTGTTCGTGCCATCTTACAAGACGTTCGTCCAGAAGCCCGTGGCCCGCAATTGTTTTTAAGCCGCGCCTGCCCGGATATGTTGATCGAATTATTTAAAGTGGAAGTGCCAGAAATTTCAGAAGAAGTTATTGAGATTCGTGCCGCTGCCCGTGACCCCGGTTCTCGTGCCAAGATTGCCGTAAAAACCAATGATGGTCGTATCGACCCTGTTGGCGCCTGTGTTGGTATGCGTGGTTCACGCGTTCAGGCGGTATCTGGCGAGTTAGGTAATGAGCGTGTCGATATTATTTTGTGGGACGACAACCCTGCGCAGCTGGTTATCAATGCCATGGCCCCCGCGGAAGTAGAGTCTATTGTTGTTGATGAAGATACCCGCTCAATGGACGTTGCCGTAGCCGAAGACAATCTGGCTCAGGCCATTGGTCGCAGCGGTCAAAATGTCCGCTTAGCCAGTGAGCTAACCACCTGGACTATCAATGTGATGAGCATGGAAGATGCCTCTGAGAAGCATGAGAAAGAGTCTGGCGTTATTATCGGCGAGTTTATGGAAAGCCTGGATGTTGATCAGGATGTAGCAGAAGTTCTGGTTGAAGAAGGCTTCACTTCGTTGGAAGAAGTTGCCTATGTACCGCTGGAAGAAATGATGGGTATCGATGGCTTTGATGAAGAGATTGCAGAAGAGCTGCGTGCTCGCGCCAAAGATGCATTATTAACCCAAGCTATCGCCAGTGAAGAACAGTTAGGTGAAACCGAGCCTGCAGAAGACTTATTAACTATGGATGGTATGGAACGCCACTTGGCTTTTGTATTAGCCAGCAAAGGCATCATCACTATGGAAGACCTTGCCGAGCAGGCAATTGATGACCTGGTAGAAATAGAGGGCCTTGATGAACAGAAGGCCGGTGAATTAATTATGACAGCACGTGCCCCTTGGTTCGCTGAGGCTGAAGAGCAACAAAATCAGTAATAGCGAGCTGGAATCGAATATCTCGAATAAACGAGTCGATTGTCGAATTTGTCGAAGAAAGGTACTGGAGAGAACTGAATGGCAGAAGTTACAGTAAGCCAACTAGCCGAAGTAGTTGGCGCACCCGCCGACCGTCTGTTAACGCAGATGAAACAGGCAGGCTTAAAACACACCTCCGTTGATGAGGTGGTGTCAGATGAAGATAAGCAAACTTTGCTGTCGTTCTTGAAGACCAGTCATGGTGAATCAACGGATGCGCCAAAGAAAATTACGCTTAAAAGAAAGACCTTAAGCACGCTAAAAACCAGCGGTAGCCAAGGTCGGAAAACCGTTAATGTAGAAGTACGTAAAAAACGTACCTATGTTAAGCGTGATCCTGCTGAGCTATTAGCAGAAGCTGCTGAAGCAGAGCGCTTGGCGGAAGAAGCAGATGCAGCTGCACCTCAGGAGGCCACCGCGCCAGATGTTGAAGAAGCACCTGTTGAGCCAGTAAAAGTAGAAGAGCCCGTTGCCTCTGTTGATGAGTTTGTAGAAGAAGTTCAGGATAAATCCCAAATGGATCCTGAAGTACTGCGTCAACAAGCTGCAGCCAAACGCAAAGACAAAGAAGCCAAAGACAAAGAATTACAGGAAGCGGCTATTGCCGCTAAGAAAGCCGAACAGGAACGTGCAGAAAAAGCCAAAGTGGCTGATAAACCTGCTGATGAAAAACCTGCTCGTCGTCGTCATGAAGCGCCAGCACCGGCAAAAGAAAAAGACGACGAAATTGCTGACAAGAAAAAGAAAAGAAGCGGCAAGCTTGCGCCCAAAACCCGTGGTAAAAACCGTACCCATAATATCAAAAATGTTGATGCCTTTATGGATGGCGATGGCACCGATAGCCGTGGCCGTCGTAAGCAGAAAGTATTAAAGCTGCCTGAAGGCGCTAAAACCCATGGTTTTGCAAAGCCTGTGGATACCAAGACCGTATTGAATGTAGACGTTCCAGAAGCGGTAACGGTTGCTGAGTTAGCAGCAAAAATGAATGTTAAAGGGGTTGTGGTTGTTAAAGAGCTGATGAAGCTCGGCGTTATGGCGACTATCAACCAAAGCCTTGACCAGGAAACAGCCCAGTTAGTGGTTGAAGAATTAGGTCATACCGTCAACCTGGTTACCGGTCTGGAAATGGAAGAAGAGCTGGAGGATAGCTTAAACCTCCATGAAGGGACGATGGCGGCAAGAGCGCCGGTTGTGACGGTTATGGGTCACGTTGACCACGGTAAAACATCATTACTGGATTATATCCGTGAATCTCGCGTTGCCAGTGGCGAAGCCGGTGGCATTACCCAGCATATCGGTGCCTACCACGTAGAAACCGATAAAGGCATGATCACCTTCCTGGATACACCGGGACACGCCGCGTTTACTGCGATGCGTGCTCGAGGTGCCAAGAGTACCGATATCGTTATCCTGGTGGTTGCCGCTGACGATGGCGTGATGCCACAAACCGAAGAAGCGGTTAAGCATGCTCGTGCTGCTGAAGTACCTTTGGTAGTAGCGGTGAACAAAATTGATAAAGAAGGCGCTGACCCTGATCGTGTTCGTAACGAATTGGCCGCCAAAGATGTAATTCCTGAAGACTGGGGTGGTGATACTCAGTTTATCAATGTCTCTGCCCATTCCGGTGACGGTATTGATGACTTGCTGGAAGCCCTGTTACTACAGGCCGAACTGCTAGAGCTTGAAGCACCAGCAGATATTCCAGGCAAAGGTATTGTGATTGAATCTCGCCTTGATAAGGGCCGGGGTTCTGTTTCGTCGGTATTGGTTCAGGCCGGTACCTTGCGTAAAGGTGATGTGGTATTGGCCGGTCAGCAGTTTGGCCGCGTTCGCGCCATGCTGGATGAAAATGGTAAGCCTATTGATGTGGCAGGCCCCTCTATCCCGGTTGAAATTTTAGGCCTTGATGGTACGCCAAATGCCGGTGATTCTTTTGTGGTGCTGGAAAATGAAAAGCGCGCCCGTGAAATGGCCGAGTTCCGCCAGATTAAAGACCGTGAAGACAAGCTTAAACGTCAGCAGGCGTCCAAACTTGAAAATATGTTTGCCAATATGGGCGAAGAAGAAAGCAAGTCGCTTAATATTGTGGTTAAAGCGGATGTGCGCGGTTCACTGGAAGCGATTCAAAGCTCATTATTAGAAATGGGCAATGATGAAGTTCAGGTTAATATCGTTAGCGGCGGTGTCGGTGGTATTACTGAAACCGATATTACTCTGGCGCTAACGTCTAACGCAGTAGTATTTGGTTTTAACGTCCGTGCTGATGGCGCGGCCCGTAAAGCGGTAGAAGACGAAGGTGTCGATCTGCGTTATTACAGTGTTATTTACGATCTGATCGACGATGTTAAGCAGGCGCTATCAGGTATGTTAAGCCCTGAAATGCGTGAAGAGATTAACGGTACTGCTGAAGTACGTGATGTCTTTAAATCACCGAAATATGGTGCGATTGCCGGTTGTATGGTTATCGATGGTACCTTATATCGCAGCAACCCCATCCGTGTATTACGTGATGATGTAGTGATCTACGAAGGTGAGTTGGAGTCACTGCGTCGCTTTAAAGATGACGTGGCTGAAGTTCGCAACGGTATGGAATGTGGTATCGGTGTGAAGAACTACAACGATGTTAAGCCTGGCGATAAGATCGAAGTGTACGAAGTGAAGGAGTATGCACGTACTCTTTAATCGAGCGCGTGTTATCTCTATAGAGCAAAACTGATGGCTAAAGAATACAGTCGTACGCAACGGGTTGGTGATTTCCTAAAACAGGAACTGGCCAGCCTAATACAGTTTGAAGTGCGTGACCCTCGCGTCGGTATGGTGAGTATTACTGATGTGGAAGTGAGTCGCGATATGTCCCATGCCAAAGTCTTTATGACAGTATTGGGCAAGGATAGTGAAGAGGAAGCCTCCGAGTCTATCGAAGTATTAAATAAGGCCGCGGGCTTTTTACGCACGCAAATTGCAAAAAGCAATAATGCGCGCACTACGCCAAGACTGCGGTTTTATTTTGATAGCAGTGTTGGCCGCGGTCAGCATTTGTCGAATTTAATTGAAAGGGCTGTGTCTGCAGACAAGGCCTTTTCAGATGATGACAAGAGTAGCTAACGACTGTGGCAAAAAAGCGTCGTGGCAGGCCGGTTGATGGCGTCTTAATCGTCGACAAGCCAACAGGTCAAAGCTCAAACCGATCGCTGCAAATTGCCAAGCGATTGTTCTTTGCCCAAAAGGCGGGACATACCGGCAGTTTGGATCCATTGGCTACCGGTGTATTGCCGGTGTGCTTTGGTGAGGCTACCAAGTTTTCCCAGTTTTTACTGGATTCGGATAAGGCGTACCGTAGTACCTTTTTATTCGGAGTGATAACCGCCAGCGGCGATGCTGATGGCGATGTGTTAGAGCAGCGCGATGCCACTGCGGTACGCGAAGCTTGCGTACTGGCACTGCTACCCAAATTTTTGGGCGAGATAGAACAAATACCTTCGATGTTTTCAGCATTAAAACATCAGGGTCAGCCGCTCTATAAATTAGCGCGGCAAGGGTTAGAAGTAGAGCGAAAGGTTCGTCAGGTAACGATTTTTGATATTCGTTTAGACGCTTTTCGCAGTGCAGAGGAAACCGGTGGTCAGCCGGAAGCCGATGTGTATATCCACTGTAGCAAGGGCACCTATGTGCGTTCTATTGCAGAGGACTTAGGTTTAGAGCTGGGTTGTGGTGCTCATGTTAAAAAGCTGCACCGAGTGCAAGCGGGCCCTTTTGCTGAGGCTCAGGCTGTTTCAATTGCAAAACTTGAGGCGCTGGCGGAAAAGGTTGAGGTCGAAGGTTATGATGCCTTGGATGCTTTGTTAGAACCGGCTGATGCAGCGGTTATGCATCTGTCAGAGGTGACCTTGGCAGAGTCTGCGGTATTTTATATGCTGCGAGGTCATGCGGTTTCAGTCGCGGTAATACCCGCCAACTGTGAACCCGGTGACATAGTAAGAATGTACTCTGAGTCGAGAGATTTTATCGGCATTGGAGAAGTGTTAGACGGAGGCCAGGTTGGGCCCAAACGTCTGATAGCGACCAACTAGGTCGTTATGCTGTTAACAGGTGGGGCGTTTTTTAAGCGTGCTATCGGTTGAAATAGCCTGTCTGTAAATATGCACGGTCAGGCTGAATTAAACGGCAAAGTATTAAGATGCTTTGCTTTTTGCATATTAACTTTAATGAGGAAAGAAAAATGGCATTATCAGCCGCTGAGAAATCAGAAGTAGTAAAAGAGTATCAAACTGCAGAAGGCGATACCGGTTCACCAGAAGTGCAGGTTGCACTACTGACAGCCAATATCGAGAAATTGCAGGGTCACTTCGGTGATCACAAGCACGATCACCACTCTCGTCGTGGTTTGATCCGTATGGTTAACCAGCGTCGTAAATTACTGGATTACTTGAAAGGCAAAAATACAGAGCGTTACACCAGCCTGATCAAGCGTTTAGGTTTACGTCGTTAAGTAGTACCGTAAGTAGGACCTTTAAGTAGGTTCAGGCGCCGCAACTGTTTAAGGATGCGGCGCCAATAGTAGTAAAAGTAAGTTGTAAAAGTCGTGAGCCCCGGTGATGTAGGTTGAAGACTCCGGGGCTTTTATTGTTATCCCACAAGGGAGGATTTCTTCAGTGAATCCAGTAAAAAAATCATTTCAATTCGGTGAGCACACCGTAACTCTAGAAACAGGCCGTATTGCTCGTCAAGCTACAGGTGCCGTATTGGTATCTATGGGCGACGTACAGGTACTTTGTACTGTGGTAGCCGCCAAGTCAGCCAAAGAAGGTATGGACTTTTTTCCACTAGGTGTTCATTACCAGGAAAAAGCTTATGCAGTTGGTAAGATTCCCGGTGGTTTCTTCAAGCGTGAAGCGCGTCCTTCTGAAAAAGAAACGCTAACCTCACGTTTAATTGACCGTCCAATTCGTCCGTTATTCCCTAACGGTTTTAAAAATGAAGTACAGGTTGTTTGTACGGTTATGTCTGCGGATACTGAGACTGATCCAGATATCGCAGCTTTGATCGGTACTTCTGCCGCACTCTCTATCTCTGGTGTACCGTTTAATGGCCCAGTGGGTGCAGCCCGTGTTGGTTTTACCGCTGAGCAAGGTTATATCCTTAACCCAAGCTACAGCCAGTTGGCCGAAAGCTCTTTGGATATGGTTGTTGCTGGTACCAGCGATGCCGTATTAATGGTTGAATCAGAAGCTCAAGAGCTAAGCGAAGACCAGATGCTGGGTGCGGTACTTTACGCCCACCAAGAAATGCAGGCTGTTGTTAAAGTGGTTGCTGAATTAGCCGCTGAAGTTGGCAAGCCCCGTTGGGATTGGCAGCCAGAAGAAGAAAATACTGCGCTATTGGCCGCTGTTGCCACAGGCTTTAAGCAGGGCGTTGGTGATGCTTACCGCGTAACTGATAAAGCTGAGCGTTATAGCAAGCTGGGCGATCTTAAGTCTCAAGCGATTGAGCAGCTAGCCTCTGGTGATGACGCTGAATATGCCGCAGGCGATGTTCAGGATGTTTTCAAGAGCTTGGAAAAAAATACTGTTCGCCAGCGTATCCTTAATGGTGAAGCGCGTATCGATGGTCGTGATAGCAGCACCGTTCGCCCCATCAACGTTGAAGTGGGTGTTTTGGATAAGGCACACGGTTCAGCACTATTTACTCGTGGTGAAACTCAGGCGATTGGTGTGACCACTTTAGGGACTACCCGTGACGCACAGTTAATCGACGCCCTTGAAGGTAAGCGCGAAGATAACTTTATGTTGCACTATAACTTCCCTCCTTATTCAGTGGGTGAGTGTGGTCGTATCGGTTTTACCAGCCGTCGTGAAGTTGGTCATGGTCGTTTGGCCCGTCGTGGTGTTGCCGCGGTTCTGCCTAATGCCGAAGACTTCCCATACACTATCCGCGTAGTTTCAGAAATTACTGAATCTAACGGTTCAAGCTCTATGGCCAGTGCCTGTGTTGCCAGCTTGTCGATGATGGAAGCGGGTGTACCGTTGAAAGCGCCTGTTGCTGGTATCGCCATGGGTCTGGTTAAAGAAGGCGAGCGTTTTGCTGTATTGACCGATATCCTGGGTGATGAAGATCACTTGGGTGATATGGACTTTAAAGTGGCTGGTACTGCCGATGGTATTACTGCCCTGCAAATGGATATCAAAATTGAAGGTATCAATGAGCAAATCATGAGCATCGCTTTAGAGCAAGCTCTTGAAGCGCGTCTACATATCCTTGGTCAGATGAATCAGGTACTGAGCGAGTCTCGCACTACCGTATCTGACAACGCTCCAAGCATGGCTACCTTCAAAATCGACAGCGATAAAATCCGCGATGTTATTGGTAAAGGCGGTGCAACTATCCGCTCAATTACTGAAGAAACTGGCGCGACCGTTGATATCGATGATGACGGTACTATCCGTATTTATGGTTCTGATGCTGCGTCCCGTGACGCTGCGGTAGCTAAAGTAGAAGAAATTACTGCTGAAGCTGAAGTCGGTGCTATTTACGAAGGTACGGTTGCCCGTATCGTTGATTTTGGTGCCTTTGTTAATATCCTGCCGGGTAAAGACGGTCTGGTACACATCTCACAAATCTCTCAGGAGCGTGTTGAGAAAGTGACCGACTACTTATCAGAAGGTCAGGTTATTAAAGTTAAAGTACTGGACGTTGACCAACGCGGTCGTATTAAGCTGTCTATGAAAGAATTGGAAGAAGCGGCACCTGCTGCTGACGATTCTGCTGCAGAGTAATTGCTACTGCAAATAATCAAGGGAGCCATTGGCTCCCTTTTTTGTGTCTATCATTCCTGTCAGGCGCGGTCATGCTGGCGAAGGCGTATTATAATGCTCTAGATAAGGCGACTCCGGGGTGGGCTTGGTGGATTGTAATCCACCCTACATGGTTGGTTGTGTCTATCATTCCTGCCAGGCGCGGTCATTCTGGCGAAGGCGTATTATAATGCTCTAGATAAGGCGACTCCGGGGTGGGCTTGGTGGATTGTAATCCACCCTACATGGTTGGTTGTGTCTATCATTCCTGCCAGGCGCGGTCATGCTGGCGAAGGCGTATTATAATGCTCTAGATAAGGCGACTCCGGGGTGGGCTTGGTGGATTGTAATCCACCCTACATGGTTGGTTGTGTCTATCATTCCTGCCAGGCGCGGTCATTCTGGCGAAGGCGTATTATAATGCTCTAGATAAGGCGACTCCGGGGTGGGCTTGGTGGATTGTAATCCACCCTACATGGTTGGTTGTGTCTATCATTCCTGCCAGGCGCCGTCATTCTGGCGAAGGCGTATTATAATGCTCTAGATAAGGCGACTCCGGGATGGGCTTGGTGGATTGTAATCCACCCTACATGGTTGGTTGTGTCTATCATTCCTGCCAGGCGCGGTCATGCTGGCGAAGGCGTATTATAATGCTCTAGATAAGGCGACTCCGGGGTGGCTTTGGTGGATTGTAATCCACCCTACATGGTTGGTTGTGTCTATCATTCCTGCTAGGCGCGGTCATTTTGGCGAAGGCGTATTATAATGCTCTAGATAAGGTCAAGCCCGTAGGGTGGATTATAATCCACCGTTGATGACTGCTCCGGGCAGTAATGGGCGAAGGCGGTAATGACGGTGCTATTGTTTAAGTGGATAAGCTAATCTGCCCATCAATAATCTCAAAAGCTACCGCTTGTAATTGCTGCCCCTGGCAAGGCCCGGAAACACACTCCCCATCTTCAATTAAAAACAACGCGCCGTGGGTAGAGCATTGAATTAACATACCATCCATATCCAAAAACTTATCCTGTTGCCAATTTAACTCAACTCCCAAATGTGGGCAGCTATTGCGATAGAGGTAGATCTGGCCGCCTTTTTTAACCGCAAAAAAAGTGTCGTTATCGACGTTAAAACCTTTGGACTGCTCATCGGCAATATCATCGATATGGCATAGGGTTGTCATAGACAGTAGCTCGTTACAAAAGTTATTGTTCTGCCAATATTGTTTTGGCAATATTGTTCTTGGCAAGATTGTCGTGCGCAGTGGTGCTGAGCGTCAAGGGAAAACAGCACGGTAGGATATGTGCGGTATTAAGCCGTTTTTGAACTATTGCCCAGACTCTCTGCCTGTTGCAGCAATTCCTGTTTGGTCTGGTTGTCCAGGTCGTTCCAGTGAGTGTCGGTCATAGCGCCATGCAGAGCGTATAACAGTACTTTAGATACACGAATACCACGGCCTTTAATTTCGCTATAAGCCTCTACAGCCCCTTTTTTCTGGAGGTCTTCCCGGCTTTGTACGCCAATAGCACGTAACCAGTTAATAGAGGTATTACCCAAGTTTTTGAGTTCCAGCAAATCGCTTTGCATGCTTGTTCCCTGGTATGTTGTTATTATTAGTTTGAATATATTGAATTCTTATAATATATATTTTTTCATAGATCAATCAACTATTAATTATTGGCGACCCATATGCGGCCTTTAGCGGACACTATTTATGGTTTGGATCAGAGCAGCATCGACTTTGCGTTGGAGGGCTGTGGCCTTCACCGTGATGTGATTAAGCCGTTCCAACAGTTGCAGCAGCAGGCTAAACAAGCGGGCTTTGAGTTGGTCATTGCCAGTGGCTATAGAAATTATGAAAGGCAGTTGCTGATATGGAATGCCAAAGCCAGTGGCAAGCGCCCGGTGCTCGATAGCAACGGTGAGCCGCTGGATATGACGCAGTTAGATCCATGGCAACAAGTTCAGGCTATTCTGCGCTGGTCGGCCCTGCCCGGGGCATCCCGGCACCACTGGGGCACGGATATGGATATTTATGACCGCGCTGCGGTGGCCGATGATTATCAGCTACAGCTAACCACGGCAGAAACGGTAGGGGATGGTCCCTTTGCGCCATTGCACGGCTGGTTAGATCGGCAGATAAACACGGACAAAGCGCAGGGTTTCTTTCGACCCTATCAATCTGATATCGGCGGCATTGCACCTGAACGCTGGCACTTAAGTTATGCGCCGTTGTCGTCGCAGTACCAGCGTGCCTTTAGCATAGATGAATTGATTGCTATTATTAAGGCACAGCCCATCGCTTTAAAAGATGTGGTGTTGGAAAATATAAGCTCTATTTTTCATCGTTATATTGATGTCCCTATCGACAATTATCCACACTGAGTTCACGTGTTTAATTAGCCAGAATCCAATAAAATATTAGTAAGAGTCCTGCGCTAGTTGTAATGCTGTACTCACCCAATAATAGTCATACTTCGGGTCCATTACTGATTTCACTTTTCATTATTACTATTTATACTCCTTACATCTAAGCTATTTATTGTTCTTTTTTCAATAAATATTTTGGGCGTAGTTTTTGGAAAATATTCGAATCGTCGAATATTAATTTCACAGGGCAGTGATGTATTGTCTCGCTGCTTTGTCATTAAAGGAGTGATGCAAGGTGAGTATTAAATTATTAGATAATGAAGCCTTTTATGGATACCGCGTTCGCCGTACAGTGAATGGAAAATTGTATCAGGAATATTTCTCACTGAAAAAAAACAGTAGGCGTATGGGGCCGCGGCTACAAAAGCAGATTGAGCGGGAAGCTATTGCTCGTGATGAAGAATTAATTCAAGAGCAGAAACGTGTTAAAAAACTGCTAAAAGCACACCGTTGTTTTAATCCTGATGGCTCGGTCAAAGGGATTAGTTATTTATATAAAACCGAGAAGAGCGGATCGGTAACCCCGATTTTTCAAGTGGGCATTGCCTCCGAGTTAGAAAATAAAATATTTTGTACCAGTTTTTCGATCAAGGCGCACGGTAAAGAAGAGGCGTGGGTGCAAGCCGTCAATGCCTACGCAAAACATAAGTTGATTAATAAAAATACCAAATTATATAAAAAATTAATCAGCTCGTCGCCGAAGAAAGCCAGAGAAAAATAATGTCTGTTCTGTTAATAGCCAGGCAATAAAAAACCGGACATAGAATCCGGTTTTTATTGCTTGGAACTTGAGGTCAAATCGTCAGCTTAGCCCTTATAGGCTTCCGCTGATTTCATGATTTCAGCTTTGGCCGCTTCACTGCCAGCCCAGCCGTCAACTTTAACCCACTTACCTTTTTCCAAATCTTTGTAGTTTTCAAAGAAGTGCTCAATTTGCTGGATCAATAATTCCGGCAAATCAGAAGGCTCTTTAACGTCCTGATAGATGGTTGATAGCTTGTCATGCGGAACGGCTAATAATTTAGCGTCCTGACCAGCTTCGTCACTCATATTCAGGATACCGATAGGGCGGCTGCGAATCACAGAGCCTGGAGCTACTGGGTATGGCGTAACAACCAGTACATCCAGCGGGTCGCCATCTTCAGATAAGGTGTTAGAGATATAGCCGTAGTTAGCCGGGTAAAACATAGGCGTGGCCATAAAGCGGTCTACCAGCAGGCAATCCATATCTTTATCAATTTCATATTTGATGGGGTCGTGGTTGGCCGGGATTTCAATAACGACATAAATATCGTTAGGCAGGTCTTTACCTGCGGGGATAGTGTTAAAGCTCATGATTGGTGTCCAGATTACAGTAAATAAACAGATTGTGGTCAAAATTAGCAGGCGCGATTATAAACTGACCAGCGAGGAATACCAATTATTCTGGCAAGATTGGCTAAATCATTGAATCTATTGCCGTTTGTTGGGTCTATGCTAACCTTAGCAAGAGATTTTAAGTTCAAATACAAGGAAATAGCAGTGTCCGGCAGCAATAAACGTGAACATGTCAGAACCAAGCTACGTGCAGATGTAACAGTGTCCCATCCGGAGCTGGGCGACCTCAATCTCCATACCGGGGATATTTCAGATGGTGGCGCTTATATCTTATCGGAAGGTCATCAGCTGCCACCCATTGGGGAAATGGTCAGTGTCCAGGTTCAGGGCATGGGGGGCGGAGATGCTCCCGTTGTAAAAATGAAAGTGGTACGGCTGGATAATGATGGTGTAGGCCTGGCCTTCGTCAACGAAGAATAAGCGTGTCTCAATAGTTGGCCAGTGTTACTATCAGCGCCAATAACAATATTAGCTATCCGATAGAGAACAAGGGCCGTTAATGCATATCCATATTCTGGGTATTTGTGGAACTTTTATGGGCGGGCTGGCCATTCTGGCTCGCCAGCTGGGCCATACCGTCACCGGTTCCGATACCAATGTTTACCCTCCCATGAGCACCCAGTTGGAGCAGCAGGGTATAAGCCTGACTCAGGGCTATGATGCGGCCCAGTTAGACCCCGCACCGGATTTGGTAGTGGTGGGCAATGCCATGTCTCGCGGCAACCCCGCGGTCGAATATATGCTGGATAGGGGGCTTCGCTATACTTCTGGCCCGCAGTGGCTGTCTGAGCATTTATTACAGGACCGCTGGGTACTCGCGGCAGCCGGTACACACGGTAAAACCACTACCAGCAGTATGCTGGCCTGGATTCTGCAATATGCCGGTATGAAACCGGGCTATTTGATAGGCGGAGTACCCGGTAACTTTGGTGTATCGGCCGCGCTGGGGGATTCAGCATTCTTTGTGATTGAGGCGGATGAATACGACAGTGCTTTTTTTGATAAGCGTTCCAAATTTGTCCACTACCGCCCACGCACCGCCATTCTGAATAATCTTGAGTTTGACCATGCGGATATCTTTGAAGATCTGGCCGCTATTCAAAAACAGTTTCATCATTTAGTCAGAATTATTCCAGGTAACGGCCGGGTAATTGTCCCTGCGGGTGATAACAACTTGCAGCAGGTACTGGATCAGGGGTTGTGGTCAGAGCTGGAAAAAACCTCATTAAGCGATGAGTCAGCACAGTGGTTAGCCAAAACCAATAAGGCCGATGGCAGTGATTTTGATGTCTTGTTTGAGGGTGCAGTTCAGGGCACCGTCCAGTGGTCAAATACCGGCGAACATAATATCAATAACGCGCTGGCTGCAGTAGCAGCGGCAAGACATGTGGGTGTGACTCCAGCCATTGCTATCGAAGCTCTGGGGCAGTTTGAAGGGGTTAAGCGGCGCATGGAGCTAATCTTTAATGACTGTGGCATTCTGGTCTATGACGACTTTGCCCATCACCCCAGCGCCATAGAAACTACGCTGGCAGGCTTGCGGGCGCAGGTCAACGAGCAGTCGGGTGAGCAACGCATTATTGCGGTGATTGAGCCTCGTTCCAATACCATGCGTCTGGGTAGTCATCTGGATCGCTTGGCAGAAGTGACCGCGCTGGCTGATCAGGTTATCTGGTACCAGCCGGAAGGTTTGGATTGGTCTTTACAGTCTGTGGTCGATAGCAGCCAGGGCAGGGCCATTATTAGTGATTCTATCTCGTCCATTGTCGAGCAATTGGCAGCAGACAGTGTTGCCGGTGATCATATTGTGATTATGAGCAATGGCGGTTTTGGTGGTATCCACCAGTTATTAACGACGGCGTTAGCCGGGCAGTAACGGAAACAATACTAAGGATATTTTTAGTGCGTAATCTTTTTTCAATCTACGAAACATTGGTACTGCGGCGTCCCTTGCTCGCTCTATTATTCTCATTAGCGCTGATCGGCTGGTTGGCAAGTCATATTCCCAATTTTAAACTGGATGCCTCCGCCGATGCGTTGGTGTTAGAAGGGGACCAGTCACTTAAATATTACCGGGAAATCAGCACCCGCTATGCCTCGGAAGATTTTTTATTAGTGACCTATCAACCCAAGCAGGATTTACTGTCCAGTCCGGTATTGGCTGAGCTGGATAAGCTACGTAACGATCTGGCGTCCCTTGAAGGTGTCTCTTCGGTTACCACCATTCTCGATGTGCCGCTATTGGCAAGCCCTCAGGTCAGTTTTGATGATGTCACCGATGGCAAGATAGGCAGCCTGCGCAACCCGGCTATTGATAAAGCACTGGTCCGCAAAGAACTGGCGCAAAGCCCCATTTATAAAAACCTGCTAACCAGTAGCGATGGCCAGACCACCGCCCTGCAAGTCAATCTGGTACGGGATGAAAAATACTATGCCTTGCAAGCCCTGCGTGATCAATTGCGGGAGCAGCAAGCTGATAAGGGCAGTAACCCGGCCCTTGAGGCAGAATTGGATGAGGTTATTCAACAGCTGCGCGACCATACGGTTAAGGCTAACGACAAACAATCGATCCTGGTGGACAAAGCCCGCGCGGTGATCGAGAACTATCGCGATAATGCCACCTTGTTTCTCGGTGGTGTGCCGATGATTGCCACCGATATGATCAACTTTGTAAAAAGTGATCTGGTGGTCTTTGGTATTGGTATTGTGACCTTTATTATCGTCACCATGTCAGTGATTTTCAGGCATGCGGTATGGGTGGTTCTGCCACTGCTGTCCTGTGTTTTATCTGCCACCTTTATGCTGGGTTTAATTACCTTGCTGGATTGGCGGATGACCGTTATCTCCTCCAACTTTGTAGCCATACTGCTGATTATCTCCCTGTCTATCGCCATTCATTTGGTTGTGCGCTACCGGGAGCTGCTAGCCGCCAACCCGGAGCAGGAGCAGCGAGAGCTGGTAAAAAATGCTACCTTCCTGATGATCAAACCGTGTATCTATACCACCTTAACCACCATCGTCGCCTTTGCCTCTCTGGTGGTTAGTGGTATTCGACCCGTGATCGACTTCGGTTGGATGATGACGGTCGGTGTCACGGCATCTCTGGCGATTACTTTTATTGTATTGCCTACCGGCTTATTGCTTTGGGGCAAACCCTCAAGTATTCCATCCAATAATAGTGATAGTGCAACCACAACGCGTTTTGCGGCTTTTACTGAAGGGCATGGTTCGCTGATTTTATGGGGCGGGGCATTGCTGGCTGTGCTCAGTGTCTTTGGGATGAGCCAACTCAAAGTAGAAAACCGCTTTATCGACTACTTTCACGATACCACTGAAATTTATCAGGGTATGGAAGTCATCGATGCAGAGCTCGGTGGCACTATTCCACTGGAAGTGATTATTGATGCTGCGCCTGAGCCAGAGATTGATGTTATCGCTGATAATACTGTGGTGGACGATGGCAGCTTCGATGAGTTTGACGATGATGGCTTTGGTGATGATGACTTTAGTGATGACTTTGCTGATGACGAGGCCGTTGAGCCGAGTTATTGGTTTAACCGAGCAGGGCTAAATCGTATTGAACAAGTACACGATTATCTCGATTCATTACCAGAAACAGGCAAAGTCTTATCCCTGGCAACCCCCTATAAAGTATTGCGCACCATCGCCAGCGGTGTGGATGATATCCAGTTGGCATTAATTCAGCGCGCTTTACCCGAAGATATCAATGATATCCTGGTACACCCTTACTTAAATGAAGAGATTGATCAAACCCGTATCACCGTCAGGGTGATGGAGACCAGCCGCACCTTGAGGCGCGATGAGCTATTGACCCAGGTGCGTGGGCATTTGGTGAATGAGTTGGGTTTTGAGGAAGATCAGGTCCACCTGACCGGTATGCTGGTGCTGTATAACAATATGTTACAGAGCCTGTACCGCTCACAAATTCTGACCCTTGGTGCAGTATTTATTGCCATTCTGGCGATGTTTATCGTTTTATTCCGTTCACTGTCGATTGCCTTAATCGCCTTGGCGCCGAATATTTTGGCGGCGGGTATGGTGCTGGGCGGGATGGGCTTGGCCGGTATTCCACTGGATATTATGACGGTAACTATCGCCGCTATTTCGGTGGGGATAGCGGTTGACGATACCATTCACTATGTACACCGTTTCCGCAGTGAATTTGCCAAAGACCAGAACTATCTGGCGACGATGTACCGCTGCCACGGCTCCATTGGTAAGGCCATGTTCTATACCTCAGTCATTATAGTGATTGGTTTTTCTGTGCTGGCGCTGTCCAATTTTAACCCCAGTATTTATTTTGGATTGTTAACCGGTATGGCTATGTTTGCTGCCTTAATGGGCGCGTTATTATTACTGCCACAACTCCTGATTACCTTTAAACCGCTTGGTCCCAATGTCGAGCTTGCTAAAGACCAATGACCTTCGAGTGTCGGCAGCATTGCGGCGCCTGCTGTATAGCGCCTTCTATCAACGGGCCTATTCCCGGTATGCCGGCGGGTAAGCCAGCCGGGGTGCGCTGCGTTAATCTGGATGATAGCTACCGTTGCACATTATTTGGCCGGCCTGAGCGGCCTTTACTGTGCGCACAGTTTATGGCTGAAGCGTCAGTCTGTGGTGATAGCCGTGATCAGGCGTTGGCACTGATTGGCTCACTAGAGCAGGCTACGGAGTCCTAACCATGGAAACCATCCCACTGCTGCCCCTTACTACCGTACTCTTCCCCACCGGCAAGATGCCGTTGCAGATTTTTGAGCCCCGCTATTTGGATTTAATCAGCTCATCACTAAAAAATGATAGCGGTTTTGGGGTGGTATGGCTCCGCGATGGCAGTGAGTTAGATCAACCTGGCAGTGAGCCCCGCTTGGCGCAGCTCGGTACCTTGGCCAGAGTGGTGGACTGGGATTCGCTGCCCAATGGTTTGCTGGGCATTACTATTGAAGGTACTGACAAATTCCGTTTAATCTCCAGCCACCAGCGCGATGATAAGCTCTATATGGCAGAGGTAGAGTGGGTGGAGCCAGAGCCCTATATTCCGCTGCCGGAATATTCTGATGAAATGGCAGCCTTGCTGGCCCAGCTGCTCGACCATCCCCATATCGCCCGGTTAAAACTATCACCCGTGGTTGACGATATCGCCACCATGAGCCATCTGCTATCACAGCTGCTACCCATCGACGAAAAGATTAAATTTGAGTTACTGGCGATCACCGATCCGCTGCTGCGCATGGAGCAGCTAATGGACTTATTAGACGAGTATAACTAGCCGGTCTTAAGGCTCCCCTCGCTATCTGTCATATCAAGTATAATTGTCTATAATTTACCCATAAAATAATAATAGCTCAGCCGCCACCGGGATGATGTGCGGTTAATTAATGGATATTCGTATGCGACCTATTGTCATCGATGTTGAAGCGTCTGGACTTGGCCGAGGCAGCTACCCCATAGAAGTGGGGGTGGCCAATGCCGAAGGGCAGGGCAGCTGTAATATTATCCGCCGTGAAGACGCGTGGCAGCACTGGGACCCCAGAGCTGAAATGCTCCATGGTATCAGCCGGGAAACACTCTCTAAACACGGCAAAGCCCCTGAATTTGTCGCCTCCATGCTCAATGATCAATTGGCGGGCCAGATTGTTTACAGCGATGCCTGGGGCAATGACAGCAGCTGGATTGCTCTGCTATTTGATGCAGCTGAGCTGCCCCAGCGCTTTCGGCTGGAGTCCCTCAGAAGCCTATTATCCGATGCCCAGGTCGATATCTGGCATGCGACCAAGGACAAAGTCACCGAGGAGCTTGGCTATACTCGCCACCGGGCCAGCCATGATGCATTGATCTTACAACAGACCTTTTGCCAGACCGCCGAGCTGGTTGGCCGCCAAAAAGTGGGTTAGCGCCTGGGCCTGCCCCGGCCTGAGCCAATATATCCAGTTATAAGCCCACACTCTTAACTCCCAACTAATCTAAAAACTTCGCCCCATAATGTTAAAATCCAGCCTGTTGATATCCATCCTGTTGATAGACAAACCAAGGAGTTGCAGATGGTACAGAGCATCAATAACAGCAGTTTAAGCCTCGGTATTTTACAGGGGCTGAATAAAGCCCAGGGTGCACAGCAAACGGCTCTTGAGCGGATCGGCTCAGGCAAGCAGATCAATAGCGCGGCGGATAATGCCGCTGGGTTGGCGATTATCGAGCGGTTTGCAGCACAGATCGATGGTGCCGGGCAGGCCATACGCAATACCAGCGATGGTATCTCCTTTAGTCAGGTTGCCGAAGCCAGCTTATCCTCCATCTCAGATGACTTGCAGCGCATTCGCGAATTATCCATACAGTCCGCCAATGGTTCCTTAAGTGATAGCGATAGAGGCAACTTGCAATCGGAGGTCGGACAATTACAGGATGAAATTTCACGCCGGCTTGAGCAAAGCAATTTTAACGGGGTTGATATCTTTAGCACTGATGCCGAGATTAGCTTTCAGGTCGGCGCCAATGCTAATGAGACTATCGAGCTCTCGACTGCGGACCTTAGTGCGCAGTTTGATAGTATTGCCGCCATTGATATCTCCAGCCAGACCGGTGCCCAGGATGCCCTCTCAGCGATCGACAGCACGCTGCAAACCCTCAGCGACCAGCGGGTGGAGTTTGGTGCTGTTGCCAACCGTTTTCAATCCACGGTCGATAACCTGCAAAACAACCGCATTAATACCGAGGACGCACGCAGTCGCATAGCTGATGCGGATATAGCCCGGGAAATTAGCAACAGCATTAAAGCGGGTATCCAGCAGCAGTCAGGTATTGCGGCGCAGGCGCAGGCCAATAGTAATGCCGAGTTAGTATTGAGATTGTTAGGGTAATCCAACGAGTCTATTAATCAACCCGGTACTTTTACCGGTTTTTTTATGATTAGGTGATCCGCTTTTAACAAGCCGCCGTAATTATTAGCAAATGCATTGATTGATAAATATGACATAAAATTACCTGAGGGCAGGCTAATGATAGAACGTAATTTAGGCAATGCTGAGCGCATTATTCGTTTACTGATGGGCGTACTTTTTTCATTCTGGGCGCTAAGCCAACCGTATATGAATGGTATCGAATGGTTTGTAGTGGCTGTCTCAGTGATGCTGATGTTAAACGGTATTTTTTCTCGCTGTTATTTCTGGTTTGTACTCGACCTCAATACCTGCAAGAAGGAAGATAAAGATTGCTATATGGCAGCATCTTCCAGCTAACGCTTGCTAAAACAAGCATCACCACAAAAGGCATCGCATCGGCGATGCCTTTCTGCGTTTTGGCTTGTAGTATTTCATATTGACCTGATGCACCAGTCCCAGTAAGGTTATTTTTTTCACAGTATAGTCGGTAGTAAAACCATGTCAGACGATCATAAAGACGATGATCTGTTTCTTCAGGAAATGGGGGATGTAAAACCCATTAAGGTCGAGAAAAAAGTCTCTCTCCAGCGCAGTAGCGATTCAGCGCTGGCCCAAGAAGCCAGACGCAAGGCGGCGACACAAGAGTTAAGCAAAGATAAAAATCACTTGGTTAGTGATTTTGTCGACTTACTCGACCCCTTTTATCCTTTGGAATTTAAGCGTTCAGGTGTTCAGCATGGCGTCTTTAAAAAATTAAAACAGGGTAAATATCCACAGGAAGGGAGGATTGATTTACACCGAATGACCGTGGAAAAAGCGCGGCAGGAAGTCTATAACTTTATTAAAGAAGCGGCGGCCTATGACTTGCGTTCACTGGTTATTGTTCACGGCAAAGGCAGTCATAGCAAAAACGACGAAGCCCTGTTAAAAAGCTATGTGAATAAATGGTTGCCCGATATGGATGAAGTGCAGGCTTTTTGTAGTGCCCAACCCCAGCATGGTGGTTTGGGGGCGGCCTATGTGCTGCTGAGTAAAAGTGAAAAGAAAAAGCAGGAAAATCGTGACCGTTTAAGCCGGGGTAGAACCGTAGCAGGCTAAAGGTTTAGCCTGCTGGTCAGATTTACTTGGCGCCGTTAGCGCTCATTATAGTGGCATACTCTTCAGAAGCGCGGTGCTGCTTGATAATAGATAATGCGGTTTCACCGTTTGGGTTGGTCGCATTAATATTACGGCCTTCTGCGGTAAAAAAACCAACAAACTCTTCAAAGTTTTCCAATCGCATAGACTGGTAGGCTTTTAGCAAAACATGAAAATCCGCTTCAATATCTTCTGCGGGTTTTACCTCCAAAAAATCTTTAACCCGTTGCTCGGTCCAGACTTCATCGAGAACTTTTTCTTTATCTTTTTTTAGTGCCATAACTGTATTACCTGTAGTAAAAATAGATTAGCCGTTTAATTTGGCCATAAGGATTTTGTTAACCATGCCCGGGTTGGCCTGGCCTTTGGAGGCTTTCATGATTTGCCCAACAAAAAAGCCGGTCATCTTTTTGCGCTTGCCTTCGTCTGCATTGCGGAAGTTGTCTACCTGTTCCGGGTTGTTGGCAATGACCTCGTCAACCATAGCTTCTAGGGCACCGGTATCAGAAACCTGCTTTAAGCCCTTGGCTTCAATAACGGTATCCGCATCACCTTCACCGGCCCACATCGCTTCAAATACCTGCTTGGCGATTTTTCCCGAGATAGTATTGTCTTTGATGCGGGCAATTAGTTGACCCAGTGCGGCGGCGCTAACCGGGCACTGCTGAATACTGAGTTCATCGTTATTCAGTTTTGCGGAGACATCGCCGATTAACCAGTTGGCCGCTAATTTAGCGTCGTCACAGGCGCTGGCGGTTTCTTCAAAGTAACTGGCCATATTGGCATCACCACTTAAAATACCCGCGTCATAATTGGATAGGCTATAGCTTTCAACAAAGCGTGCCTGACGAGCATCCGGCAGCTCTGGCATTGCATTGCGCAGGGCATCGATATAATTATCATCAATTTCCACCGGTAACAGGTCAGGGCAGGGGAAGTAGCGGTAATCATTGGCTTCTTCTTTGCTGCGCATTGCTTTGGCGGTTTTGGTGTCGCTGTTATACAAACGTGTTTCCTGAGTGATGCTGCCGCCGTCTTCAAGAATATCAATCTGTCGTTCAACTTCTAAGGCAATTGCCTCCTCCATAAACTTAAAAGAGTTCAGGTTTTTGGTTTCGGTGCGGGTGCCAAACTCTTCTTCGCCTTTCAGGCGTACAGAGACGTTGACATCAAAGCGCATAGAGCCCTGCGACATATCACCATCGGAAATACCCAGCGAGGTCACAATACTGTGTAATTTACGGGCAAACTCAACGGCTTCTTCCGAGCTGCGCATATCCGGCTCAGAAACAATCTCGATCAGCGGTGTACCGGCACGGTTTAAATCAATGCCCGAATTATTCTGTAACCCCTCATGCACCGACTTGCCGGCATCTTCTTCCAAATGCGCATGGTGAATACGAATCACTTTACTCTCGCCATTTTGCAGTTGAATTTCAATGGCGCCTGCCCCAACAATCGGGTAATCCATTTGCGTGGTCTGGTAACCCTTTGGCGAATCGGGGTAAAAATAATTTTTGCGGTCGAAGACCGAACGCTTATTAATCTCGGCGCCAATCCCCAGACCAAACAAAATAGCATGTTTCAGGGCTTGCTCATTCAGCACCGGTAAGGTGCCCGGCATGGCCAAATCAACGGCGTTCGCCTGAGTGTTAGGCTCGGCACCAAAGGCGGTGCTGGAGCCGGAAAATATTTTTGTAGCGGTGGCCAGTTGCACGTGCACTTCAAGGCCGATGACTGTTTCCCATTCCATGACTTAGCCCTCCGCCACAAGCGACGGCATTTGCTGGTGCCAGTCGGTTGCCTGTTGAAATTGATGCGCGGCATTAAGCAGTTTGGCCTCGGCAAAATAATTGCCAGTCAGTTGCAGGCCCGCGGGTTTGCCATCGACTAAACCGGCGGGGATAGACATACCCGGCAGTCCGGCCAAATTGGTGGAGATGGTATAGATATCTTCTAAATACATAGAGACAGGGTCGTTAGATTTTTCACCCAGAGCAAAAGCGGTATTGGGTACGGTGGGGCCCATAATCACATCTACCGTTTTAAACGCTTCAACAAAATCATTTTTAATCAAACGACGAATTTGCTGAGCCTTGCGATAATAAGCATCGTAAAAACCGGCGGACAAGGCATAAGTACCGACTAAAATACGGCGCTTCACTTCTTCACCAAAACCCTCTTCACGGGTGCGGGTGTAAAGGTCTTGTAAATCTTCCGGGTTATCGCAGCGGTAGCCGTAACGGACTCCGTCAAAACGGGATAAATTCGCCGAGGCTTCGGAGGGGGCAATAATGTAATAACAGGGCACAGCCAAGTCTGTATTGGGCAAAGAAATATCTTTCACCGTGGCGCCCATGGCTTCATATTCTTTAATCGCCGCTTGCACTGCCTGCTCAATCGCCGGTGTTAAACCTTTGCCAAAATATTCTTTGGGTAGGCCAATGGTTAAACCCGATAAATCATCCTTAAGGCTGGCGGTATAGTCGGGTACTGCCTGATCCATACTGGTTGAGTCTTTGCTGTCATAGCCCGCCATCACATTCAGCATTAATGCGGCATCTTCAGCGGTGCGGGTCATAGGGCCGCCCTGATCAAGGCTGGAGGCAAAGGCGATCATGCCATAGCGGGAAACACGGCCATAGGTGGGTTTTAAGCCGGTGATACCGCATAAGGCGGCGGGCTGACGAATCGAGCCTCCGGTGTCGGTGCCGGTGCTGGCCGGAGCCAGTTGGGCCGCTACGGCTGCTGCGCTACCGCCGGATGAACCACCGGGAACACAGTCCGTATTCCAGGGGTTTTTAACCGCGCCATAAAAGCTGGACTCATTCGATGAGCCCATGGCAAATTCATCCATATTGGTTTTGCCCAGAGAGATAGCGCCCGCCTGGTTAAATTTTTCAATCACAGTGGCGTTATAGGGCGGGATAAAATTATCCAGCATTTTTGAGCCGCAACTGGTTTTTACGCCTTCGGTACAAAAAATATCTTTGTGTGCCAAGGGGATGCCGGTCAGTGCTGAGCCATTGCCGCTAGCTAATAGCTCGTCAGCCGCTTTAGCCTGGCTTAAGGCCTGCTCAGCGGTTACCGTAATAAAACTGTTATAGCTGGGGTCCAGTGCTTCAATACGGCCCAGATAGTGTTGGGTCAGCTCTTCGCTGGAGAATGATTTATCCGCCAAGCCCGTACTCAGCTCAGCCAGTGTTTTGTTATGCATGGAAATTCCTGTGGTAGACAAATTCGATCAATATGAGGCAGTGCTGGATTAGGCTTCTATTCGATAACCTTGGGGACCAGATACAGGCCTTCATCGGCATCCGGAGCGATGGCCTGAAAGCGTTCACGTTGGTCAACTTCAGTCACCGTATCATCACGCAGGCGCTGTATTGCATCCAGCGGGTTGGCCATGGGCTCAATATTGGCGGTATCGACGGCCTGCATCTTGTCGACCATAGCGAGAATATCGTTAATACGCTCGGCGACCTCAGGGATATTATCCTCGGCCACACGGATACGTGCGAGGGTAGCGATTTTTTCAATATCGGATTGTTCTACGGACATTGTTGGGTACTCGGTTTTAGGCGCTGTTTACTGCTTTAACATCAACCGCCGGCCCCGAATATTTTAAATGGCGCCAGCGAGTCGATAAGTCTTTATAAACGCTAAACTTATCACATTTCTGCCTTGCTCTAAATGCCTGCCGTTGTTAGAGTGGCAAATTTATTGCAAGACATTAAAAATGCTGGCCAAAATAGGCTAAACTTCTGTCAAACCAATGACATATTGCCAGAGCGAACAGAGCACTTCTCTGCGCCGGTGCCAAGACCTTCAAGGTGAACTAACTACATGCTAAAAAGAATAAGAGGCCTTTTCTCCAACGATCTGTCCATCGATCTTGGGACTGCTAACACCCTCATTTATGTCCGCGAAGAGGGCATTGTTCTGGACGAGCCCTCCGTGGTTGCTATTAGAGTCCATAATGGTCAAAAAACCATCGAAGCGGTAGGTTCTGATGCCAAGCGTATGCTGGGCCGTACGCCGGGCAATATTACCGCCATTCGTCCCCTTAAAGATGGTGTGATTGCCGACTTTCAGGTGACCGAGAAAATGCTCCAGCATTTTATCTCCAAAGTTCACCAAAACAGCTTTATCCGCCCCAGCCCCCGCGTCTTGATCTGTGTGCCCTGTAAATCCACTCAGGTAGAGCGCCGAGCTATCCGTGAATCCGCCTTGAGTGCGGGTTCCCGTGAGGTAAGACTGATCGAAGAGCCTATGGCGGCGGCCATTGGTGCTGGTCTGTCGGTTGAAGAAGCAACAGGCTCCATGGTGGTTGATATAGGTGGTGGTACCACCGAGATTGCTATTATCTCCCTTAATGGCGTGGTGTATTCAGATTCTGTAAGAGTGGGGGGTGACCGTTTTGACGAGTCCATCGTCTCCCACGTCCGTCGCAAATATGGCAGTCTGATTGGTGATGCCACGGCGGAACGTATCAAACAAGAGATAGGTTGTGCTCACACCGAAAGTGAGTTGCGCGAAATTGATGTGCGCGGCCGCAACCTGGCTGAGGGTGTCCCCCGCAGCTTTACCCTCAACAGTGATGAAATTCTTGAAGCTTTACAGGAGCCGCTAGCGGCTATTGTGCAATCGGTTAAACGAGCATTGGAACAAGCCCCCCGGAATTGGCAGCAGATATTGCCGAAACCGGTATTGTCCTTACCGGTGGCGGTGCCATGCTACGTGACCTCGATCGTCTGATCTCTGATGAAACTGGCTTGCCGGTACTGGTAGCGGATGATCCGCTAACCTGTGTTGCCCGCGGTGGCGGTAAGGCATTGGAGATTATGGATCGCCACAGTATTGATCTCTTATCGACGGAATAGCCGCATAAGCGTTCTACCAGTAAATCTGACGGACTATTGAGTAACGTATTAAGCACCGGCTGCTTCGGGGCTTAATATAGCATTCACCCTGACAGCAAAAAAATATGGGGTAAGCTCATCAAACCGTTATTTGTAAAAGGCCCTTCTATTGGCGCTCGGTTATTAATACTGAGCCTGCTTGCCTTGGTGCTTATTTTTGCCGGCCAGCGCTTTGGCTGGGTTAAAGACCTGCAAGCCAACCTCTCTATTGTTGCCACCCCGTTTTACTGGGTCAGTGATATCCCCACCAAAATCTCCGAGTGGGGCGATGAAAATATACGCAGCCGCAAAACCCTGATTAGCGACAATGAACGCCTGAGCGCAGAGTCACTGCTACTCAAAGCACAGGTGCAAAAACTGGCCTCGCTGGAAGCGGAAAATGTGCGCCTGCGGGAATTGCTCAACTCCTCCGCCATCCTCGATGACAGTGTGCTGGTAGCCGAAATGGTCGGTGTGTCGCCAGACCCACTGCACCATCAAATTATTGTGAATAAGGGCAAGAAAGACGGCCTTTACGTTGGCCAGCCGGTGATTGATGCGCTGGGCCTGATGGGGCAGATTATTGAAGTGGGGCCATTGCAGAGCCGGGTCTTGCTGATTACCGATGCGGCCCATGCATTGCCGGTACAGATTAACCGCAATGGCGTTAGAAGTGTGGCGGAAGGTGTCGGGTTATTCCATGAAGTGATTCTCCAGCACGTAGCGGCGACCACCGATATCAAAGTTGGTGACTTGCTGGTTAGCTCCGGTCTGGGTCAGCGTTTCCCTGTGGGCTATCCGGTGGCCGTGGTGACAGAAGTCACCATTGACCCCGGCCAGGCGTTTGCCATTGTTAAAGCCAAGCCCAGTGCGGCACTAAATAGAAGCCGCCATGTATTACTGGTATTTAGCAACCGGCTGGAAGGGAGTGAGGCTGTTGAACCAGAGTAATGGCCGCTGGGTTATCGCGCTCACCCTGCTGGTCGCATTATGGCTGGCGATTGTGCCGTTACCGGTATGGGCCCAGTGGGGTCGTCCGGAGTTTGTCGCCATGGTATTGGTTTACTGGGTGATTGCATTGCCCGAGCGCGTAGGTATTGGTATGGCCTGGGTGGTCGGCTTACTTCAAGATATTATGGAAGGTAGCCCGCTGGGCCAGCATGCCTTTGCTTTGGCAGTATTGGCCTATCTGTCACTCATACTCTATCAGCGCTTGCGGATGTATACCCCAGTCCAGCAAGCGGCGGTTATTTTTGTTTTGATAGGGCTTAACCAGTTGCTCTGTCATTGGGTTGAAACCTTAACCGGTACTGTGTCGCCTAATCTATTGTTTTTATTACCCGCTCTGGTCAGCGCCCTGTTATGGCCATTGCTGTCATTGTTTTTGCGGGTCCTGCGCCGAGCCTACTATGTCACCTGACACTGCCAATAAGGCGCGCTTATATTTGGCGTCACAGTCCCCCCGCCGTGCCGAGTTGTTAGAGCAGGTTGCGCTTGGTTTTGAAAAAATATCCGTCGATACCGATGAGTCAGTATTGGCTGGTGAATCACCGCAGGACTATGTGCAGCGTGTTGCTATTGCCAAAGCTCAGGCTGGCTTGGCGCTAGTTGAGCAGCAGGGCTTAAGCCCCTTACCTGTACTGGGTGCAGATACCTCGGTGATTATCGATGGTCAGATTTTGGGTAAACCCCGTGACCGCGATCACGCTTTGGCGATGTTAGGGCAATTGTCAGGTAGTACGCATCAAGTGATGAGTGCAATCTGTCTATGCTATCAACAGTGTCAGGAAACGGCCCTAAGTATTACCCGGGTTAGCTTCCGTCATATTGAGCCCGATGAGCTGGAACAATATTGGCTTAGCGGTGAACCTCTGGGTAAGGCCGGTGCCTATGCTATACAGGGGCGCGGTGCACTATTTGTAGAGAACATTGAAGGCAGTTATTCCGCGGTAGTGGGCTTGCCCCTGCTGGAAACCGGTCAACTGCTGCAAAAAATAGAACAGTTGGAACCCTATGAGTGAAGAAATACTAGCCAATGTCACCCCCACCGAAACACGGGTGGCGATTGTTGAAAATGGCATGTTGCAGGAAGTGTATATCGAGCGCAGTGCCTCAAAAGGCATTGTCGGTAATATCTATAAAGGCAAGGTCGTTCGAGTATTGCCGGGTATGCAGGCGGCGTTTGTAGAAATAGGTCTGGAGCGTACCAGCTTTATCCATGTATCAGATATTGCTGTGGTTGACCAGGATGGTGTTGAGCAGCGCAGTAATGAAGAGCCGGATATTCGGATGATGGTGCGGGAGGGGCAGAGCCTGATTGTGCAGGTTATCAAAGACCCTATTGGTACTAAAGGCGCACGGCTAACCACCCATCTATCGGTTCCTTCCCGCTATCTGGTCTATATGCCCCATACTCAACATATTGGTATCTCCCAGCGCCTGGAAGAGGAAGAGGAGCGCAATCGCTTACGGGCAGTGGTTGAGCAGTGTATTAAAACCGAGGCCATGGAAAAACTTGGTGGCTTTATTATTCGTACGGCGGCGGAAGGTGCTGGTGAAGATGAATTACTGGCAGATATAAAATACTTTAAACGTCTTTGGGCTGCGCTAGAGCGTAAAATGAAAGAGCGCGAAGCACCGGCTATTATTTATGAAGACCTGCCCTTATATATGCGCACCATGCGTGATCTGGTTAGGCCAGAGATTGAAAAAATCCGCATTGACTCCAATGAAAGCTTTCAAAATATGCGGCAGTTTGCGGAAGATTATATTCCCGAGTTAAAAGATCGTATCGAATACTACCCCGGTGAACGGCCGATTTTTGATCTCTACAGTGTAGAAGATGAAATTCAAAAAGCTCTGGGCCGTAAAGTCGCGTTAAAATCTGGCGGTTATTTGATTATTGATCAAACCGAAGCCATGACCACTATCGATGTGAATACCGGCGGTTTTGTTGGGCACCGAAATTTAGAAGAAACCATATTTAAAACCAACTTGGAAGCGGCGACCTCTTTAGCCCGGCAACTTAGAGTACGCAATCTGGGCGGCATTATTATTATTGATTTTATCGATATGAAAGATCCAGAGCATCGCCGTCAGGTACATCGCACCTTGGAAAAAGCGATGGAGCATGACTATGCCAAAAATATTATCACCGGTGTGTCTGAGTTAGGTCTGGTAGAAATGACCCGCAAGCGTACCCGTGAGAGTCTTGAACATGTGATGTGTGAAGATTGCCCGGTCTGCGATGCCAGAGGTTCGATTAAAAGCGCTGAAACCATCTGTTATGAAATTTTCCGTGAAATTCTGCGGGAAGCCCGTGCCTATGAAAATGACAAGCTGATGGTGTTGGCATCCCAGTCTGTGGTTGATCGCTTGCTGGATGAAGAATCGGCCAGTGTGGCGGACCTGGAGGAATTTATTGGCAAAACGATTAAGTTCCAGGTGGAGGCGGTTTACAACCAAGAACAGTTTGATGTGATTTTGTTGTAATCCTGTTGTTGCTGATGACTAAGATAGGCGAATAAAAACCTTGTTAAAACAGAGTGCCATTTGGATTAACCGTTTGCTGTGGGCAAGTTTGTTCACCGCATTAGTCCTTGTCGCCACTTATGTCAGTATTGGCCGCTACTATATTAACTATGTCGAAGAATACCAACAGCCGCTGTTAGCCCGCTTTAATCAATTTACTAATTTACCCTTGGATATCGATCGACTTTATGGCCGTTGGTCCAGGCTATCGCCGGTATTGACCATGGAGCAGCTAAAACTCTATGCACCGGATAATCCTGAGCAAACCGTTCTAACCATCGATACCCTCAGTTTACAGCTGGACCCTCTGCGCAGTCTTATGCAAGGCTCTTTGCAGATAAAGCGCTTATTAATTGACGGCGTTGATTGTGCGTTAAAGGAAACCAGCCCGGGACAATGGGAATTAAAAGGCTATCCCGTCGCCGCAGGTGGCACCACCAATCTTGATAACGTGGTGGATTTAATTCTTTCTGTCGAGGGCGCTGAATTATTAGGCGCCAATATCAATATCAACTTCGCCAAAGGTAGCGACGCCTTACTGGCAGTTAAAGAGCTGTCCTTTAAGCGCGCTGATAAATTCAGACGTTTTAAAATTGAAGCTAATTTTGACCAGTCAGAAGAACCTTTGCTGGGTATTATTGAATCCCAGGGAGACCCTCGTGAGATTGAAGGCTTTTCGGCCAAGGCCTATTTAAAATTTAATGAAGTGGATTTTTCAGCGCAACTTCCCGCCATGGGCGCGCTAGGTATCGACCTCGAAGATGCACGCATTGATGGCCAGCTATGGTTGGACTGGAAACCGCAGACTGTTATTGAATTACAGGGTTCCATTACCACACCACTATTAGATATAGCGGCGTTAAGTGGCCGACCGCTGGCGCCGTTAAAAGATGTTCAAATTCATTTTCGCGCAGAAAAAAACGCCAATGATAATTGGGAGGGCTGGGTTCCCTTATTGGCCATGCAATGGCAGGAACAGCCCTTTAAGTTTGAGCAATTAGGTGTTGCTATTGAAAACAAACAGTTGCAACTGTCGATACCCAGTCTGGATTTGGCAGCAACCACGTCACAGTTATTAGCTATTGATCTGCTCGGAGACCCGCTAAAAGAAACGGTTAGCACATTGTCCCTGTCCGGTAATTTACAGCAGGTGGTGTTAAATTTATCGCGCAATCCCACCCCAAGAAAAACACCTCGCTTTATTCTGCAAGCGAATTTAGACAATGTTTCGGTCAAACCCTGGAAGGGCGCACCGGGTGCAACCGGTATTAATGGTTATCTTGAGGTCAATCCTGCCGATGGCTTTGTGGAACTCGACACCGGCGCATTCTCGTTAGACTTTCCTTTGGTTTACCGTAACCCTCTGGGGTTTGCTTCCGGCAAAGGCAAAGTGGCATGGCAGCTTACCGAAGACAGAGTCTATGTGGATAGCGGCCTATTATCCCTAACCGCTGATCACGGCCCTGCAACAGCGCTGTTAGATCTGGATTTGCCCAAGCAGGCGGGTAGCGAGATCCCCCCGAAATGACCTTAACCATTGGCTTAAAGGATACCGCAGCCAGCTACCGCGATAAATTTATTCCCTATACCCTTAACCAGAGTTTTCTGGATTGGATGGCGGGCAGTGTTCCCGAAGGGCGTGTTATTGATGGTGGCTTTATCTATCGAGGCTCGCTACGTAAAGAAGATGTTAAAGACCGTACGGTACAGCTCTATTTAAATGTCGAAAACGGCACGCTGGATTATCACCCCGATTGGCCAAAGCTAACCGCTATTAGCGGCTTAGTCGAAGTGGACAATGCCGATGTTACCGTCAACGCCTCCAAAGCCAAGCTGTATGCTATGGATGTGTCGGCGGCAACCGTCACCACCACCGCAGTCGAAGGGGGCGGTATTTGGTTAACCATTGATGCGCAGGCTGCCGGCCAGTCCAGTGATGCCATTCGTTTGGTTAACGAGAGCGCGTTACAACAAGTTGTTGGTAACGTGTTTAAACAGTGGCAGCTGGATGGGCAGGCCAGTGCTGAGGTGAGCCTTGGTTTGCCACTGGTGGGAGCCACCCGGCCAGCCGATATTGACGTGGCCGTACAGTTGCAGGATACCGATCTTTTGATGCCGGAGTATCGCTTGCAGTTTACTGATGTTAACGGGCCGCTTAACTATAGCAGTGAGCGCGGCATGTATTCGCCGGGCCTGAATGCGTTGCTCTATAACAAGCCCTTTACAGTGACGGTTGAGCAGGATGCAGAGCAGGGTGTGCTGGTCGATTTCGCTGGCCGTGTCGATATGGCGGATATTCTGGACTGGAGTCAACAACCGGCGCTGTCCTTTGCCAGTGGCGAAACCAATATGGCGGCGCAGGTTAAAGTGAGCCCCAAAGGTGAAAGCCAATTTACCGTTTCATCCGATCTGGTCGGCGTGGCGATTACCTTGCCTGAGCCCTATAACAAAACCGCGGAACAGCCCCGTGATTACTGGTTAAAACTGCCTCTGCTCGGCGAGAAACCGCTACTGCGTATGGGTATGGTGGATATTGCTGAGCTGCAACTGCGTTTAGATCAAGGCCGTGTAGAAAGTGGTTTGGTGATTTTGGATAAAATGAAAAACACCCGCCATGAAGAAGGCTTTTTAGTCGTCACAGGCGCAGTTGATCATTTTGTATTGGATGAATGGCAGCAGGTTCTTACCCAGTATACCGAAGCCGCTGAAGCGCTGGCTGCTACACCCGCTCCGGGTGATCAAGAGGCGGCGGAGGGGTTGTCGATCAAAGTGCGGGAGTTACTGGTAGAAAAATTTTCAGGATTTGACCAGCGCTATGAAAATACCACCGTTGGTTTACAGCGTTGGCAAGATGCCTGGTGGTTGCAGGTCAGTAATGACATTATGGCTGGTGAGTTATTTATTGCCGATGATCAAACCACTCCGCTAATAGCAAAACTGCGCAGGCTTCGCTTACCGGAATCTTCTGTGGAGGAAGACCTTGGCAGTTCCTCCTTTGAATCGATGCGCGAACTTAATCTGGACTTTTCGGTGGACCAGTTATCTTTAGGGCAAATCTTATACGGCAGTCTGGCCTTTGAGCTACGCAGCCAGCAAGATGGTTTGGTCTTTAATAATATCTATGGTGATTTACGCGGTATCGTGATTGCAAAAGACCAGCCGGCAACACTGGAGTGGCTGCAAACAGAGCGTGGCGAAGAGTCGCGCTTATACGGCGAGTTTGCCTTTGCTGATTTGGGGGATGTACTTGAGCAATGGAATTATGAGCGGATCATTGAAAGTCAGCAAGGCAAGCTGTCATTGGATTTGACCTGGCCCGGCGCTCCTAACCAATGGTCTTTGGCAGCCTCCAATGGCCCGCTGTATTTAAATATTGAAGATGGTCGTTTTTTAAAGGCATCGGACGGGGCGTCGGGCACTTTAAAAGTGGTAGGTATTATAAACCTTACCAATATTGTTAGGCGCTTACAGTTAGATTTTTCTGATATTTACGATAGCGGTATTAGCTATGATCGTATTGAAGGTGAATTGATTCTTGAACAAGCACAGTTAAATATCGTTGAAGACTTAACGATTGAGTCACCTTCCAGCCGCTTTAGTTTGCGGGGCAATGCTGATTTAGAAGCCAAAGCGCTGGATATGGAGCTTATTGCGACCTTGCCGGTTGCTAATAATTTACCCTGGATTGCTGCGCTGGCCGGTGGCCTGCCCACCGCTGCGGGTGTCTATGTCGCCAGTAAAATTTTTGAAGATCAGTTCGATCGACTATCCAGTGCTGTCTATAGTATTGAAGGGGATTGGAATGACCCCCAGCTTTCTTTTGTGAAAGTTTACGACAGTGGCAAGAAATCAAAAACCGCCGTTGATAAGACGACGGCAGTTGAACCCGCAGTGGAGCCAGTACCATGAGCCAGTATCGAGTGTCGGCTATACAAATGGTGAGTACAAATAACCTGAATGAGAATCTTGCCGAGGCAGAACGTCTAGTGGAGGCCGCGGCGGCTGAAGGTGCTCAGTTAATTGTATTGCCAGAAACCTTTGCCATGTTTAGCGCCCGTCAGCAAAAGGCCTTGGGTCAACGGGAAGCTTCAGCGGATGCAGTGATCAGGCCTTTTATCAGCGCTCTGGCCAAGCGGCTGGGTATCTGGATTGTTGCCGGTACGGTGCCAGTGGCAGTCGCTGATAGCGAGCAGGTATTGTCTTCGTGTTTTGTGGTGGATGATCAGGGCATCGAGCAAGCCTGTTATAACAAGATTCATTTATTTGATGTGGATGTGGCCGACTCTCAGGGTAGCTACCGTGAGTCAGATACGTTTTTAGCGGGCAATGAGGCGGTGGTGATCGATACCCCCTTCGGTCGTTTGGGGTTGGCGGTTTGCTACGATATTCGTTTTCCAGAACTGTTCCGGCTTATGTTTGCCCAGGGCGTCGATATTATAGCGGTGCCAGCGGCCTTCACCCTGCTAACCGGTAAGGCCCATTGGTTGCCGCTGTTACAGGCCAGGGCGATTGAAAATCAATGTTATATTGTCGGTGCTAACCAGGGCGGGGAGCATACGCCATCGCGCAGTACCTCCGGTGATTCGGTGGTGATTGATGGCTGGGGTAATATCGTTGCCAAAGCGGATAGTGGGCCCGCTTATATTGTGGCGGAGGTGGATACTACAGTATTGGAAAAGCAGCGCCGCGCTATGCCGATTAAACAGCATCAGCGCTTTGGGATTACCGCGGAATAATTATTGCCCCTGGATTTTTCGCCCATCCAGTTCAGCTTGTTTTAAATCAATCTGGTACTCTTGCTCGCCTTCGTCAATTCGCACAACCCGTAGCAGAAAATAATTCCAGTCTTTGGCCAGCCACATCAACGTGTACTTATCTTTGCCGGGTCGGCGTTGCTCTAACTTAATGGTGCTAAATTTACCCAGTGCTGTGTTAAGGGTTTCTTCACCCAATAGTTTCACTTGATAGTTTTTTAGCTTTTTTCGCTCCACCAAGTGATAAGTTCGCTGGCTAAATTCAGGGTCTTTGAGTAGGTCCAGTTGCAGCTGTATTTGAAAACTTAATTTATCGTAGCTATTGTCCGGCAGCGTTAAGGGCTTTTTGCTGTGCAAACGGTCGACAGCTGTTTTCTGTTTGGGGTCAAACACCAGTTCGCTATTTCGCTTGCTGCTGAGTTTATTGTTATAGCGATAGCTTAAAGGGGTTAACTGATTATCGGCCTCCGTAAAACTGGCCTGCTCTTCCACACTGGCAAATAAAAGGGAGGCATAGCTGCGCAGCTGCCAGTGTCCGGCCGCCTCTTTATTGAGGGTTTGTTCCATCTCTGCGCTAATGCCGCCAAGCTTGGTGCCATAGATAGCCTGATAGGGTTTTAACAGGGTGTCAGCGTTTATACTGGCGGAGCAGGCCAGCAGTAATAGCAGGGTGGCTGTGCGACTAATCGTTATATTGATAGCCGCCAGCAGAGAGGGGGGTGTTATCCAATAGGGCACTGTTTGATTCCAGTCTTAGTCTACCTTCAGCAAACCACTGCGCCGCCAATGGGTAGATAATATGTTCTTGTGTCAGTACGCGTTTAGCCAGTAGGTCGGCATTATCACCGGCTTCTATAGGCACAGCAGCTTGCACAATCGCTGGCCCGCCATCCAATTCCTCAGTGACAAAGTGAACGGTAGCACCGGCCTGTGGGTCACCGGCATCGATGGCCCGTTGATGAGTATGCAGGCCCGGATACTTGGGCAACAGCGAGGGATGAATGTTCAATAAGCGGCCGTGATAATTCTGCACAAAGCCCGGTGTGAGTATGCGCATAAATCCGGCCAGTATGACCAGGTCAGGAGCATAGTGATCAATCCGCTGCATAAGCTCGGCATCAAAGGCCTCACGGCTTTCAAACAGAGTATGGTCAATCGCTTCAGTGGCAATACCGGCATTGGCCGCTCGCTCCAGACCAAAGGCCTTGGGTCGGTTGCTAAAGACAGCGGCGATATCGGCGGTCAGGCTGCCGTTGCTCACACCATCAATAAAGGATTGCAAATTAGAGCCGCCACCGGAAACCAGAATAACCAGTTTGCAAGGCGTTGCAGATGAACTAGAGCGTGTCATGCAGTTACAGTCCCTGCAACTCGACCTGTTCTTCTCCCGCTGCGGCGCTGGCAATATGGCCAATCACCCAGGGGGTTTCGCCTTGAGCTTTAAGTACTGCTAAAGCTTTATCAGCATCGCTATTGGCTACCGCCAAGACCATACCCACACCGCAGTTAAAGGTGCGGTACATTTCAACCGCGTCGACATTGCCCTGTTGTTGCAGCCAGTTAAATACCTCAGGCTGCTGCCAGCTTTGCAGGTCGATAACGGCTTTGGCATTGTCGGGCAAGACGCGGGGAATATTTTCCAGCAAACCACCGCCGGTTATATGCGATAGTGCATTGACCGAGCACTCTTTCATCAGTGCCAGTATGGCTTTGACATAGATTTGTGTAGGCGCCATTAAGGCTTTGGCGAGTGTGGTATCGCCGCAGTTTTCGGTCAAATCGGCGCCGCTGACTTCAATGATTTTACGAATTAATGAATAGCCGTTGGAGTGGGGGCCCGAGGAGGCCAGGCCAATCAAGGTGTCACCGGTGCTGACTTTGCTGCCATCAATAATGTCGGCTTTTTCGGCCACGCCGACGCAGAAGCCCGCCAGATCATAATCTTCGCCTTCATACATGCCGGGCATTTCAGCGGTCTCACCACCGACTAATGCACAGCCGGACAGTTCACAGCCTGTGCCAATCCCTTCAACCACCGCTGCTGCGGTATCAACGTTAAGCTTACCCGTTGCATAATAGTCGAGAAAAAACAGCGGTTCGGCACCGGCTACAATCAGGTCATTGACACACATGGCTACCAGATCGATACCAATCGTATCGTGAATACCCAGATCCATCGCCAGCCGTAATTTGGTGCCCACGCCATCGGTGCCTGACACCAGCACAGGTTGCTTATAGCCTTCAGGGATTTCACACAGCGCGCCAAAGCCGCCCAGGCCAGCCATCACTTCGGGGCGACGGGTGCGCTTGGCAACGTGTTTGATACGGTCAACCAGGGCATTACCTGCGTCAATATCAACGCCGGCATCTTTATAGCTCAAGGACTGCTTGGAATTTTCTTCGCTCATGGATTACTGGGCTCTTGGGTAGTCTGTGATTGGTGATGGCGGTTATCTGGGTTGCCAACTTTCTAGGCGCGCTATTTTAGCTTGAATGCCGCCCAAGTACGACCATAAATTAAGCTCTTTAACCGCTTGGCCAGTGGAATCGCGATGAAAGCTGTACTGATTGAATCAGATTGCTACAATGCGTCCCATCATAAAAGGCCTATTGCCGCTGGCAACAGGCTAAATCACCAGTTTGGGATACATTATCTTGGTTGCTCGATTACATTTTGCCCGGCTTATTGGCATCGTCTATTGCCTGCTGCTGTCACCCCTGGCCAGCGCTGAAGAGGTGGATGGCTTATATGATACCGCGGTGAAGGTGGATTCCCAGTCCAGTCAGGACCTAACGCGTGCCACCCGAGAGGGGTTAAGCACCGTGCTGGTTCGTGTCTCGGGTAATGCCGAGCTGGTGCAGCAGCCCGCCATTAAGTCAGCGATCAAAAACGCCAGCCAATATATCAAGCAGTTCCGCTATGAAAAGCGGCCTCGGCTGATAGCCAGTGAGCCTGCCAACGTCGAGGGCGAACAGCTCTATGCGGTGATTGAGTTTGAACCCAAACTAATCGACGCCACCCTGCGTGAGGCGGGCTTGCCGCTATGGTCCAGCAATCGTCCAACGGTTTTGCTATGGGTGGTTGTGGCGGAGGGCAATAAGCGACGTTTTGCCAATGCGGATACCGACCCCGATCTATTGCAGGCTATCGCTGCCAATGCTGAGCGCAGGGGTCTTGCGGTTAAACTGCCAACACTGGATCTGGAAGATATGGTGGCTGTATCCACTGATCAGCTGTGGCAACTAAACCACCCGCGGGCCAATGCAGCGGTCGAGCGCTACCAGACCGATACCGTATTACTGGGCCGGGTAACTCGCCTGACCAATGGTGAATGGCTGGGCAGTTGGCGCTACTCTTATGCCGGGCAGACGATCAGGTTTGATGCTGAAGCCACCAGTGCTAACGACTATATAGCAGTGGCGGTTGATGAAGTGGCAGAGCGACTGGCCCAGCAGTATGCGATTGCCCCAGTGAATATTGCCGACAATGGCGTGTTAATGCGCCTCAGCGGCATTAATGACTTTACCGCCTATGCCCGCGCTATTAGCTATCTGGAGTCGGTGGCGGCCATTCGGCATGCCAATGTGGTGAGTGTTGAGGCGGATGAAATTATCGTGCGTCTCATAGCTGATGGTTTATTGGCCCAGTTAGAGCAGTCTTTTGCTCTGGATAAACGTATCCAGCCGCAGGTGCTTAGCAGCTATCAGGGTGATTATACGATTGCTCTGGATTATGCTTGGCCTGCTCCTTAAACGCTGGATAACAGGGATTATCTGATGACAGACATACAAAAGTTATGGGCGTTGGCAGCGCTGCTTGTGATGGCAGTGTTAGTGGTTATGTTAGAGGCTATCCTGATGCCTTTTCTGGTCGGTGCGCTGCTGGCCTATCTGGGAGACCCCTTGGCTGATCGTTTAGAAGAGCGCGGTTTGGGCCGCACCTTGGCGGTAACGCTGGTGTTTGTCAGCTTGAGTTCAGTGGTGGTGATCGGCATCTTACTGACCATTCCGCTTATCGGGCGGCAACTGGATCTATTGGCCACAAAAATTCCGCAGTGGCTGCATGCTATTCAGGATGTCCTGATACCCTGGTTGCAGCGTACGATGGACTTACCCAAAGACAGTTTGCCAATCACCCAGTTTAGAACCGTGCTCACAGAAAACTGGACCTCCGCCGGTGGTCTGCTGGGCCAGATCTGGAGCAAAGTAGCGGGCTCCAGTGTGGCGATGTTAACCGGCTTAGCCAACCTGGTATTAATCCCCGTGGTGACTTTCTACCTGCTAAGGGATTGGGATGTTCTCATGGCCCGCCTGCGCGACCTGTTGCCCCGTTCTATCGAGCCAACCGTGGCAGGTCTGGCCAACGAGTGTGATGAAATTTTAGGGGCCTTTATTCGCGGCCAGTTACTGGTCATGTTGGCGCTGGGAATTATCTATACCATTGGTCTGAAAATGGTTGGCCTGGATTTGGCACTAATCCTCGGGCTTACCGCAGGTCTGGCCAGTATTGTTCCCTATATGGGTTTTATTGTAGGTATTGCCGCAGCAGGTATAGCCGCCTGGTTCCAGTTCCATGAATTATCGATGTTACTGGCGGTCGGTGGCGTATTCGCTGTCGGTCAGATGTTAGAAGGTATGGTATTAACCCCGCTGCTGGTCGGCGATAGAATTGGCTTGCACCCAGTGGCGGTTATTTTCGCCATTATGGCCGGTGGCCAGTTGGCTGGCTTTACCGGTGTATTATTGGCCTTGCCCGTCGCCGCGGTGATTATGGTGTTATTGCGCCATGCCCATTCCAGCTATAAAGATAGCAAGCTGTATTCTGCGGACGGTTTATGAGTTTTACCTTTGAGCAATTACCGCTGGCAGTTCAGCTGCGGGACGATACTACGTTTGATAATTTTTATGCCGGTGATAACGCATTATTACTGGAAACCCTGCGTGCTCAACTGCCCAGTGGTGAGCGCTATATTTTTCTCTATGGTGCCAGCCGGGGTGGCCGCAGCCACCTGTTACAGGCCGCTTGCCATCAGGCCGATGAATTGGGCCTGACGTCCGTTTATTTACCCCTGACCGAATTGCGCGATTACCCCCCGCAGGAATTATTTGAAGGCTTGGAACAGTTATCGCTGGTCTGCCTGGATGATATTGATACGGTGATGGGGGATAGCGACTGGGAACAATCGCTATTTCATTTATTTAATCGTTTGCAGGAACGACAGGTCCATCTTATCGTGAGTGCCAATAGCGCGGTGCGTGAACTTAATAGTGGTTTGGCTGATTTAAGTTCCCGCTTAAGTTGGGGGGCAGTTTTTCAATTGAAAAGCCTGAGCGACCCACAGCGCAGTGCCGCCATTCAGTTGCGCGCTGAGCGGCGGGGGCTGGAATTAAATGATGAGGTTATACAGTTTATTTATCACCGCTGCCAGCGCGATATGGAAACGTTGTTAGATGTATTAGACACCCTGGACCATGCGTCGTTAAAAGAACAGCGCCGGCTAACGGTGCCCTTTGTGAAGGATATTATGGGCTGGTAAGCCCCGGTGTTTTATAAACTCTGGTAAATAAACGCAATATAATTTTCTTGTTTGATAAAGCCGCCATTCCATTCCTGCCACTTTGGACTTAAGCCTCTGGCCTGAGCTTGTTTAACGCTTAGGCCTTCCGCCTTCATAGCTTTAACTTCCGCAATGGTTTGCATCAGCATCTGATGGTAAGTCGTTAAGCCTTTTTTATCGGTAAGCGGGCCATGACCAGGAATAACCACCGTAGCATCATTTACTTTGGCTAAGACTTTGCCCACATTGTTCGCGAAGTTAACGACATTGCCATCACTGCTGATATCGACAAAGGGAAACATCGGATAAAACATATGGTCGCCCATATGCACCACATTCGATGATTCAAAAAACACCACCGAGTCGCCATCGGTATGGCCATTGGGGTAATGCTCCAGTCGAATGCTTTCATCGTTAAAGTGAATATTCATTGCATCAGGGTAAGTCAGGCTGGGCAGGGCGTGCTTGGCTTGAGCGGTGGTAACCATATTGAAAAAAGGCACTTCCTGCGGGCTGCTTAGTCTCTTTCTGACATTATCATGGGCCACAATAGCGACCCCTTTGCCCAATGCATCATTGCTGCCGGTATGGTCACTATGCCAGTGTGTATTCAGGATATATTTTAATTCGCTGCCGCCACCCAGTTCTGCTAATTGTTGCTTCAGGCTGTCTGACATATCTGCATAATCGTCATCAATAATCAGCAGGCCATCACTGCCATGGCTGACAGCAATATTGCCGCCTTTACCCTGTAGCAAGGTGATAGAGTCATTGATTTTGGTGCTGTTAAAACCTGCGGTGGCTCCATGGCCTCCAGCCATCAGGCTGCTGCTTACGGTGGCAGCGGTCAGGGTGATCAGTAGTTGCTTTAACATGGTGTTTTATCCTTGTTTTAATTCTTTAATAAAGGCATCAGATTCTTTAATCGCTTGTTCCATATTACTGATTAAGGCCGTTACATTTTTATTCACTGTGCCCAGCTCATTTTTCAGTGAGCTGATAGCTCTGGCATTTAAATTGTGCTTTAGGTAAAGCGTATTGTCCCGCAGGGTGTTGAGTACGGGGTCAATCGATTTCTCTGTTTTGCGCATAGCGCTGAGTAAGTTTTTATAGCGTCGTTTGGTTTCTTTCAGCTTTCTTTCACTGTCTCTGCGCAGGTTGGCATTGGTGTATTCGCCAAGTTCATCACTCCATTCGTCAAATAAAGCATTGGCGACACTGTCTACCGATTCAATGCGGTTGCTGATTTCTTCGGCCGCATCAACACTGCTTTCATATTCATCGTTGAGCTGCTGATAGACTTCTTCCAGTTCACCGCCATCAAAGTTCACCACCGACTTAAATTGCTCCAGCGCGCTTTTAAATTGTTCCTGCCCTTCAACCTGAGCTTCCTGCGCTTCTTCAATCCGGTCGATCAGAATATCCCGCTTGTGGTAGCCCACTTCTTCCAGTGCGGAATAATAGGTACTTTCACAGCCGGATAGCAAAACGCTCAGCATAATAATCAGTAGCGATGATGGCAGTAACTTTGATGTTTGAAACATTGTCATAAACTCACCTGTTAGATCAGTGATTAAAGAGGAGGGTGATGCCAAAACTAATCCTATGGATTAGTCTTTGCCGCCGCCGAGTGCATCTTCGATTTTTTGGTCGGTTTTATATTGGCTTAAGGCATAGACAGACCAAATTGCAGCAGGGATCCAGCCAATCAGGGTGAGTTGAAGCAGCAGGCAGACAATACCAGCGATGGGGCGACCAATAGTGAAAAATTGCAGCCAGGGCAGTAGCAATGCAAGTAGCAGACGCATGGTGATCTCCGTTCTTTAAAGTGGGATGATTGTAGAACGAATCGCTAAGGCTGTGAAGTGGAAAGTCCTGCTGATAAGCCCTTGGGTAATGAGTGCTTGATAAGACAGTTACTGAAGCAGGTTTTGTAATTATTTAGCTTGCTCAGGCTGTTGTTTGCTCAGGGGCAACAGCTTTATGTGGCAAGTATAGCCGTCAGGCATTCTCGATAACTAACATGGCCCCTGTGGCGCGACGAGGTTCATTGACCTGCCGATGTTGCAGCTCCCCGTAAAACTCATCCATACAGCGTTCAGCCATGGTGAAGAACGGTGGCCGTTCCGGGTCGGCAATAATAATCTTACCAGCGCCGGCTTTGCAGGCACGCTTAACCAGTTTATACACGGTGTCGGCCAGCTCGTCCCAAAAACAAATATCCGCGGCAATAATAAGATCGTATTCGGCCAGTTGCTTGGCGGTAATTTTTTCAAAGTACTGTTGTTGGGTTGTGACGGCTACGCCATTGTGTTCGGCATGTAAATGCAAATAGGGGAAGACAGCATCATCGGCATCAACCGCCGTGACCTCGGCGCCAAGCTGTTTGGCACAGTAAATACCTGCCAGACCCCAGCCGCAGCCCAGCTCTAATACTTTGCAGCCCTGCTCGGGTGGGTTTTCCTGCAAGTAGTCCATGATCAAATAGCTGGAACCCCAAAACTTATTGCCATGAATAGAGGGGTTTTCTTCTTCGCGCTTGATACGGCGAATATCCTTATGCTGTGAAGTGAGAATATTGACACCAAAGGCGCTGCGGATATTTTTTTGCATGGTCATGGTTTACTGTAGTTTGGACTGTAGTTTGGACTGTGGTGGGTAATGAATCTTCTGTTGTCGTTGAACCTGTGCTACCCAGCGCTGTATCTTTGCATCCAGCAGGGTTAGCGGCATCGGACCATCTTTGAGTACCTGATCATGAAAATCTCGAATATCAAACTGCTCACCCAATTGTTGGCGGGCAGTTTCCCGCAGCGCCAGAATTTTCATTTTGCCAATCATATAAGCGGTGGCCTGACCGGGGTAGACGATATAGCGCTCAATCGCTTTGGTGGCATCTTCCTTGGCATTGGGGGTGTTTTCTACCAGATAGTCGATGGCTTTTTGCTTATCCCAGCGCTTGGCGTGAATACCGGTATCGACCACCAGACGGCAGGCTCGCCAAAGGTCCATCGCCAGACGGCCAAAGTCGCTGTAGGGGTCTTGATAGGCGCCCATCTCTTTGGCCAGATATTCAGAATATAAGCCCCAGCCTTCGGTAAACGCGGTAAAGCGGGCGTATTTTTGAAACTCCGGTACGTCTTCCAGTTCAACGGTGATGGCCAGTTGCATATGGTGACCGGGCAAGCCTTCATGGTAAGCCAGCGCCTCTAACTGGTAGATGGGCATGCTATTCATATCGTAGAGGTTGGCATAATAAATACCCGGACGTGAGCCATCTTGTGCCGGTGATTGATAAAAGGCTTTACCGGCCGTTTTTTCCCTAAAGGCTTCCACCGCTTTTATTTTCAGGCGGGCTTTAGGTAATAAACCAAAGGTCTGTGGGAGTTTTTCTTCCATGACCGCCAGCACTCGTTTGGCCTCACTGAGATACAGCTCGCGCCCCTGCGCGTTATTGGGGTAATAAAACTGAGGGTCTTCACGCATAAATTTAAAGAAGGCCTGCAGGTCACCCTTAAAACCAACCGTGTGCATAATCTCGCGCATCTCGGCGTGAATTCTTGCTACTTGTTTACGTCCAATCTGGTGAATTTCTCCGGCCGTTAAATCAGTGGTGGTATAGGTGTTGAGTAGCAGGGTGTAGTAGTCGTCGCCATTGGGGTGCTTCCAAACCCCATCGTTATCACTGGCGAGGGCCATTTGTGCGGTGAGTGTGTTAATCAGAGACTGGTAGCCGGGCAGTAGTGAGTTTAGCAATGCCGCTTGCGCATCTTTAATTAAGAGCTGTTTTATCTCGGTATCAATATCTAAGGCTTCTACCTTGGCGCGAAAATCCGCGAGAATAGCGGAGTCGCTATCGCTATTATCAAAGGGTTGGCCCTGCAAGACATTATTGCTGGCATCCAGCATTTGCGGGTAGGACCATTTGGGGGGGAAGATGCCGAGCTGTTCGCGGATAGTGAGTTGCTCAATCACCTGATCCAATAGCGTTTGTACGCCATAGAGGCGAGTGATATAAGCCTCGGCATCAGCCTGTGAGCTGACCTGATGCATATTAATCAGAAAACTGGGGATTTGCGTATGCCAGCCACTAAATTGCTGCATGATATAGCTGTGGTGGCGAAAGTTGTTATAGCGCTGATTGCGCTTCGCTACATATTGGAAGAGCTCAGCTGACAGGCGTAAGTCGGGGTTGAGTCGGTAGAACTCAAAGCTGTTAATCGTTTCCAGATTGGCGGCTTTAATCGCTTCGGATTCTTGCGCAAAGCTGTCAGAGAGATTATCCCATTGGCCATAATTATCTTTTATGCCGCGGTAGGTTTGCGTCATGGGAGAGCGGGATAAGGTTTGCTGGTAGCTACTGGCAAAAAAAGCCGTGAGTTCCTGTTCCTGGTCGCTAGCAGGTTGCTGTTGGGTTTGTTCGCACCCGGGCAAGAGAATCAGTGCAAGTAGGGCAGTTAATATTTTTATTGGCAACATAGCTCAATCGTCTGGCTGATAGCGGTGCGAGCTATTGTGGACAGATATTGTCAGTATCTCAACTGGTTTTATAGGCTTGGGCAATTTTTAAGACAGGGCTTAGCTAAAACAAAGTTCCAGATAAAATTGCCCGGCCGCTGTATTGAAGGGAAGTACTATCAGCTCACCATTGACACTGTGTTGGAGGGGTTGGTCATTACCCACCAGAGTAGAAGGCAGGGTCAGGTCAAATTCCATACCTTGTTCCGAATAGATTCTTTTGGCACTGCCGGTAATCATGTTGGTAATTTCACCAACCACATCAATTACCGTGGCGTCGATGCTGGTCACGCTTTCCCCGAGCATTTTTTCAGTAATATCGAGGATGGCGGGTTCAGAGAAGCTGATGGCTAATGAGCCGTGGACCTTGTCACCGGCCAGGTCAATCATGCCAGTGATATCACCCAGTGTGTCTTGTCCTTCTTTGATGGAAGGCTTGCCCGGCGTTGCTTCAACCATGGCCATGGTGGAGAGCACCGTGACCGTGGATTCCAATAAGGGGTTGATATACTTAACATTCATACAGCAAAAGAGACTATTGTTTTGATCATCTTTCAAGACTAGTTGGCTTTTGCGGTTTGTACAATATCTATTGGTGATTCTGCACTAGATGATGGGGGCGGGCATGGGCTTATACAGGCGGCAGCGACTAGCTGGCCATTAGCTTGCTATTTTGCAGCCAGCGTTTGACCTTGCGTTCGACCACATCTTGCTTGATAGGCTTTTTAATATAATCATTCATACCCGCATTGATGCAGCGTACGCTGTCTCCGCTCATGGCATTGGCTGTCACGGCAATAATGGGAATATTACTGTAGGCTGCCTGGCTATTGCGAATTTTGCGGGTGGCTTCAAAGCCATCCATAACCGGCATTTGGCAGTCCATCATAATCAAGTCGACCGGTTGCTCATTGAGTAGTTTGGAAACCTCTTCACCATTGCTGGCGGTTAGGATCAGGCAGTTCAGAGATTGCAGCATCCCTTTCAGCACCATTTGATTAACCGGATTATCTTCGGCAATTAATATGGTTTTTGGCAAATAGCTGGTGGCTTCTTTGTTGAGGGTTTTGGCAACAGCCTTGCACTCTCCATCTGTGGAGAGGGGAATAGTAAAGGTAAATTCAGTACCGCGGCCAATGGCGGAGTCGACTTTTAAGCGACCACCCATCATAGCGGCAATTTGCTGGCAGATCGCCAGACCAATGCCCAGCCCGCTATGGCTGCGTGATGCACTGCCGTCGCCCTGTTGGAAGGGGGTAAAGATAGTGCTGAGCTGTTCTGGAGGAATACCACTGCCGCTATCGATGACCGAGAAGGATAACATTTGCTGCTGGCTTTGTTCATCCCAGCCGGTGCTGATATTGACGGCTATCTGGCCCTGCTGAGTAAACTTAATGGCATTATCAATGAGTTGTTGTAGTACTAATAAAATTTGGTGGCTGTCGCCATTAATAATCATCGGCACTGATTTATCGATATGCCAGTTAAAGTCCAGGTTTTTCTGCTGGCACTGGTGGCGGAACTCAAGCGCCTGAGGATTTAATAACGTGCGAAATTCAAAGGCTTCCCGGTTGCAGGCCAGTTCACCGGACTGCATTTCAGAAAAGCAGAGTAAGGAGTCTATCACCGAGGTCATTTCTTTGGCGGACAATTTGGCCGTGTCGAGATAGTTGCGCTGCTTATCGGTCAGGTTGTCGGTGCTCAATAACTTTAATGAACCTTCTACCCCATTCATGGGGGTGCGTAGTTCATGGCTCATAGTGCCCAAAAACTGATCTTTTAGACGGTTGTTTTGTTCCAGATTATCCAGTGCCTGATTAAGTTCCTGATTGATTTTTTCCAATTGTTGCTGGGTGGTTTCGGCGCTCTCCAGATTGTCCTTGCGCTGGATGTTCATCCGGTCTGCCAGAGCCAGTGATAGCAATGAGATTTCAATCAGTGCGCCAATCTGCCCGGCATACATGGTGAAAAAGTTAGAGGGCATTAAGTTAATACTGGCCAGCGAGTGAATAAACACCCCCGGCAACATAAATAACCAGCCGGCGACAAAAAATCGTGCTGCCTGAAAGTGATTGGACAGACTGTTGATACCGGCATAGATAGTGATGGCACAACTGATCAGCATCAATACTACACCGAGCTGCACGACCATAGCTGTCGGCAGTATCAGACTTGCCACTGCGAGGGCCATGCTCAGGTAACAAAGGTTTTTGATTAGCTGGTCGAGTTTATAGGCAAATTGTTTTAGCGGTAAAAAAGTGCGGGTAAATTGCAGGCTTAGCAAACTGGCTAAACTAATAAAAAAGGGCGTTGCGATATTGACCCACTGGGTTGATGCGGGCCAGAGGTAGGTAAAAGCATGTCCGGAGATAGAGGCCTGCATCAGAGCCAGGGTAGCGACATAGCTGATAAAATATAAATAGCTGACCTCCCGGAAAGAGAAGTAAATAAACAGGTTATATAAAATCATTACGCCCATAATGCCAAAGTAAACACCGTAGATCGTGTGGTGTTGGCTTTGCTTTTCCATCATATATTTAGCGCTATTAATACTGATGGGTAGCTGCAAGGCGCTGCTGGTTTTTACTTTAAAGAAAATTTCCAGGGTTTTATCAGCGCCAAAGTTTATCGGTATTAAATAGGATTCGCTGGCAAAATCCCGTGCCGCATAGGGCAGTGAGTCCCCCATTTTTATATGACGGATTTCACCACTGGGGCGGCGAATATAAAAGTCGATTAAATCCAGTTGCGGGTAGCCAATTTCAATGACCCAGTGTCGGTCAGAGAAGTTGCCCAGTTGCTCAAGCGGGAGATAAAACCAGATGGAAGAATCGGTATAACCTTGATTAAAAACAGGGGCAGTATTGCTCTGAAAATATTGCCGTTGTCCCGGTTGTAATACTTTGTTGATATTGAGGGAATGGGTTCTGTCTTCCAGCCACAATAAAGACGTTGTCAGGTCAAGACTATGCAGCTGTTGTTCGAGCTTAATATAGTCGTTGGTCGATAAGGCTGAAGCGGTATTGGCGAGGCTGTAAGGGCTTGAAAAAATCAGTGCCAGTAGTAAGTAAGGCAGACTTAGCAGGCGTGCTAAAGCAGCCCCAATTCCAACGCTGGGTGCTGCGGTATGGTTATTCGATGCGTGCTTCAGCAGTCGAGGCAAGAGCGGCCTATCCCCTATCAGTAGGTCCGGAATAGGACGGCAGATTAGCTCCCGGTCATATTACGGATTAAAGACCCTACTATTCGCTCTTGTGGCTGTGAATTACATACGTATTTTCACCTATTTTCGTATTAATACCACAGTCGGCTTAGTGAGAGAGTTAGCCTTTCTCACCTTTAAACATCGCCTGAAAAGCCATAATCCGCTTGGCATTGGCCCCCATATCGCCTTTGCCTACCCGTGAGACCGAACGCATATCGATAATACTGCCCTGATCACTGGCCTTAATGCGGATAACCACATCGTCTTTAAAGCCAAACCAGAAGGTGGTATCCACCGCCTCAATACGGCCTTGCAGTTTATTCTGGTCGTATACCGACCACCCCATAGCCTCGGCGGTGGTTAGGGCCTTGGCAAAGGCCTGCTCTGGGCTAAGGTCTGATTGCAGGCTATTAATCTCAGGGAAACTCTGCTGCTGTAAGGTGGCAACTTCCGCCGAATATTCCAGTGGGTTGCTGTCATTACCCCGTTGCTGGATGGCTTCGACAAACTGTGGCGGGTTTTCAAGGTCGGTGCTGATATTGTGAATAAGCGGGCGGTCTTCACCCATGCCTTGCATAAAGTTAGCGACCAGTACCAGGGGTGGCAGGGCGATTAAGCTGGCATAGCGCAGGGCAGATTTGGTGCCGGCAGCGGGTTTGCGAAATAGCCAGATGGCATTGATGATTTGGATAATCAAGCTGCCCAGTAAAGAGACGGAGAGTAATAACAAGCCGATGCTATAAGGCCAAATGCCAAGGCGTGAACCCAGTGCTGATACAGGCAGCAGAACTAGTAACACAATCGCTATGGTGCGTATTCTTTGGGCGCCTTTTGAGGCGGGGGCGGTGGTCTCTGCGGTCATGGCTGATCTCCTGCGGTGTCGGTTTGTTAGAACTGACTGAAATGACTGGATAATTATTGTAGCGACACGGTACTCTATGGCTTTAGTGTGTTCAAGTCACAGCTGCGGTCATGGTCTATGATCCCCGTGGTGACAATCAATCATATCAGTAAGGGTAAATCGCTTTATGGCATTTTATGGCAAGGTTGCATTGGTGACGGGAGGTGCCAGTGGTATGGGGCGGCTCACTGCTTTACGTTTGGCAGAGCAAGGAGCAAAGGTTGCGATTGTTGACCTTAACGACGAGGCCTTGGCTGCAACGGCGGCGGAGTCCGACAATATTACACCCTTTAACTGCGACGTGACTGACCTGGCCAAGGTGAGGGCGCTGGTGGCCGAGGTTGAACAGCGCCTTGGTCCCATTGACCGCTTAACCCATTGTGCGGCGATTATGCCGGGCCAGTTGTTAAAGGATATGCCCGCAGAAAAAATCAACCAGACTATGTCGGTCAATTATTTTGGTACTGTCAATTTGGTGAAAACCCTGATGCCGTTGATGGAGCAGCGTGGCGCTGGCGATATTATTCTGTTTGGTTCCATGCTGGGTGATGTGCCTATGCATAATATGGGGGCCTATTGCGCGACCAAGTCAGCCACTAACGCGTTTGCTGAGGTTCTGGTGCATGAAAATAAGGATAGCCCCATCCGGTTTTTGTTAGTCTGCCCGCCGATGGTAGATACCCCTCTGGTCAATCAGGCGATGCAAGATGGCCCGGCAGGTTTGAAAGAGGCCAAGCACACGGGCAAAATGTCCAGCCCGGCATCGATTATTGATGCAACTGAAACCGCGCTGGAAAAAGGCCAGTGGGTGGTGCGCCCCAATGAGGCTGGTTTTTTGGTGTTATGGCGGCGTTTATTTCCGGGTTTGCTGTGGAAGATGATGGCCAGAGCTAATAAGGTGGCTTAGTCTTTGATGCGGTTTATCTGTTTGACTTTGCCCGCTTCAAAAATAATTTCCTGATAAAAACCGCGGTAAGGTCCATACAGCCATTGTTCAATTTTATATTCTCGCTGCCGGTTGGTTTGGTATTGGTACTCATTGCGCAGGGTATAGCCGATAATTTCCTGACTGACAGGTTTGCCGCATTTTTCTCTGACTTGTATTGCCAGGTCGTCTTTTTGTATCAGGCGGGTACCGCAGCGCAGGGTGTCGTCGGCTTGCAAGGGGCTGCTATGGCTAAAGCTAAGGAGAAGGGCAATAACGATAGTGGCCGTTGTAGGTACTCGCTTGTGCATAATGGCTCCGCTGTTACTGGCTTGCATTTTCTGGTTAAAGTGCAAGACTGAGGGCTACCTTAAGCTATTTATAAGAGGTTTGAAAAGTGCTAAATCATCGATATTCACACCCCGCAAGTCTCGCTGTGGCTTTGACAATAAGCTTGTCGCTCGTGTTAGGTGCCTGTTCTCAATCTGCCGAAGACGATAACGCTGATGAGACCGTGGCCCCGACACAGCAAAGCAGTGGCACAGGGGTGATTCCCAAGCATCAGATCGATACCTTGAATCGAGCCAGGTCCTTGGATGCTCAAGCCATGGAAGCGGATGAAAAACGGCGTAAGCAATTGGAAGCTATGCAATAATAGTCTCTCTTTTCATAAGCATAACAGGTAGTGATGAGTACTCTGGCCGATAAAACCGAACAGGCGATTAAGCGCTTTGGCAAATCCATTTGTATTGTAACGGTGAGTGATCATCAGGGGCGTTATGCGTCGCCTTCTTCAGCCATTACTAATTTAACCAACGATCCCCCAAGCTTATTGCTGCCGCTTGAAAAAACGGCCTCGCTCTATCCCTTGTTAAAACCCGGAAGTCACTTTGGCGTTAATGTGCTGGGTGCAGAGCATCAAGCGGTGGTCGACGCCTGTATTCGTCAAAAGGGTGAGCAGCGTTTTTCGGTTGGGGATTGGCAGCAGCACCACACTGGTGTACCTGTTTTAGCGGATGCTCAGGCCAGTTTTGTCTGTGAGTTTGAGCAGCGCAATGAATATGGCAGCCACGGAATGATTGTTGGCAGGGTGGTTGACGTTAGCTACGCCGACCAGTTGTCTTCGTTGATTTATGTGGATGGTGGCTTTAAAACTCTTGCGCCTTAAAGCCTGCCACCCGATCATCGCTATTGGTAGTTAGGGTCTTTCCATGGCCCTGCGGTTTTTGAACGTACGGGCTGTAACATCACCGGTGGTTCACTTAAGGGAAACCCTTCTCCCCAGTTAACCGGGTCGCCTTGCATTTCAACACGGGCGTTGTCCGTATACCAATCTACCAGGTCACCATCGCAGCGCAGGATAAAGGTAAAGCCTTCTTCATCACCGGCCACAAAATCACCGTGGCGAACACCGGCAGGGCGGAAGAAGTAACCGCCAGCATGGATGGTGCCGTAGTTGTAGTTAAATTCACCACTAAGCAGGTAGGCTTCTTCAAAGACGGGGTGGTGGGCCAGTGGATGCTCTTTCCAGCCTGGGCCGGCTTTGATTAAGCGGGTATAAAAGCCGGTCACCGGGTTGCGGTAAAGCAGTTTGATAAACATGCCGGGTACAGGCATAGCACCGCCACCGCGCTCAAAGTTCATGGGGCTGCCATTAACAGGGTCTTCAACCGCATACCATTCCATATTATTGGAGCTCATGATGGTGAGTTCGGCGATCTCTTCTTTGTCTTCAAGGTCAGCCGTAGCCGGGGTAAAGCTCCAGTCACCGTATTCGCGGAATAAGAGAATTTCAGTGCCGGCTTTTACACTGATCGCCGGAGTACATACACCTTTGGGTGCACACCAGTAATCGCCATCGACTAAGGTTTTATCCCCCAGTGTGACTTCACCTTTAAGCACAAACCACTCGGTGACCGCTGTATGCAGCCCAGAGGGGCGGGACCAATCGGTAACAAAGTCTACCCGTGTTGAGGCTGAGCCGTCTTCTTCGTCATAGCTCAGGTGTTTCTGTTTGGCTTCACCCACGCCGTGGGGCAGCTCGGCGATATGCCATAACAGGTCTTTTTCATCGACAAATTCTACATGGGGGCGCATAACTCGGCTCCTTTATTGGTGGTGCGGGTTTTGATGGGGTAAAAATAGTGTATATTAAGAATAGATAAAAATAGATATTACTTATAATTTTGATAGATAATGATCTATGTATTTGTGTGCGAATTAGGTGTAGGAGTGAGGGCTAGGGTTTCAGGGGATGCTGTAAACCATCCCCCTACCCAGTGCAGCTCGTTCCCACCCCCTCTACTTGCCATTCAAAATAACAGGACCCAACATGCCAAAATCTATCGACACTCACTTGCTAACCAGACTGGGCACCCTTCGCCAGCTAGAAATTTTTATGGCGGTGGCGGAGCAGGGCAGTATCGTCAGAGCCGCTGAGCAGCTGCACCTAACCCAGCCCAGTGTGTCCATGCAGGTACGTAAGCTCAGTGAGGCGATTGGCTTGCCGCTGTATGAAGTGATTGGCAAAAAGCTCAGTTTGACCGATGTGGGGGAAGAGGTGGTGGCCGCAGGGACGGAAATTTTTGATGCGGTAAATCGCCTGAGTCATCGCATCAATGATATTAAAGGGCTGGAGGCGGGAGTGTTAAGAATAGCAGTGGTCAGTACCGCCAAGTATTTTCTCTACCATGTGCTGGGCCCGTTTTGTGAGCGCTATCCCGGTGTAGAGGTGGAATTTAATGTGGGCAACCGCAGTGAAATTGTTGCCCGGATGCAGGATAACCTGGATGACTTATATATTCTGGGGGATACGCCTGAGGGTATGGAAGTGGTTGAATATGATTTTTTGCCCAACCCCATTGTGGTTGTAGCTTCGGTAAAAAACCCCTTGGCAAAACGTAAAAAGTTAACCTGGTCCGATCTACTGGAGCAGCGGTTTATCCTGCGGGAGCAGGGTTCTGAAACCTTATTAAATATTGAAAAATACTTGCAGCAAAAACAGTTGTCGCTACCCAGAACCATGACCGTGCAAAGTAATGAGGCGATTAAATATGCGGTTATTGCCAATATGGGGATTTCAATTCTCTCCGCTTATACCCTGTTCGATAGCAAGGAAATGACCCAGTTAAAAGTCAGCGGCTTTCCGATTATGGCAAAGTGGCAGGTCTCGCATTTAAAGGATAAACGGCTATCTATCGTGGCGGAAAAATTTCTTCGTTTTATGTTAGATAATGGTAAGGAATTACTCCCGATGGAACGTATAGAAAAAAATATCAAGGCGGCAAAACTTGCCGACTGGTAGCGTGGTTTAATCCGCGCTATTGGCGCAATCTTTATTAGCCAGCCAACTCTGCATTACCCGAAATTTCAGGTACTCGATATAGCCGTTCTGGTGATAGGAGGCTAGCAACTGGTCAATTTGCTGGAGGCGCTCCTGATTGACGGGCTGCTGGTTGGTCATAATATGCAGCCCTATGGACGTACCGACCTTTAATTTAGAAATTCTGACCTTACTTTGTAGCCCGAGGTCATTAATCAGATATTGCGCAATAAATTTATCGGTCAGCCAGTAGTCTTGCTCACCTCTGGCCAAATGCATAACGGCTTCTTTAATGGAGCCGACCTTGTTGACATTAATATTAACGTTTTGCAGTTTGAGTATTTTAACGGCATCTGCACTATTGACCCCAACACCGTTTAGCTTTTCAAGTTGTTTAACCTCGGTGATCTCGGCCTGGCTGGCGGCTAATATCAGTACAGGGCTGGTGGCAGTGACCGGTTTTTCTCCGGCAGTCAGTTGATTCCGCTGTTGAATAAAACTGGGCGGAGCCAAAGCAAAGTCGGCTTTGTTTTCCATTAATAATGCGGTGGATTGGTTGAGCATATCAATGGTGTTTTCTGCCAGCCCGGCTTCAATAAACTTGGCCTCCAGTGACAGGTCAGCGGCAATTTTTTTATACAGTGCATTGTTAAACCCCTGGTGCACCTTTTTGCATTGGTTATACCAGCTATAGGGTGGGATGGGGTCAGAGTGACGGTTGTCTACGGCAAAACGCAGCGGCTGTTGCCCATAGGCCTGCTGGGCTGTTAAAGCCAGAGCAGCCTGTAGTAGCAGTACTAGTATGGGTTTTATTATCACAGCGTATTTATCCGGTTGTGATCCACATCTTTATTTAATCTGATGTTGCTGTTGGTAAGCTTTTGTATAGGCCAGACTGTCAGCATTGTCCAGTAGGCTGCCATTGGGTAGCTCCTTGGTGCGGGCGCTAATTTCCAGCATGGCCTGGCCCAATTCTTTGGAGCTGGTTACCAGTGAGCCAGGGCGTAGTAGGGCCTCGGTAATATGGTGGCCAGCATTGGTTGTTTCAGAAACGGGGCGGATATAAGCCGAGCGATAACTAAATACTCTTAGGCCTGTTCCCTCTGCAAGGGCGGCCATATTCCGTTCGGTCTTACGTTTATCATGGGCCCAGGGCGCGTCGCTGTCTTCTGTGCCCATACCGGCAATAAAATGCCAGGACATCGGGGCATTGATAGCGCCAGCCTGTTTTCTGGCGGCAAGCCAGGTGGGCATAAAGGCCGCCGGGAAATCAACATGAATCAGGGTGTAGGTGGCTTCATCAACCTGTAATGATGATTTACCCAATGCCCATAATACGGTCGTGGTTTCACTCAGTTGATCAGTAATCGCGGAGTAATCCGTAAAGTCTTTATGCATAATAATGCTGACCTTAGCGGAGTTTTTAACACTATCAAGGTACTCGGTGGTACGCCGGGTAACGACATAGACGGTGTCTACTTCAGTATCTTCAATGGCGGCTTTTACTAAGCCGCCACCGGCAGAGCCTGTAGCACCAAATACCATCACGACCTTATTGGCTGTCGGGTCTCGTTCAGCATTGGCGGCTGGCTCCATAGAGCCCAGGGTTGCTGCCCCCCAAATATTAAAGCCGACAATCAGGGCGATAAGCGCTGTGAGCATAATGGCTACCAGTTTTTTAATCATAGACAACGTCCAGCGCATGGTTATCACCGAGTCCTGAGTGCAGCTTATTCAGCAGCAGGCGCTTTTTCAACAGCAATGGCAAGGCCTTGGGTAACGGTAGTGACTACGATATCACCAACGGCTGAGTGCTTTAGGTTTTCCGGGTTGCGGGCAGTATATTCCTTGACGACGCCATCTGCAGTTTTCAACTTAAAGGTATTGGCTTCAATATTAATCGCTTCAACCGTGGCTACCGAAATTTGTGTGGCTATGGTGGCCATACCCGGCATCTCACCCGCTTCGCTGCGTGCGCCTGCGGCTAAGGCCAATTCCGCCGCTTCAGGGTTATCGGCTGCCATCACCTGAATAGAGACAGACTCGATATATTCAGCATTAACGATATCGCCAACAGCCACCTGATCTAAATTACGAGCTTCATCGCCAGCGGTAAAGCTGATGATTTTTCCATCGGTTCTTTTTAGGCTCACTTCACGGGTTTCGTGATTGATGGCTTCAACAACGGCTGTCACTTCCATTGAGACGCTGGCAGCAATAGCAGGTTTTTCCTGATTGACGCCCACCTCATTGGCTTGGGCGGTAAAGCTGGCAACTACCAGGGTCATCAGGGAAAGCTGTTTGAAAAAGGTCATTGTTTATCTCCGGTATTAAAGTAATTGGGTTATCGTAGCAAATATTCCAGCAAAAGAATGGTGTTGCCTTATTTATATTGCGGTTTACTGAATGCATCAGTTTAGGGCAATTGAGTAAAATTGTTTCTGTTTTGCACTATAGCCCTATATAGCGAGTGGTTAAACCCACTAAAATCTATTTAAGTTGTAAAAAAATCCACTATTTACTGTCCCGCAAGCTCTGCTTATCTGTACAATGTCTGGCGTTGTACTTGGGAGCAATGGACTCAAGTCTTTTATAATTGATAATAAAATCCATGGATCTGGAGAATAGCTTAGGCATTCTTTAATGGTTGCATTACCCGTAGTAGTACTTTTTTCTTTGCTGTCATCGGCAGCGGCAGTGGCTGCTTCAGAATCATCCGATTACTACGATGAAACTGATATGTTTGTTGATATCCCGGCTGTTAGCTCAGGTTCGCGGATGAAGCAGGCACGGCAAGACTCCCCCTCTTCAGTGACCGTTATCGACAGCGATATGATCGCTGCACTGGCACCCAATAACCTGGTTGAGGTCTTTCGCCTGGTGCCGGGCTTTATCAGCTTTTATGTCAATGGCTCTGTGCAGTCCCTGTCGGGTCATGATCTAACCGACGATGACCCGCGTCGTTTGGAAGTGCGGATTAATGGCCGCAGTGTCTATGTCCCTTCATACCCGACTATTAGCTGGGATTCACTGGGTATTACCCCCGATGATATTGACCATATAGAGTTTGTACGCGGCTCCAATGTGCCGGTCTATGGTTCCAATGCGGTGGTCGGAGCTGTGAGTATCACCACCAAAAGCCCATTAAAAGAAAGTGGCACTCATGTACGGGCTACAGCGGGTGATCAAAACACACGCAATATCAATATTCGCTCTAACTTCCAAGTCGGCAGTGGCTATGGTCAGGTACGGGTTTCTCATCGGGAGAACGATGGCTTTGATGGCAATATTGGTCTGGAAGAGTGGCGACGTACTCACCCTGAAGATGATTATGGCAATCTGGCGCGTCTTGATGATGATACCGATGTGGGCCATATCGTGCTCAATACCACGTTTACACCCTCTCTGTTGGATACGGTCGAGTTTGAATTGGGTTGGAGTGAAGGCGATTTTGGCATTGGCGATGGTGACCACAGTGAAGAGTTCGCCGATGATGAAAATACCAGCTACTGGCTAACGGCGGGCTGGCAGCGGGTTGAAGAGTTCCAGCAATGGAAGTGGCATATGTCGCTGTATGATTCAGACTCAGATCACCAGTCTTTGATTTCGCTGGCGGAGGAAGAAGGCTGGACCCCGGAGGAGTTGGCTATAGAGCTGCAAGGTAACCCTGATATTCTGGTTAATGCGGGCTTTGGCAGTCGCGAAGTCACCCTCTGGGAAACTGAATTGGAATATCAGCATACCTTTAGTAACCAGCTGAGAATGTTGTCTGGGCTAGGTTTCAAATACCAAACACTTAAGGCGCCGAATGCACTGGAAACCACGGGTACGGTTGATAATGAAATTTATTATGCTTTTTCCAATGTGGAGTGGCGCTTTGCAGAAAAATGGCTGACCAATATTGGCGCCATGGTGGAAAACCAGCAAATTGATCAAACCAATGTGTCGCCCCGTATTTCCATTCACTACCAGTTGCACCCTCAGCATCACTTCCGGGTTAATGCGTCTAAAGCCTACCGCTCTGCTTCACTGTTTGAGGCCAATCGCAAGATTGGTGTTAACGCCTATGATATCTGGATTGATGATGAAATTTTATCCGAGGAAGACATCGACGCCGAGGAAATAGAGAGCCTTGAAGCGGCTTACTACGGCAGTTTCTTTGATGGCAAAGTGGATATTGATTGGCGCGCCTTCCAGGAAGATATGGATGGCGGTATCGATAATATTAAATACAAAACCGACCATGCCGATTGGATTGCCGCCAATGATACCAATGGCAAAGTACGTTTTAATGACAATGGTAAGTTCTGGCGTGCTACCGGTTATGATATGCAAATTAAGTGGCGCCCCTTGGCCGATACCTCCATCGCTCTGGCTTATGCCAATGTAAGGTTGGATGCGATTCGTATTAATAAATCCTATAGGCCACCTGAGCCGCAAAAAGACGATGTGCCCGAGCATACCGCCAGCCTGTTTATTACCCAGCGCTTTAAGGGCGGTTGGAGTGCCTCCTTATTGAGTTACCACCAGTCGTTTACCAATTGGCGCGGCGGTACCAAAACCGATTCCTACTACCGTCATGATATTGCCCTGAGTAAAGAAATGACGATCAGTGACTATCAGCTAAGATTTGATGCCAAGGTTGAGAATCTATTGGATGAGGTGTATCTGGAATACCAGACGGGTAACTACTACGAGCGATCAGCTTTTCTTAGCGCCTCGGTGGTGTGGTAACAGAGAGACCAATCCATTGAGCCTGATCAAGCGAATAGTAAAGATTGATCAAAACAAAATAGGGAGTTTGTTATGGCTAAGGTTTTAATTATAGTGACCAACCACGCAACGCTGGGGGATACCGACGAAAAAAACGGTACCTATGCCCCTGAGCTCACCCATGCCCTTCAGGTTTTTCTGGATGCGGGTTATAGCTACGATATCGCCTCTATTAGCGGCGGTGCAGCACCACTCTACGGCGAAGAGATTGATGACGCAGTCAATCAGTCAGTACTGGCCGATGCCGATTTTCAAGCCCGTATTAACGATACTCTGGCGACGGCGCAAATCAATAACGATGACTATAACGCCCTGTTTTTCCCCGGCGGTTTTGGTTTGTTATCTGATCTTGCCAGCAATAAGGACGTGGCTGCTATCACCGCAAATTTTTATGAGGCTGGCAAGGTCGTCGCTGCCGTCTGTCATGGTCCGGCGGCGCTATTGCCGGTTGAACTATCCGATGGCTCCATGCTGTTGGCGTCCAGGCAAGTAACGGCCTTTACCCGCGAAGAAGAAATTGATTTCGCCACCATCGATAAAATCCCTTTCTTATTGGAAGAAGCGTTGACGCGCAAAGCGGCCAAATTCACTAAGGTAGGCCCCTGGCTGGAGCATGTGATTACGGACGGCCAACTGGTAACCGGGCAAAACCCCTCGTCAGCCCATGCCGTGGGTGAGGCTATGGTTGCCTTAATCGCTAAGGGTTAGCCGCCAATTCATCCGCCGCATCTTCGGTGAGTACAACATAGGCGTTAAACCGGTCACGGATTTGCCTGACATAATTCACCGGCTCCTGCCCGCGCACATAACCATGGCGGGCTTTGGCAGCATATTCCCGTTTTGATAGCAGTAACATCGCCTTCTCTACATGGCCAAACCACAGGTTGGCGTTCCAGCCCTTTTGCTTGGCCAGTCGTCTGGCATCATGTACATGGCCGGCGCCGGCATTATAGGCGGCAAGGGTAAACCAGAGCCGGTCGGTCACGGTCAGTGTGTCAGGGAAGCGTTTTCTGCTCCAGTCCATATAGCGTACCCCGGCCTCAATACCAATTTGCGGGTTCTGTAAATTTTTATAGCCAAGTTCCTTGGCGGTTCTTGGCATTACCTGAAACAAACCAACCGCCCCGGCCCATGATCTGGCCTTGGGATTAAATTGACTTTCCTGATACATCTGGGCGACCAGCAAGCGCCAGTCAAATTTATATTTTTCGGCAAAGAGTTTAACCGTATCGTCATAGGGGGAGAGGGTGCCGTGGTCACTAAATTCCAATTGGCCTTTTTTTAATTTGGCCACGCCTTTGGGGGCCTTAAAATATTTTCTATAGGTGATATTGTAGAAAAGGCCACGGTATTCTTTGCTTATAAATTGATTCAGCTGTTTGAGCAGCAAGGGGTTATTCTCACGCACTGCCCAACCCTGGCCCAGTGGTTCCCCCAGCGCCATGGCGCTGCGAACATCATTGCGCCAGGTCAGTTCAATATCAAAAATATGGTTGTCGGCAACGGTGAACTCATAGTCGCCGGCTGCAACTTTGGCGATGGCTTCTTCGGTTTCTTCATTTTCGGGGCTGGCGACCAGTTGTACATCCACGGTTTCTTGTAACTGTAGAATGGTTTGCCAATAACTGCTGGAGGGCCGGGTATAAATGGTTTTTCCCGCCAGGTCTGTGGTGCTTGCAACACTTTTATCGTTTTCACTGCTAATCAGTAGTTCAGAGGCATAATGATAAGGTTTGGAAAAAACAATCCCGGTTTGCTGGCGGTCCGGGGTAATGGTTAAAAAGCCGGCGGCGATATCAGCTTTACCGCGTCTAACATAATCAATCAGTTGTTCATGGTCAGGGGGCACGACAATATCCAGCAGCAACTTATGTTTTTCAGCAAAGGCTTTGAGTAATTCATAATCAAAGCCCAATAATTTACCGCGCCATAAAAAGTAAGTGGCACTGTTATTTCTTAGCGCTACTCGCAAATGTTTTCTTTGCTTAATTTCTGGCCAATCGGCAATGCTGTCTGCTTTTTTGGGGTTGGTCAGTTTTTCGATGCGAATAAACTGATTGAGTAAGGTTAACAGTTGCGGGTTATCAGGGCGCACCGCCCATGCCGCCGGACGCTTGCTGACCAGTGGGCCAGATACCTCTAAATCTTGCCGATAGCCTTCCAGAGTGGATACGACATTGCTATCAGCCAAGGTCAGGTATTCGGGGTTTTGGCTGACAAAATCAAAAATTTCATCATGGCTCATTTCGCCAGCCAGGGTTTTTATAGTGAGCCCGTTAAATTCAGCTTTGAGTTTTTGAGCGGTAATCCAGAAGGAAGTGCCTTTTTGAACGGCGATAATCCGTGTTGATAATTGATCTAACGCCGTTAGCGGTTGTTCTTTACTACTCAGTAAATGTTCGCTGATTAAATCCAGAGGGACTGAAAAAGTGACCTGCTCTTTACGGGGCTCGGTAATGGTCATATTGGCGGCGATAATATCGCCTTTGCCCGCGATCAGGTGGGGAATTAAATCCTCATACTTATCGACCGCGATTAACGACAGTGCCAGGCCTTGTTCAGCAGCAAAGGTTTCCAGCATTTCGAGGTCGATATCTTGTGGGCGACCATTTCTGGGAAGATAAAGTGCCTGATTAGAGTGGATCAGGATTCGCAGTTCCCCTCTGTCTGCGAGGCTGTCGATATCACCAAGCTCAATATAGCTTTGCGGTTTGGAGACTACAGTGGCAACGCTGGCGCCGATTTCAGGCTTGGCAGCAGGGGCGGGCTGACTATTGTTATCATCGCTATAGAGGCTGGTTAGTATCAGTCCTATGGCCACGAGAATCAGTAAACTGTAGTGTTTGAGTGGCAGCATACAAACCTTGTATCGCTTGTCTAAAAAATAAAGTGGAGACTACTTTAACTCAACAGCACCATGGCAACAAATGACCCTAGGCCCAAGAGCGAGGTGATCAGAGTCAGTCTTTGCAACTTGGGCGTTTGCCAAGCCATAATAAAACCCGATATCAATAACAGTGCCAAGGCAATAGCAAAGGTAGCGGCATAGATTTTAAATAACACACCGCCTTTGGCTTTATGTAATTGCACCAGATTTCTATACCAACTGGCTTGCTTGACGGTTAATTGGGCGACTAGTGGATTGTCAGTGGGCTCAAGGATGATATCTTTTTTAGCGCCGCTCCAATCGAGGTAAAAGTGATTGCCAGCCGATTTTATTTTTGGCTTACCGGAAGGCAGGCTAAGGTTTCTTTTACCGAGTTCAGTGTTAGCAAGTTCAAGCAATGTTTCCAGCTCGGGCTCTATCGGCTGGCTTAGGTCAATAGCATAGTTGTCCGTCTCATAATTGCCTTTGATACCCCATGTATACAGTGCACCAGTGACTAAAAACAGGCAGGCCACGGGGAAAATAAACGCTGCCAGTAGTGCGTGAATTTTCATTAGCTGGATTCTGCTTAACATGCATACCTCAATGTTGGATATTTAGTGCCCGGCTTTTTATTCAAGACCATTGCCACAGCTTGATTGCCATCAAGCTAGCGCTGCATTAACTCGACAGCCAATTACCATGAAAGCTAATCGGTAGCGCCTGGTCAAAATGGGCTTTGGCAATCACCCCTTCATTAAATTTTTTGGCATCGATGACTGCCAGATAGCTACTATGGTTATGGCCGTCGTAGATCACTGATAGCAGATAGCCATCATCTTCACTGCTGGGGTTTTGCCGGCGAATAAAAATGGGTTCATTCGGGTATTGCTCATCGCCCAGCTCCAGAGTTTCTGTCTTGCCACTGTCGGCATCGTATTTTTCCAGACTGGAAAAAAGCGGCATTTCAGGTTTGCCAGGCGGCATACCTAACATATAGGTATAGCGATGCTTGCTGCCTTGCAGGCCGGGATTAATACGTGGGAATTCACAGGACAAATCGGCCAGCATATCGTAGCTAATCTGCTTTTTCTGCAGGTCAATTTCACTGCGGGTAAGACGGTTAAATGAGGAGCTGCCATCCCATAGGCCCGGGTAGGTTTCGCTTAAATAAGTAATCGGCAGGCCGCGGTGCAGGTCACCCAATTGCCGGTACAGACTATGGTCAGCGGAGTGCATATAGTTCAATACAATCTTGCCATTTTCTTCATAGCCGTTGGCATGGTGAATCACAAAAAACGGGTCGGTAGAAAAACGAATCGGTTGTTCCGGCCGGTCCAGTGGTACCACGATCACTTCAGTGCCCAGACTTTTATCCCACTTGGACATATCAAAGGGAGAGGCGCCCAGTGCCACATTAAACAGGTCTTTCATCGTGGCGTGCATTGGCGGGACAAAAAACACCAGATAATTAGGGGTGGCCATAAAATCATGGATATAGCCCACGCAGCGACGGTCCAGCTTAATCGAAGTGATTAGCTGGCAGGCTCCTTGGCGGGGCATGGCGTAAATATCCAGCAGGGTATCCTGGCCATCGGGCCGTATACCGAAGTTATAACCGCACTGGCGTTCACTAACCCAGCGCGGGTGAGCGGAAAAGGGGCCGATAATATTGCCGTCCATGTTGGTGGTGCCCAGTGTATCCAGATTATCGGGGGATATAAGGGTGGGTACATCCGCTTCAAATAGTGCTAGCAGTTGCCCCTGCCAAGGCAGAATATTGGTATTGCCTGCATTCAGAAACGGTAATTCGCCGGTTAGCAGGCCTTTGATACGCTCCATACGATAGCCTTGCTGCCACTTTAAACCGCCATGTTCGTCATACAGTGGTTTGCCCTCGGTGCGTTCGCGCTGCCTGCCAACGCAGTCAACAACTTTTACCGCACCTTCGGCTTTGCCATTACCCAGCCGAACCGAGCGGATCAGGCCGTCACCGGTAAAGATATGCCCCAGTGTTTTACCGTGGCTGCTAAAGTTGGCGGGGCCGTTTTGATAATAGCTGCCGTTAAGGTCGTCGGGTATGGCGCCTTCGACTCGCAGCGGCTGGTAGCTATGCTGGTGAACAACATCCTGAAAAAAACCTCGCCAGTATTTATGCTGGCTTTGCTTAGGCTGGTTTGTATCCGGGCTGGTAGGAGTAGTGGCAACTTGCTGCATAGCGAAACCTTATCCTTGTCGTTGTAGTTTTTGTCGTAGAATCATAGCAAGTTAAATAGACAGAATGCTATGTGTTCTTTGTTTAGTATAAGATAGCCCGCAGCTTGAATGGCTATTGATGACTAGATCGGTTGCGTTCAATAAAAACGCCAACCGGATATAAAGGGGGAGTTACCGTGAAGGCGGTTAAGGTCAATAATAAAAAACCTGTGTTGGTCGATGTACCTGAGCCCAGTGGTGACGGGGTAAAAGTCAAAGTCGTGTCGTCTTCGATTTGCGGATCAGATATCCATATGATGGAGATGGGCTTTTTTGGTGACCATATTATCGGCCATGAATTTGCCGGTATTGCCGAAGATGGCCGAGCGGTGGCGATTGAGCCTTTGGGGGGCTGTGGCCAGTGCGGTTACTGCGATGAAGGTCAGGCGATTCATTGTGAGTCAGGGTTTTCGTTAATGGGAGTCTTGGGTGATGGCGGCATGGCTGAGTATGTCCATGTGCCCGCCAGTCATCTCATCGCTTTACCTACCGGGCTGGATGTGCGCATTGCTTCTTTGATAGAGCCTCTGGCAGTTGCTGTACACGGTGTTGATCGTGCTCGGGTACGAGAAGGGGACAGGGTATTGATTATCGGTGCCGGGCCCATTGGTTTGGCGGTAGGGGCAGTATTGCGTGCCCGCGGTATTCGCTACGATATGATCGCACGCTACGACCACCAACAACGATCGGCTGAGCTGTTGGGTGCAGGCCTCACGGCCAGCGGCCACTACGATGTCGTGATGGATGCGGTGGGTAGCGCTGGGTCGTTAAAGGATTCGGTGGAGTGGTTAAAGTCTCTGGGGCGGATTGGGCTGGTTGGGATTTTCTGGGAGCCGGTGGCCTTAGACCCAGCCTTTTGCGGTAAGGAGCCGGAGTTGATTCCCTCGGCGGGCTATCATTGCAAAAGCCCCAGCCGAAGCTTTGATGAAGCGGGCAGCATATTACATCGCTACCCTGATATCGCCAAGGCTCTGGTCACTCATCGCTTTCCGCTTGATGGGGTAACAGAAGCCTTTGCCACGGCGGCGGATCGCTCAGCCGGTGCAATTAAGGTGGTCTTTGATATCGGTTAGCCTACTACCGCGCTCAAAGAGCGCGGTGGCAGCCTTAAAAGATAAAGCCATATAAATAACCCGCGGCTATGGCCATACCGATAATAACCACCAGAAAAGCAGCAATCATCGGGTTTTTGAAAATCGACTTTAGCAGTATCACTTCCGTCAGGCTGGCGCCGGCACTGCCAATAATCAGGGCCATCACCGCGCCCAGGCTCATCCCTTTGGCGGCCAGTGCGGCACTCAGTGGAATCACCGCTTCGGCACGGATATACAAAGGAATACCGATAATAGCTGCAATCGGTACCGCCAGCGGGTTGTCCTCATTGGCCATCGATGACACCAGCTCAGTGGGCATAAAACCATAGATTAAAGAACCTAGCGCAATACCTCCCAGCAAATAGGGCAGTACCTTGTTAAAGTCGACCCAAGTGACATCCCAAATCGCTTTCCATTTATTCACCGGCGCACTGGCACCACCGCAGCTACTGCCGCAGCCGGATGCTGCTGGTGCACTATAGGCTTCTGCCTTGATATAGCGCTCAAAGCCGAGTTTTTCCAGGGTATAACCGGCAATCACTGACACACCCATAGCGATAACAAAATAAAACACGGTAACGCTTAAGCCAAAAGTAACGGCAAACAGGCCAATAATAATTGGATTAAGCAACGGGCTGGCAAATAGAAAAACCATCATGGTGCCAAAACCGGCTTTAGCCCGTAACAGCCCTTTTAGAAAGGGAATGGTTGAGCAGGAGCAAAAAGGGGTGATGGCGCCCAATAAGGCGGCAACCACATAGCCCTTGCCTTTTTTGGCGCTCAAAATCGACTGAATTTTTGCCGGGGGGATATATTCCTGTAGTACCCCAACCAGATAGCTAATCAGCAGAAACAGTAGCGTAAGCTCGACCGCCAAAAAGGCGAACATACCGAGGCTCTGTTGCACCATGTCGTAAGTGATAGTCATTGTATTTCTCCCAATCTCTGTATAATCTATATTTCTAGAATGATCGAAATATAAGCCTTGCCATTTGTGCTGTCAAGATATTTCTAGTAATATCGAAATATTATTAAAAAGAGGGCTATCCATGGATATTGAAACAGTCGCAAAAGCACTAAAAGAGCTGGGTCATCCAACCCGGCTGGCTGTCTATAGGCAGTTAGTCAGGGCAGGAAGCCAGGGTATTGCCGTTGGTGAGGTGCAGCAAGTACTGGATATTCCGGGTTCAACACTGTCGCATCATTTAAAGGGTTTGGAAGCTGCCGGGCTTATTAGTCAGCGCCGAGAGGGGAGAACACTGTTTTGTGTAGCGCAGTATAAGCAGTTGGATTCAGTGATTGGTTTTTTAAAGGAACAGTGCTGCGCCGATGAGGCTTAGTTAGGCAGGGATAGCCAAATCCCATAGCCCCCTTCAAATAATCTGTTTATAGTCTGGTTTCTTATCGTCAATAACAGGTATCTATCGTTATGTTGGCTTTTTTGCCGTCGCCATTGCGCGCGCTTATTGCTATAAGTTTGTTGATCTTGAATACCCTATTGCTGGGCCCGCCGTTAGTGCTGGTTAGTTTGTTACGTTTTATTCTGCCACTGGCTTCCTGGCAGCGTTTTTGCACACGGGTTGCTATCCGTATTGCCGAGCTATGGATTGCTGTGAACTCCGGTTGGATGCGCCTGACCCAGACTATGCAGTGGGAAGTGCAGGGCTTGGAGTCAGTGGATAAAAAGCACTGGTATTTAGTGGTAGCCAACCACCAATCCTGGGCGGATATTCTGGTAGTGCAGCATTTATTAAACCGCCGTATGCCGATGCTCAAGTTTTTTCTTAAGCAGCAATTGATATGGGTGCCGATTATTGGCCTGTGTTGGTGGGCGCTGGATTTCCCGTTTATGAAGCGCTATAGCAAAGCTTATTTAGCCAAACATCCAGAGAAAAAAGGCCAGGACTTTGAGAGTACCCGACGCGCCTGCGAAAAGTTTAAGCAGGCGCCGGTTGCGGTATTTAATTTTTTGGAAGGGACGCGCTTTACTCCGGCCAAACATGCTCAACAACAAAGTCCTTATCAACATTTGCTAAAACCCAAGGCTGGCGGTATGGGCTTTGTTGTCGGTGCGATGGGGGAGAGCCTGCATTCGCTATTGGATATCACCATTGCCTATCCCGGTGGCAAGCGCCCGACCTTTATGGATTTTCTAAGCGGCCGGGTAAAACATGTGATGGTGCGCTTTGAGTTGCGGGAGATTCCCGCTGAGTTTTTAGGCTGCAATTATTTTGAAGATGAAGCGTTTCGCTACCGGTTTCAGCAGTGGGTCAGTGATGTGTGGCAACATAAAGATGACACGCTGACAGCGTTAAATCAGCTTGCCGCCGATAAAGGGTGGTCAGAAGAGTGACTAGGCTTGTAGCTGCTTTTGAAAGGTTTCTTCGTCGTAATATTCCCGCCAGTGAACAATTTTTCCGCCCTGTATTTCTACGGTACACATAACCGGAACCGATGTAGGCTTGCCCTGAAACAGCACATTATCAACCCGTTCGACCATCACCAAATCACCGGACTCAATAATATGGCTAATGTTAATATCACAGTGTTGAATATCATGTTCAAACGAACTGAATAGCTCGCGAATATTATCTTTGCCCACCACCGGGTCCCGCATCACAAAATGAACGATAGCGTTATCCGCATAGTCTTGCATAATTCTGTTGTAGTCCATGGCATTAAAGGCGAAAAGATTATCTCGGACTATATCGCTGTTGCTGGTCATAATTATTATCCTGCATATTGTTAATGGTTTAAGCGAAGGTGTCTGGCCAATTATAGGACTCTGACGACCTCGCTAAACTGACCTTCTACTTGCAAATCAACGGTTACGATTTCCTTTGATCGATTGCGCCAGAACCAACCGTGTTTACCGTCAAAGGCAGCGGTTAATATGCCTTTGTCTTCCGTGACGGCTTTGCCCTTATTATAACCGTGGTATCGGGTAGAGGGGTTATCAGCGTGGGTGTCGTAATTGACATGGCCGGTATCCACTTGCCAGTGATAGTTCACGGTATCATCTTTGTTCATAACCAGTTTAATTTCGGCGGCTTCCCCTGGTGCCAGTGTTACCGATATACGTTCTTGCGGGATAACGGCTGCTATTACGGCTTGTTCTACCGGCGCTGCTGGGACGATGGCTGGAGCGGCGGTAAGCTCGGCCGCAACACTTTCAACTTCCGGTGTTTCAACGGTAATGGGGGCAGCGTTGTCAGCCAGAGATTCCTGCTCTAATTGAGTTTTAATCTCCCCCATTTGAGTGAGGCCTAACAGTTTGCCTGTGCCGGTAGGGTCGATACCGTATTCCGCGGGTAAAATGGCCGTTACCAGTAACACCAAGGCCAATGCTATGGCCCCCAGCGTTGAAATAAATAGCTGCTTGCTGGTGGGCAGTTGATGGTCTTGTGGGTATTCTGAATTGTACATAATCTATTCCTGAGCCTTAGCTAAGCGCATAACCGGTGATTTGCAGGCCAAATAACATAAAGCCGGCGCTCATCAGTAAGGTGTTGGTATTGTAGGCATAACGATAATAAGAGGACGTAGTGCGCCAGTAACTGATTACAATCAGAATGCCCAGCAGAGCGAGCAGCTGGCCAAGTTCTACCCCGACATTAAAAGCCAATAAATTCATCAGCAAACCATCGCTGGAGATTTCAAACGCCTGAATTTTGGTGGCCAGACCAAAGCCGTGAAACAGGCCAAAGATCAACGTGGCATATTTTGTATTGGGCTGAAACCCCAGCCAGCGTTGATAGGCTCCCATATTATCCAGCGCCTTATACACAATGGATAAACCAATAATGGCATCAATCAAATAGGCGTTAGCAGGGATGTCAAGATACACACCTAGTAGCAGTGTGGTTGAATGCCCTAAAGCAAACAGGCTGACATAAATCGCGATATGGGACAGCCGGTAGAGAAAGAAAATAACTCCGAGCAAAAATAATAGATGATCGTAGCCGGTCACCATATGTTTGGCGCCCAGATAGATAAAGGGAATAATATTGACTCCGGCTATTTCCTGAATATAGCCCTGATCTCCCTGAGCCACACCGTGGCCATAGAGCAGGCCACAGCACAGCATCAACGCTATACCAAGCAGCCACTTGGCACGACCATGGAGATGATTGAAAAGATTCAAACCTTGGATCCTCGATTAAATTTTTTATACGATATTAGCGCATTGCCAGATGACACAATACCGCTAGGTGTTGAATTTTATAGATTGGCGGGTCATAAAAAAGGGGCCGTTATCAGCCCCTGCTGTTTCAATTGTTGTTTCAATACAGCGACGGTTGTTTAGGGTGTATACCAAATGGGTGAACTATATGCCCGCTCCTGAGTAATCATCGGCACCTTATCATCCATCTTGTCACCAAAGCGCTTAGCGTCATAGGCGGTCCAGCGTGGGGTAGGGATTTCGATAACGCGGGCGTAGTAAAATGCCTTTTGCTGGCGATCAAAATCCGGGTCTTTCCATACGGTGATCAGCTCTGCATCGCCAATGGTATTGGTCCAGGAGGCTTGTTCAACATTAACGGTATTGCCCACCGGAGGGAGTTTATTATCCTTGCCGGGTTTGCGCGTATCCGCATCACCCCAGGCAACATCATAAACTTTTTCATGGGTTTTACCGTCTTTGTCCAACCAGCCTTTGACCACTTGCATTCTATCCAGATTGCCGCTGAGTGGGTCCTTCATGGCGACCATTAAAAAACTGGGGCTTTGATTTTTGGCAGCGCTGCTCAGGTCACCGCCCATCGGGACACCCTTGCTATAGCCGATCAAACCGGGGTCGCGCAGTTCAGCATCGCTATCGGTAAAGTCCCAGCCGCCGAAAAAACGCAGAGTGATTCTGGACCCGGTGGTGGCATAGACCTCTTTGCGTTTCATTGCATCCCAAATAGCTTCACGGGTATTCTCCGTTGCCCATACCGCCGCATAGCCTGAGCTAACCTGTTCCCAGCCGTAATATTTAACCTCACCAAAATTACCGACGATCTGGTCCCAGCGGCCGGGGTGGGGCTCTTTGCCGCTATGCTTGCCAAAGAAATTATCTTCTTCCGCAGTGGCCATACCAGTATGGCTATCGGTGGAGCCCACCATGCCAAACTTAAAGGGGTTGGTACCTAGTTGGCTTTCCAGTTTTAAACCATTTTTTAAAGCTTCCCGTGCGTATTCATATTGCAGCATATCGTCTTGTTTCAGCACCGGCCCAAGGTTGCCGATATCCCATAAGGTGTCATAGCCGGCAAATTCATCATTGGGTGAGAGTTTGGGGTGAGATTCACCATCCCCTTTTATCTGGGTGGTTTCGTAAATCGGTTCCCAGCGGCTGCGGGTTTTAGCGTAATCTTTAGTTAAAGGCTTGCCGGTTTCGGGGTTGATTTCCGGGAACATAATGCCATTACTCACATTACCGTTGTGGGCCAGAGCGAGTACCTGACCGCCGGATTTCTCTTCATAATTTGCCATCCACTGCCAGAGGTCTTCGGGGTTAAAGCTTTCAGCAGCGGTAAAGGGCAGCATTTGTTTGGCCTGCTCGGAACCATTCCGGTAGATCACATTGCGGTGTAGATTATTGCCGCCATCGGTAGAGGTCCACTCATAGCCAATAATGGCGCTAAAGCGGCCAGGCTCATTATATTGCTCCGCGGTTTTTAGGTAGCGCTGCCAGACAGACATCACAAACTTGGGGTCGGTTAACACGGCGGGGGTGGTTTCTCCGGTGATACCGGCAAAGGTTTCGATAATCTCCATGGTCGCCATCAGGGCGGATTCACCGCCAGCTTGTAGTCGGTCATACCAGTCTTTAACTGTTGGGTCTTTAAGCAGTTCTTTATTGCCTTTAACCACTTCATCCATCGCACCCAGGGCGTCGGAGTGGTCAGCAACTACCAGCCAGTCCAAAGGGCGGGATAATTTGATCCGCTCGCCATGGGAGGATTTGATTTCTTCACCTCTGGCCAGTTTATAAGCCTCAGCAGGCCCCAGTGTGACACCAAAGGCTCGGGCATCCAGCGACAGTTTGGTATGCAGATGGGTATCGCCCCAGAGCACCTGCACGGGATAGTTCTTACCTGCATAGGGTGAATAACCCGCTTCCTTCAGGGGTTGGTCTTTGATCAGCATGCTTTCTTTAATAGCCAGTTTATTGCCCACAATACTGCCAGCATAATCGGCGCTGAGAGGCAGGCTCAGCAAGGCGGTGATAGATGCAGCGGTGAGAGTTATTAAAGGTGTTATTTTCATAGCGCTATCCCTTGATCTTGAAAAATGTGGCCTGAGGATATTACAGTTCTGGAGTGAATGTCTATGATTTGGGCTGGCTTTGTGTTGGCTTGGAATAAAGCGCGTATGGAATTCAAGGTGACAGGTTTCCCCATTAAACGCTGCGCTCTCTGTGTCAAGCTAACTTGATGGGCTTGGGGCTCGGCACCTTGAATGATGATATGGTATCGTAGGCTTACCAGGGAGTAGTTACCATGGATTATTCCTTCGCAGGCCATAAAAAAATAATAGGTAGAACTTATGTCATTTCAGGATATGGATCAGTTAAAAGCCGAGCTGGTTAAATCGTACAACGCCTACGCTGAAGGTATTGATACTAAAAATTGGGCTTTGGTGCGTTCATGCTTTGCCGAGAACATTATGCTGGATTATGGTGAGCTAAGTGCTGCCACGGGGCCGATGGATAAACCGCGTCCTGCGGATGATTGGGTGGCGGTATTACAAGCGGCTATCAATGGCTTTGATATTACTCGCCATACCATTACCAACCACCGTATCACGATGCACCGAGACAGAGTGAGCTGCCGGGCCTATCTACTGGCGGACCATATGATTTTTGTGGACCCGACTAACCCGCACGCTGGCGATGATGATTATGTGACCTTGGCGGGGGAATATATTAATGACTATCAAGAGCAGGATGGGCGCTGGAAGATTGTGCGCTCACAGCTCGATGTGCACTATACCCGAGGCAACGCGAATTTATTCGAAAAGGCCCAGGCCCGCGCTGCCCAATAAATACCGCTGTATTTAAACCCCCTCTTACAGAATATCTACCCGCCTATGGACATATCATCAGGAGACGTATCAATGGCTAGACTAGCTGGCAAAACAGCGATCATTACCGGTGCCTCAGGCACGATTGGCCTTGCAGCCACTAAAGTCTTCGCCGAAGAAGGTGCCAATGTTTTAATGGTGGCGCGCAATGAGCAGGCCTTGGCCAAAGCAGCCGAAGAGATGGCCACTGACAGAGTCAGTTATGTCGCGGCCGATATCGCCACCGCTGCTGGCAACCAACTGATGGTTAACACGGCCCTTGAGCGTTATGGCCGTCTCGATATCTTTTACGCCCTCGCCGGTATTCCGGGGCCGATAAAAGCCCTGACTGAAATGACGGAAGAGGAATGGGATACGGTTCAAAATAGTAATATCCGCGGTATGTGGTTGGGGCTGCGTGAGGCTATGCCGGTAATGACAGCCGGTGGCAGCATTATCTTATGCAGCTCCGGTGCGGGAGTGATTGGGGTGGGGATGATGTCCGCCTATGTCACCAGCAAGCATGCCGTTATCGGCCTGGGTCGAGCGGCTGCGATTGAGGCGGGTGCAAGGCAGATCCGGGTTAACACCATTGCCGTGGGCGGTGTGGAATCTCCAATGCTGGACAATTACAACGAAGATAATAGCGGCGAGCAAGACGGCGAAGATAATTCTTTTCTGCCAAGAATTCCTTTAGGGCGTTTTTCCTCACCGAATGAAATGGCAAAGGCGGCCTTATTTCTGGCATCAGATGATAGTTCTTACTGCAATGGTAGCGTATTAACGGTTGATGGCGGGCTTACATCTTCATAGCTAATATATCGATGATCAGGTGTTAGGCTCTGCCTGATCATCGATACTGCTGTGGTTATCGATACCTGCGTGGCTATCGATGGTGCGCTTAAGACTCGTCGCGCTTGAGGCCTTTATCCTTATAGTTGCTTTCCAGGCGGTCTTTGTCACTGCTAAGCCGTGGCCCTAACGCGTCTTCGCCGACCTCACCGCTGGCATGCTTGGCGACCAGTGAGCTGTTATACATAATCTTCTTAACTGGTGTAACACAAAGAATGGTGCGAAGTGGTGAGTCAAGGATACCTTTAAACACTTCCTGCATGGCCGCATCACCCGGATGAGTCTTCTCCACCAGCGACTGATAAAACCAGCCTTTGGTGTCTTCATCATCGAAAAATTCACCGGTACCTTTAAACGTGATACCGCCCTGAGGTAGTTCCTTAGAGGTACCTTCTGGATAAGTGGCCGAACTGACACTCACAGACACCCGATTATCACGTCGAATGGCAGCAGCACGGTGGCGGTGAGAAGCAAAGGTCAACCAGATCTTGCCATCACGCCAGAGAAACGCATGGTTAACACCAATCGGCCAGCCATCTTTTGTCGCCCACATTAAAACACTTTCAATGGCTGTCCCCATCAAGGTATCCACTTCTTGCTCATTAAATGGATAAATTGAAACAACCTCATGGTCACGCATTCCGCTCATACTAACTCCCTCATACTTGTTCTATGTATTTTGCTTCTGATTCTATAGTATGCTGGTGATATTGGGCATTCAAAAAGGGACAGTTGGGTTGTTAAAAGTGGCCGTAAAGGCGGTGCATGGGTTCACTGCTTGTATTGTGGCCAGAGCAACGCTAACGACAACCCTGAGCCAGCGCCATGCCTTTCAGTCTTAATACCGGTAAGTGATTGATTTTGTGGTTTATTGGCCTCGAATCCTACTGTTCGAGAACAGCCTGAGTCTTATTCTATACTGGCCCAATACCCCTCTCTATCGATACTGCCGGATGTCGGCTTAGTGTTGCCGAATTTATCCCAATCACTGATTGGCCCTGGATGGCCGTGGTCATGATGGTTGGCAATCTAAATCAAGCTATTGCGCGTACATTACACAATGCACTTTTGTTGTCACTGCATTATCACCTTAGTCAGGAATTCAATAACAATGAAACAGCGTTTAGCCAAACTTATCCCCCAAAGCAGGCCACTGCAGATACTCTCTGTGGGGGTATTGCTAATGTTTGTGTTAATTCTTTCGCGCTCTGAAAAACCACCCACACCCCGGCAGGAAAAATCCTGGGTAGTGAATATTATCGAGGCCCAGCCTGCATCGATGAGCCCAAGCCTTGCTTTAATCGGGCAGGTGCAATCCCCTCAGGACAGTCAATTGTCGGCAGGTATTGAGGCTGTGGTCAGTGAGTTGTTGGTAAGCGATGGTGATACTGTATTGCAAGGTACGGTTCTGGCCCGGCTGGATGATAGAGATGCCCAGCTGAGTGTAATTGAAAGTGAGGCGGATTTAAAAGAAGCCGGTGCTCAACTCAAACTGACCAGCTTGCGCTATACCCAGGCGGAGTCAGCCTATCAAAAAGAGCAGGGCCTGTTAAAAATCACCCAGTCTCGCTATAAACGCTCACAAGACCTGTTTAAGAAAAATGTGCTTTCACAAAGTGACTTTGATGCGGCCACAGAAAACTTAACTCGTCAGGAGTTAGCCGTTAGCAAAGCGGAATTGGTGATGCAAGAAAACCAGTCGAAAAATATTGAACTGGAAGCCAGGTTGGCCAGACTGACCGCCAAACGGGATAAGTCCGCTCTAGAGCTTGAGCGCGCCACCATTGTGGCACCGTTTAATGGCGTGGTGTCAGAGTTAAGTATTTCTCTGGGTGACCGAGTACGCTATGGCGATCCTATTTTAAGAATACAAAATCCTGACGCAATGGAAATACGGGCACAAATTCCGTCGCTCTATGCCAAGTCACTGCGCAATAGTATTGAGCAAGGTTTGCTGGTACCCGCCAGCGTCGCTTTAGCTTCCTCGCGGTCGGGGGCCAAAGATAACACCTTTATTGAGGGGCAAATGATTCGCGTGTCCGGTTTAACCCGTGAGTCCAGCGGTGGTGTTGATAGTTTTATTGGTTTTCAGCGGGCACCTTTAGGTTTGAGTCTGGGTAGCACCGTAAGAATACAAGTCCAGTTGCCAGCTATAGCCGATGTGATTGCCGTACCCGCAGAAGCCATCTATGGCAATAATAATGTCTACCGGGTGATCGATGGACGTATGCAAATGTTGGAGGTTAATCGCCTGGGTGAAAGTCGCTTGCCCGATGGTCGAACGCAGGTATTAATTCGTTCCGACCAGTTTAATCCCGGTGACCAAATTATTACCACTAAGCTGTCCAATGCCACTGATGGCTTACTGGTAAAAATCGTATTAAGCAGTGATCAGGCCATTGCCAAAGAGTCCAAACTTTTGCCTGCGCAGCAAGCGGCTTTAGATACTCTAACACCGCTATCACTGGCCGGTGATGCCAATGAATAATCTGATAAAAACCTTTGTTCGCAACCCTGTGGCGCCTAATTTGGCCATGATAGTTATGGTGCTTGCGGGCTTATGGGCCAGCACACAATTAACCCGTCAGTTATTGCCAGCCTTTGCGCTGAATATTATTACCATCTCTGTACAGTGGCCTGGAGCTGCCGCGCAAGATGTTGAGGCCTCGTTAACCCAGCCGATTGAAGACCAGTTACTGGGCCTTGATGAGGTCAGGAATATCAGTTCAACCTCAACCGATAACCTTGCCACGGTTACGTTGGAGTACCCACAGGGTACTGATATGAGTGCGGCTCTCAATGAGGTAAAAAATGCCGTTTCGCTGATAAGAAATTTACCCTCCGGTTCTGAACAACCTCAAATTTCTATTTACGACAGAAACGAAGGGGTATCCCGTATTGTTCTGACGGGCCCGCAGTTAGAACAGCTACGCCCCATTAGCAAACGCTTTGAACGTGAGTTAAGGGCCCGCGGTTTATCACGGATTGAAATTAAAGGCCTACCCGAAGAAGAAATTTCTATTGAGCTACCGGCTGAGCGTTTAAATGAACTCAAACTGTCATTGTCTGATATTGCCCAGCAGGTTAGGGGTGCCAGTATTAATCTTCCCGCAGGTGCAATTGGCGAAAAAGATATGTCGCGGCAACTGCGCAGTCTGGATCAGCAGCGCTCCGTTGCCGGTTTTTCGCAGCTGGCTATTAGTACCGATGGCAGTGGCCGCTTATTAAGGTTGGGGGATATCGCCACGATTAAACGTGCCCCTAAAGAAAATTCTGCGATGATTTTTGCCGGAGGTAATCCTGCGGTAGAAATTGTTGTAACCCGTTCCGAAACTGAAGATGCCATTAATGTTGCTGAAAATATGCAGCAGTGGGTTGAGCAGTCCAGAGCAGATTTGCCGCCCAATATTGAGCTGATGATTTACGATGAAATTTGGCGCAATGTGGATGAGCGGATTAATTTAATGACCTCCAATGCGGCAACGGGTTTGTTACTGCTATTGGGTATTTTATATTTATTTCTCAATGGTCGGGTAGCGATTTGGGTGGCGGCGGGTATTCCGGTGTCTATTTTAATGGCATTGATGGCGCTAAGCTTCTTTGGCGGTACCATCAATGTTATGACTTTGTTTGCTATGATTATGACGCTGGGCATTATTGTTGATGATGCGATAGTGGTTAGTGAAGAGGCCGTTACCCTTTATCAGCAGGGGGCTTCACCGGCCCGCGCTGCGGAAAAGGCAGCCATGAAAATGTTGGCGCCAGTCACCGCTGCGTCTTTAACCACCATTGCTGCTTTTTTACCTTTAATGACCATCGGCGGCTCCACTGGGTCTATTTTATTTGCTATTCCATTGGTGGTTATCTGTGTGGTGATGGCTTCGTTGCTGGAATGTTTTATTGTTTTGCCCGGTCATCTTCATCATTCCTTAAAAGTTTCTTCCCAGCATCAAACCAGCAACTTGCGCCGACGGGTTGATACGGCCTTTAACCGCTTTCGTAAAGAGCGTTATATCCCCGCAGCCAAATGGTGTGTTGCCAACCGTCGTACTACTCTGGCAGCGTCGATTGCCGGTATCCTATTTGTGTTTGGGTTATTGGGTGGTGGCAAAGTCGGTTTTTCTTTCTTCCCGCAACCTGATGGTTCCACTGTGACCGCTAGCGCTCGTTTTACCGCGGGCTCACCACCAGAACGGGTTGAAGCCTTTATGATGCAGGCCAAGCAGGCCTTATTTGAAGCAGAACAGGAAACTGGCGAGCAATTTATTAAGCTGGTTCTGACCCGACAAAATGAAACCAATAGAGGTGTTAGAGGCTCCAATATTGGCGAGATTGTTGCCGAATTAACGCCGGGTGATTTGCGTCGTACCAGCAATTCTGAATTAGTCCGGGCCTGGAAAAAACGTATTCCTGATACGCCGGGGCTGGAGTTCTTCCTGATTAAAACCAGCCGTGGCGGTGTGCCCGGTGCGGATATTGATTTGGAGCTGACCGGCGCTTCGCCTGACGTGTTAAAACTGGCCGCAGTCGACTTACAAGAATCAATAGCCTTGTATGATGGTGTTTCAGCGCCCCGTGATGATTTAAATTACGGCAAAGAACAACTGATTTTTGAACTGTCTTCGGTGGGCCGAGCGTTGGGTTTAACCGGGCAGAATCTGGGTGAACAAATTCGCGCCAACTTTGAGGGTGAGTTAATCCAGATTTTCCAGGATCAGGGTAGCGAAGTGGAAGTGCGGGTAAGATTGGAACGCAGCGCCCGTGAAAGTTCGCAATCGCTGGACTCATTACCCATCGCTTTGCCCTCAGGTGATACTTCACCGCTACTCAATCTGGCTAACTTAAGTGTTAGCCGTGGCTTTGATGACCTCAAGCATGAAAACGGTTTGCTGGCGGTCCGGGTCAGTGCTGATGTGGATTCCAAAGTCAATAACGCCAATGCAATCCGTGGCCAACTACAGCGGGATGTACTACCGCAATTAGTGGCTAAATACGGTATTAGCTGGAAAAACCGGGGTAGGGCACAGGACCAGAGTGAAAGCGTGGGTGATATCAAACTGGCACTGCCGCTATCTATTATTATGATCTTTATTATTTTGGCCTGGGTATTTCGTTCCTATCTTTGGCCGGTGGCGGTACTAAGCATTATTCCTTTCAGTATTGTTGGCGCTATTGTGGGGCACTGGATCTTAGGCGTTGATGTCACCATGCTGTCCCTCTTTGGTATCTTCGGCCTCTGCGGCATTGTGATTAATGATTCGATTATTTTAATTGTGGTTTATCAGGAATTGCGGGAAAAAGGTCTTGCAGCGTTTGATGCCGCGGTTGAGGCGGGCAGCAAGCGTTTACGGGCGGTTTTCTTAACCTCGTTTACCACGATTGTTGGTATTGCACCGCTGTTATTTGAACAGGCCGAGCAGGCTCAGTTCCTAAAGCCCATGGTTATTTCGATTAGTTTTGGCCTCTTATTTGGCACCTTTATTGTCTTGTTTTTATTGCCTGCCTTATTGGTCGGTCTGGATTCTATCCGGACCCGCTTCAGCCGCATCCGCAGTGACCGTGACGATGGTGCCGAGATAAATCACGTCGCTGATGTACTGGCGGCCGCCAGTGCGCAGCCCTTGACACAAAACTCTCCCATGACCATTACAACGTTGAGCGAATTAAATAAAGCAACGGAACCGAAATAATATGACGACTAATAACGATGTGGCAAAGCATCTTGAAAACAACCGTGCTGCGATTGCAGAGTTTGCTTTTCAACATTTATCGTTAGCTGATACGACGCTACAGGAGCGTTTCGGTGACAATACTCAAAGTCTCTGGATAGATTATTTTTCTAATCGAGTCGATGAGCTAACTGCCGCGTTAATTGCAGGGGAACCGAGGATATTTCTGAGCAGTATTCAGTGGTCCCGACAAGCTATGCAAGCCCGCTCTTTAGCATCGGATGATTTACGCCATAGCGTCGATTGTTTCCGTACCGCTTTATTGCAGTATGTAAATACCAGCGAGCAGTCACTGATCAATACTTATCTGGAGATAGAAAACGCCATCGATGATAATGATCAGCCAGTGGCTGATATCAGGGCGCTTGACCCGGGTAGCCATTTTAAACGTATTGCTTTGCAATACCTGCAGTCCGTCGTGGTAGGCAATGTCTATGCGGGTATGGATACGGTGATTGATCAGGTTGAAAATGGTCTCTCGGTTAAAGAGGCTTACCTTAATGTGTTATTACCGGCACAAGTCGAAGTAGGACGGTTGTGGCATGAGAATAAACTGTCGGTCGCCGAAGAGCATTTAGTGACCACCACCACCCATCGCCTGATGGCGGTATTGGCACAGATGGAGCAGCGCGAGCCGGATAACGGTATGACGGTTATTGCCGCTGCTGTTTCCGGTAATGCCCATGAATTAGGGATTCGCACCATTGCTTATTTATTGGAATTTGACGGCTGGAAAACCATCTACCTGGGCTCCGATGTGCCCGCTGCTGATTTACCGGTGACCATCAATTGCTTTAATGCCGATGTCGTGCTGTTATCGATTGGCCTGCATGCACAAGTCAAAACCTTACGCAAAACCATCGCTGCTATTCGCAGCGAAAGTACACGGCCGACCTATGTGATGGTGGGGGGCAATGGCTTTACCGGTGCACCGGATTTATGGAAAGAAGTCGGTGCTGATGGTTTTGCAACGTCTGCTGATCAGGCTTTAGAGTTGGCCAATAGTCTGCTGGATAGCCGTCAGCAAGTCAGTGATAGCCGATAAGCCGTCTGCCACCGTTTAACCGCCAGCAACCCCATTCCTATGTCGACCATGAACCATAACCCAAGCCACACCCTTATCTGGTTTCGCTCAGACCTGCGCATCCATGATAATACGGCGCTACAGGCCGCTAGCGTTTTAGGAAATCCGCTGATCGCTTGCTTTGCTATAACACCTGAGCAATGGCGCGAACATGATATGTCAGCCATCAAGGCGCAGTTTATTTACAACAACCTGCTTTGCTTGCAGCAGCAATTACTGGATAAAGGCATACCACTAAAAATAGTGACCGTGGCGGACTTTAAACAGCTGCCCGCCGCTTTATTATCACTGTGCCAGTCCTGCAATGTGACCCATATTTTTGCCAACGCCGAATATGGTTTTAATGAAAAACAACGTGACGCTGAGTGTCAGAGCCAGTTGTCAGCGTCCGCTATTGAGTGTCATTTTTTTCACGACCAGACGGTATTGGCGCCGGGCACGGTGACTAAAGCGGATGGCTCGCCCTATCAAGTCTTTACACCCTTTAGCAAACAATGGCGCAGGCAGTTGCCATGGCCGCCAGGCATTGCGCCCCGGATAAAAACTCAAGCCAGACTACCGATTGAACCTGACCCAATTGATAAGCAGCACTTTTATTTAGCACCTGCTCCGCCGATCCGTTGGCCAGCCGGTGAAGCGGCTGCTTATAAACAACTCACCGCCTTTGCCGACGCCTCCTTAAGGTGTTATCAACAGCGCCGGGATATTCCTTCTATAGAGGGCACCAGCTCACTGTCACCCTATTTGGCGATTGGCGTACTATCACCCCGGCAGTGTTTAAAGGTGGCTTATCAAGCCTTGCAGAATATAAGCGCGGGCGAAGACAAGGAGATCCAGTGCTGGATCAATGAACTTATCTGGCGTGATTTTTATATCCATATTCTTGATCTCTTTCCCCGTGTTAGCCAGCATCAAGCGTTTAAGGCAAAAACAGAAAAGCTACCGTGGCGTTATGACAAAAAGGATTTTCAGCGTTGGTGTACGGGGCAGACCGGTATACCGATTGTCGATGCGGCAATGCGACAGCTGCTGGAAACCGGTTGGATGCATAACCGCTTAAGAATGGTGACCGCCATGTTTCTCAGTAAAAATTTATTGATTGATTGGCGCTGGGGCGAGCGGTTTTTTATGCAGCATTTAATCGACGGTTATTTGGCATCCAATAATGGGGGCTGGCAATGGTCGGCTTCTACAGGCACGGATGCTGTGCCCTATTTTAGGGTATTTAATCCTGTCGTACAGGGGCAAAGATTTGATGCGGATGGCGAATTTATTCGTCGCTTTGTCCCTGAGCTTCGCCATCTGGATAATCGGGAAATACATCAGCCCCCCTTGGATCTTTTTAGTCAAACCGACTATCCCGCGCCGATGGTTGACCTGGGTTTAAGCAGGCAATTAGCCATTCAACATTTTAAAGCGCTGGATTAAATCCCGAACAGGTTCGCAAACGTATATTCAGTGCTTATACAGAGCTTTGCTACGGGAGTATGTATGCCAGAAGGGCCCGAGATCAGACGCGCCGCCGATAGTATTGAGCAAGTACTCAAAGGGCAGGCTATGGCAAAGGTTCAATTGATGCAGCCCAAGCTCAGCAAGCATAATAAAACTTTGCAAGGCCATACCGTGCTATCTGTTGAGACACGGGGTAAAGCCTTGCTGACACATTTTGACCATGGCTGGTCATTATATTCCCATAACCAGCTCTATGGCCGTTGGTATATTATGCCTCGCGGTGAGCTGCCTGAGACACAGCGGAAACTCAGGGTGGCCCTACATACCGATGATCACAGTGCTCTGTTATATAGCGCCAGTGATATCAGCGTTTGGCAAACAGAGAATTTATGGGCGCATCATTTTTTAAGCAAAATAGGGCCAGATATTCTCAGCCCGGCACTGACGGCCAAAGCAATAGACAAGCGATTACAAGAGCGCCAGTTTTCCGGTAAAAGTTTGTCATCGCTCTATCTGGATCAGGCTTTTTTAGCGGGTATTGGTAATTATTTGCGTTCAGAAATTTTATTTGCAGCAGGCATTAACCCCTTGTTAAAGGCCAGGGAATTAAACGCCGCACAGCGAGCTCGCTTAGGGAGGCAGACACTGGCTATTAGTCAGCGCAGTTATAAAATGGAGGGGGTGACACAGCCTGTTAAGCGCTATCGTCAGTTGCTTAAAGGTGGTTTATCCTTTGAACAAGCCCGTTTTGCCGTATTTGGCCGTGAGGCTAAGCTATGTCATCTGTGTGGGCAGCCAGTCAAACGGATAGAGGCCAATGCCAGAAATCTTTTTTATTGCGGTGGCTGCCAGACTTAATCAGAACCCATTATCCGAAACAGAGCAGCAGCGTATCAATACTAGTGAGGCCTGTTATCTATCACTGCATCAGGCCTCACGAGTTTTACCGGGCTTTATTAATAAGCGCCTTCGCTGTATACCAGCTCATAGCTATGGCTGTAGATTTCCAGAATATTGCCAAATGGATCTTCCATATAAATCATGCGGTAAGGTTTTTCTCCCGGATAATAGTAACGGGGTTTCTCCATCCGTTTTTTACCACCCGCGGCGACAATTCTTTCCGCCAGTTCTTCAACATTGGGGTCTTGAACACAGAAGTGGAATACACCAGTCTTCCAGTACTCAAAGTTATCTTCCGGGTTAACCTGATTCTTAAACTCAAAGATTTCGACACCAATACGGTCACCGGTTGAGAGGTGAGCAATTCGGAATTTCTCCCAATTACCACCAAAGACATCGGTACACATTTCGCCGATCGCACTGTCGTCTTCAACAATTTCAGTGGGCTCCATAATCAGATACCAGCCCATCACTTCGGTATAAAACTTAACGGCTTTGTCCAGGTCAGGCACTGAAATGCCGATATGCGAGAAATTGCGTGGGTATACGTTGCTCATGATGGTTTGCTCCTTCGTTTAGGTTGAAGCTAGGTTACAGAGGATGTTAAATTATGTAAAATTATCATTTATTATTATTATGAGTACATTTTATAATGATTAACCCTGTCTGGTTACGCAGCTTCTGTACCCTGGTTGAAATAGGCCATTTCACCCGTACCGCTGAGCAGTTGAATATGACACAGTCAGGCGTTAGCCAGCATGTACGAAAATTGGAAGACCATCTGGGCTGCCCTTTGCTGGTCAGGCATGGCAAGAGCTTTACGCTGACTGATGCTGGAGACAACCTCTACCTCGAAGGCCGGGAGGTGATCAGTGCCTTGTCCGGGATTGAAATGCGGGTGGGGGCTAATCCGGCTTATGAGGGCGTGGTGCGGATTGCTTCACCGGGTAGTATGGGGCTCAAGCTTTACCGTCATCTCTTAACCGTGCAGCAACAACATCCCAAACTGGTGATTGATTATCGCTTTGCGCCTAACGCTAGTGTTGAGCAGCTGATCGCGGAGAATAGTGTTGATATAGGCTTTATGACCAGTCCCTCAACCTTGGCCGATATCAGTTCTACAGCGGTGGCTGAGGAAGAGTTGCGTTTAATCACGCCGGCAGGCATCAATACGCCCAGTTGGAAGCAACTAATGGCTCTGGGTTTTATCGATCACCCTGATGGGGCTTATCACGCCGGTCTGCTTTTAAGTGCCAACTATCCCGAGTTTCAGCATGTGAAGCAGTTTGATTCGGCGGGGTTTTCTAATCAGGTCAACTTAATCCTTGAGCCGGTCTGTATGGGCTTGGGCTTTACGGTATTGCCCACTTATGCGATTGAAGCGTTTGGCAACACAGCGGCGGTTACCGTACATCGTTTGCCCCATCAAATTCGTGAAACACTGTACCTTGCTGTTGATCGCAATAAAGTCTTGCCTAATAGGGTGAATACGGTAATTGCTGAGGCCATGGCCTGCCTTAAGTAAGAGGCTTAATAGGGCTAATGTTTTCCCGCTAAGAGCCATGCCTGTTGTTGGCAGGCAGTGCACTTTAATCACTTATTTTGCTTTACTGATCGGTTGCTTGCGCCGCTAGCGTTTGTTCAAACCAGGCCAGCATCGCCTTGACGATAATCGCTTGTTGTTCGTCGCGGCTAATCATTGGCTTCCACTGGGTTGCTTCCCATTCTTGCTCATCCATACCGCGGATAAACATACCAAACTCTTTAAACATACCGCCTTGGCCCGAGCCAAACTGCTTATGGTCACCGCCCAAAATCGGCACCCAGTCCGTTGCTTTGGGAAACAGGTGCTGTTTCTCTTTAAATTTTTCTTCGGGCTCCCCATCCAATGTGGCGCGATAAAGCATAATGGTGGGTACATTAGAATCGGCAAGGCTGTTGTAATCGGGTGGAAAGGCATCCCAAAATGCCAGCCCTGCCAGTTTGTCGCCATGGGTGGCAGCATAGCGCCCAGCCATGGCGCCACCGAGAGAGTGGCCGGCTAAGAACCAGTGTTGAATGTTTGGATAGGCCCGGTAAACATCTTCGGCTCTGTCCGGTGCCAGAAAGGCATAGCCGAGAGGCATCTCGGTGGCAACAGCGAGATAGCCTGCTTCGGCAATTCTGGTCATCACTTGCACATAGGCACGGGGGTCGGCATGGGCTCCGGGATAGATAATTAACCCAGCCTTGGGTGCTACCGCTGTGGGGCGCAGGGTAAACAGCTCACCATAGTCTGCCTGCACCGCCGGATTGTCCTCCAGTGCCGCCAGAGCTATAACTGCATCGGGCCCCGGAATGCCTTTTTTGGCAACCCCCATCCACACCATTAACGAGACGGCGACTAACACCATTGCCAAAGCGGCGATAAGTAGGCTCCAGAGTGTTCTTTTTATGATGATATGCATTCAATCCTGTCCTTGTTGGTACGGTTTTATGCTTGCTTAGTGTTGGGCGCTTGGTGCTTGTTATGAGATCAGTATACAATCGATTAATCATTATGCGCTCTGAAGTTCATGAAATATAAGCGTTTTTCGTGAATCATATTGGCAAGTTTTATGAATGGGATTGACGTATCATGAGTTCGGCAAGTGTTGCTTAAATACGGTGAGACAAGCCCCCAATAACAAACTGGCAAACACAGTGACGACCCAGACCCACACAACACGCTCGGCATGGCAGCAACTAATGGCCATGCCAATCAGCCGCAAGCTACTATACTTTTGTGCGGTGCCGGTGCTGATTGGTGTTTATTTTGGTTGGTTTAAAGCAGATCAAGGCGGGCAGGACCTTATGGTCCGTTTTGTACTGGTACCTTATTGGGTCGGCTTTTTTCAGCTCGGTTGGCTTGCGGTGATTGCCTCGGCCCTATTGGGTTTTGAAATAATGAAGCCCTGGCGTGCCCCCCTCTGGTTGGTTTCACTGTTAGCGCCCGCGGCATTAAGTTGGCTTGGGGCCTATCTGATCAATATCTATATCGAGTTCTTGAATGCTTTAATGCCGCAGGTGATTGGCAAGTCATCGCCGTTAGCGATGAGCTTGTCCTTGGATTTTTTTATTAATTTCTTAAGTTTTATGGCGCCTAATCTCTTGCTCTTTACCGCGCAAAACTATTATTTTGCTACGGCGCTCAAACAGCCCATTTATCGCTATGACTTACAACATGGCGAGCCTTTAAGCCAAACCGACCCCGCACCGATACCAACAAGGCCAGAGCCTGGCTTTGTAAAACTATTAAGCAGCAACAACCAGGGTGAACTTCAGGCTGTCCATGCCCAAGAGCACTTTATCAAGGTATGGACCGACGCTGGCAGTGAATTGATTCGTTTTAAGTTCGGTACAGCGATGATGGAATTGGAATGCCATCAGGGTATGCAAGTACATCGCTCATACTGGGTGGCCGACGCCGCCGTCAAGCAGGTGAAAAAAGCAGGCTCGAAATACCTGATTGTGCTGAACAATGATGAAGTGATACCGGTCTCGCAAAGTTACTTGCGGCAGGTGCGTGAAAGGTATACTGATAAGTAAGGTATAACTCTGACACCATTAACTCGACCCCATAGTTACCGTTTTTTACCATCGCCAGAGGACTGACCATGACACGTATCGACATACCCGACTTCGGTAGTTTACTCGCCCCTTATATCGGTGCCATTCCCGAAGCCTCTCAGCCGGCTTTTTTATCCAGACTCGAACGCACCGCCGCCGAACGTTATCGTGGCTGGGCAATACAACTCCCCGAGCATAAAGCGGGTTTACTCGCCTGCGCCGAGCGTGAAGATGAGATTGCCACCCGTGTGGAAACGGTGTTGCCGGCTAGCAGTGCAGAGCATACGGACTTGATCAATCAGTATATCGAGCCCGCCAGAGATACCTATTATCAGGTGTTCTCGGCTCTGCCAGTGATTGACCAGCTTGCTATTCAGGCCAATGCCGAGCGCCAGGGGGCCCGCGCATGGCGTGATATTGCCGATCAGCTTGAAGACCCGCACATTATCGAAGAGCTGCTGCTTTGCGCCAGTATTGAAGAAGCCAGTGCGGATTATCTGGATAAGCTGATAGCGGCTGAATAAGCCGCGACGCCACCTGTACGTGTTAGCAACAACCATACAATTCTTTACAATAATATGCTTATTCGAGCTAATCCCGGCTTTAACTTCTAACGTAAAATAGCGGATAAATTTTAAATTCGATTAAGGGTGTTTAATGACTAAGCCAAGTGCTAAACCTAACTCCAACGCTGACGAGTCTCGTCGTGATTTTATTTCCAAAAGTTTAGCTTTGCCGGTGCTGGCTGCGAGTGCTACAGTCGTCAGTGCCTGTGCGCCACTAGCGGGCAGTCAACGTCCGGGTGTTGGGACTTCAAAGCTTGGGCCCTATAAAAGCCTCAGAGATTACTATACGGCTTTGGAAGACCGCAACCTTGTAGTGAATATGGGCCAGTACGATAGCTCAAGCTATGAATTCCCAGGTTTACTGTACCGTCTGGTGGATCAATTTGGTGTGCCACATACGCCCTGTGTTGCTGCTGATCAGGTCAAAGTGGATGGTGACTGGATCAACGGCAAGTTGCTGGCCAACCATACTGCCAATGGCCATACCAATTGTATTGCTTTGGGCATAGAGCCTGACCCGGACTGTCCCATTCGCTCGTTCAAAAAAGCCCGTGAGCATTGTATGAAAATGTACCGGGAGAACAAATTTAAGTACCCTGAAATTCCCCCCAAAGAAATCAGCCGTGAACAAGCCCCTTGTAAAGAGGTGGTGTTAACGGGCGACGAAATTGATATCACCAAGTTCCAGTTTATTCAGGGTAACCCGGCCGATGCCGGTCGTTATATTAATACCGCCACGGTGATCACCTCTGACCCTGAGTTGGGCTATAACCTGGCTATTTACCGTTGCCAGATAAAGGGTAAAGACCGCTTAATGGTTAACTCCGAACCGGGTCAAACCGGTTGGAAAATGTTTCAGGCCGCTAAAAAGCGTGGTGAAAAAACCGTGCCTATTGCGCTGGCTGTCGGTCAGGATCCCTTGACCTGGACGGTATCGGGTGGCCAGATTCCTATTCGACGCACCTCTGACCCTGTCGATGAATACGCTCTGGCTGGCGGTCTTGGGGGCCAGGCGATTGAAGTTGTTAAAGGTGAAACCACCCATCATATGGTACCGGCACATGCTGAAATTATTATCGAGGGTGAAGTGCTTTTAGATGAGATGGCACCTGAAGGTCCTTACCATGAGCTGTTTGGTTATATGGGCGATAAAAAGGAAGAAAACTACAGTATGCGTATTACTTCCATTACCCATAGAAAAGACCCTTGGGTGGTGAATTCTTTTACGTCCGTAGCCGGTGGTATTTTGACCGCTCCTGATAACGGCATGATCTTGGCAGACCTGCAAAATGTATTTAAATACACCACCGACTTCGCCACCATTACCGGTGCGTTAGGCACTTACTGGATCAGCATCAAAAAGACGAAACCAAAACAGGCAAAGCGCATGGCAAGGTTTTTGATGAAAGTTGCCCCCATTGCCAAGGTTATTGTGATTGTCGATGACGATGTTGATGTCTATAACCGCTTGGAAGTGCTAAATGCTATCTCGACCCGTTGGCGTATGGATACGGCTACGCATATTGATACCTATAAAACCCTGATACTTGACCCGGGTTCACTGGATAAGAAAACCAATGTGAAAGTGATTATTGATGCGACACTGCAACTCCCGGAAGAGGGCGGTGTTGAAAACTTCCCTGAAAAGAACCGAACCAATTTAAAACAAGGGTCGCCAGGTATCTTCGAGAGAATCGATAAAAAATATGCCGATATTTTATTCCAAACCGATTGGAGTTAACGCTAATCGTGTTGGTAAATTCAGTATTAAAAAAGGCTACTTAGGTAGCCTTTTTGTTATCTTTTATCACTCAGCCAATATTAAGTCTTGGTTTTCTGCATCTTCACTAGCTGAAACAAGCAACCAATAAACACTATGGACATAACCGCAATGGTCACCGGGTACTCAGCGGGTTTTTGCCAGGGTTCAGGATATAAGCCAAAGAACGCGCCCACCTCAACCAGTGAAAATAGAATCACGCACACGGGAATCGCATAGCGGAAGGCATAATCTACCTGACTGAGTTTGAGTAATTGATAGAGTAGATAAACCAGCCAGACCAGCATGGCAATATAAAAGGGGCTGCTAAGGGCGCCGCCCAAAAATAAAAACAGCAGGAAAATCCCCCATTGCACAAACACCGTTTCAACAGCGGTAATTCTTGCAACACTGCGCGGCATAGCCGGTGTGGGTTTACCCGGTGACCAGCGCAGGCAGCGCAGCGTAAAGCGCATAAAGTTACAGCGGGTTTCCTGGCTTAACAAACCATAGAGCACCAACATAGCTAACATAACCGGCAGGGTGGACATCAATAAGGCATAGCGCCCGCTTAAGGGAAAACCGCCAAAATCAATCGCCCCCATCGAAAATATTTCAGCAAATACGCGCATAGGGCCATCAACAAAACCTCGCCAAATTAACAGGCCTGCAATAAACCCACTCAACGTGCCTTTTATACCAGGCGTATTAATCTGGGTTGCCAGCACAATAACACCCGCAATGCCAACGGCGATAAAACCCACTAGCATCCAGTCATTGATGGATTCGACAATCACTCGATTAATGGTGCGAGAAAGTGCCTGACCCAAAAAAATAGTGATCAGGGCTAACAGGCTGATTAAAACGTTTCGTTGTTCGATCATAGGGGCTTTCCGGCTATCATAAAGGGATAAAAATTAAACCGTGTTACACCATAGAGATTAGGACTAATTCTGTCAAAAAGATCAATAGTCTCTTTTATCCCAGGCAATTAAGGCGGTACATTTACAGACAATAAAAAAGGAGCGGTGAGCTCCTTTTTAGGTCACTTAACTCTACCTGTAAGCCGTGCTTACCATGGCAAGGTAGCGCCATTGTAGTTAATCATTTTATTTCGGGTCTTCATAGTAATACTATCCACCACCCTTAGCAGGCCTTCAACACTGGCTGCGGCGGGGATACCCATATCTTTATCGGTCGAGGCTCTTAGCAGGTCGGTTTGTACAATTCCCGGAGCGATTAATTGTACAATAATCCCTTCATCCTTTAGTTCAGAGCGCATTGCCAGCATACCCATATGCAGCGCTGACTTACTCATTTTGTACCAGTAACTACCACCGCGACGCCCCCCAATCGCCATGGAGCCTAAGCCACTGCCCATAGCGAGAATCTTTTTCTGCTGGCCCGCTCTAATGTTGGGCAACAGTGCCTGAGAGACTTTCATTGGCCCAAGGGCATTAACATTGATGACGAAGTTAAATTCATCGGCATCCAGAGTATCAAAATTTTGTTTCTCTTTATTACCATATACGCCCGCATTATTAAGTAATACATCAATTGGCTGGCCTTCAAGCGTCTTGGCCATCGCGGCGATAGAGTCGGCGTTGGTCACATCGAGCTGAACAACGGCGACATTGTCATTATCCGCTGCCAATGCATTCAGTGCTTTGGCCTTTGCTGGTTTGCGCGCTGTGCCAATCACATTCCAGCCATTGGCCGCAAACTGTTTAACCAGTTCTAAGCCAATACCCCGGTTTGAGCCAGTGACCAAAACCGTAGGAATATACGCTGCATCAGCCGGGATAACTTTGGCGGGAGGCAGTTTGCTTTTAAGTGGCTCTTTGCTTAGGTGCAGGCCCGCGTGGCTGACCATAGGAAGCAGCGATAGTATCAATATGGATGCTAATAGCACGGGTGATATCAGGCTGCGAAAAGTGAGTATTAAGTGGTTGTACATAATGTTATTCCTTACCGGGGGATATGCCGCTTTATGCGAACAGATCGGCTTATTTTAAATCGAACACCAGTCGATTTTACGAAGTATCCCGCTAGCTGGATCAGTTGGAGTGATCGGTTAGTGATTAGGGCTGGCTCAAGACAATACTGCGCCGCTAGTGTTTTTATCGCAGGCTTTAGCAACAAACCGTAGCCTGGCCTTAAGCCGTGGGATGGCAGGGTTAATGTAGCTGCGTGTTATTCAGTAGCGTTTGCGTTGCCAGATCAATGGCATTGGCATGCTTGGCTTCCAGTTGTTCACGTTCGCGGTCAAAGCGCTGCTGATCCTCTATTGGCAGGGCTTTCCAGCCGTCGAGAATCGGGATATGTGCGGTGGCTTCGGCGAGATGGCGAAACGACTGATAGTGCAAAGCCTGTTCATCGTCGGGCAGTCGTCGACCAATAGCGACAATACGAATCGCCGCTTCAGTCATGGACATTTGCTTCGCCGCTAACGCTCGCAACATGATCTGGATACTCTGACGGGCTTGCTGTTGCCCAGCTTGTTCCTTTTCAGCAAGCTGGTCAGCTTGCTCGCGCTCACGCTGTTGATTAATGGACAATTGATATAACAAATAGCCTGCATAGGTGGCCAATGGCAAAATGATCAGCGCCGCGCCAATTAACAAAAGAGTGGGTGACCCCAGGATATCGTTCATAAGCTACTCCATAAGACCTGCTTATCATCGACCATTTGATAAAAAGTAACTACTCTTTTTTTTACTCTGTGTTTATTGTCTTAAAACAAAGTACTGTTGGTTTTAAAAGTACTGTCCGTTTTAAAGGATAAGCGTGGCATTATCTGGTTTAGAAGCTTGCAGAGCGCTGCAATGGAATAATATGTATGAATCCCCGTCCTAAAGCGGGTATTAAAAAACCTTGGTTCTTATCGAGTCTCGAGGCCGTTCTGCCGCTGTCGGAGTACCACAGAATTAAAAAAGGCTACCAGAGTAGCCTTACAAAATACGCTTTAGCAAAGCCTACTGATTGCGTTTTAAAGCAACCAGGCTTAACAGGGCTGAACCAAATAACCATGCCGCTGCTGGAACGGGAACCTCATTTACATAAGCCACAGGGCCATTAAGATTTGAACAGTCAGTAAATTCACACTGATAGTCTAAAGCCGCCGCGGGAGAGATTAAGTTGTTAACCCAAAGTCCGTCGCCATCCAGGTCACTGTATGAGCCAGAAATTTCATACAGGGATAAGTAGTTGCCGGCCAAGCCTTCTTCATCATAGGCCAGGCCGGGTAAAATATACTCGCCTCCAGTCACGACTAATGTTTCACACTCGGGTAAAAAGGGAAGCTGGTTGCAAGCAGTGATTATTGCCTCGCAGTCTTGCCCGCCACAGCTGACCTCACCACTATTTACCGTACCACCAAGCGCGAGGATGGCATCGGCTGTTTGCTGCCTAAAAAGGGCCGGCTGATCATAGTTTACCTGCTGCCCATAAAAAAGCGCATAGACTTCAGTGCCAGTGGCAATCCGCCAATTGGCATTAGGTGTCAGCTCACTAGACAGTGCATGGAATTCAAGATTCTGTTCGGCATCATAATAAGACGCTTGAGAGGCTGTTGTTAGACCGAGCAAGATAAAGAGAGTTATATAGCGGGTTGATTGTGTGAAAAACATGACATATCCCTTGTTATTATTTTTAGTGGCTTAATATGCCTGTTATTCGGCTGGCTGTAAAGTTTGCTTCCGACATACTCTACTGCGCTGTTTAGCGCTTTAGGGGATATCAGTCAAAAGCTATTAAGGCTACCGAAGTAGCCTTGATGATCATTGCTTCTTGTTATGACTGACTACAGTTGATATTGATCAGGAGTCTATACCGCACCGAGAGGCAGTCGTGTTTTACAAGCTATTATGAAAAACCTTACCGTCTTTCATAACCAATGGAATGGTTTTGATCGTACGCTGTGCGCGTGGAGGCGCCCACATATCAAAGCTGGCACCAAGTACGGTTAAATCCTTCAGCGGATTGCCATCCACCAGAATAATATCAGCATAGGCGCCTGCAGCTATGACACCCAGTGTTGCAGGGTAGGGGTTATTCTTTCCGGTTAAAGCCATTAATCTGCCATTGTCCGATGTCATCGCCTTCAAGGTTTTAAAGTTACCGAAACCTTCAGCAAATTGGCCCATCTGAAAGTCACGGATACCCCGCGAAGCTGCTTTAGTGGAAACAACAACGTCTGTGCCATAACCTATATTAATGCCTGTCTCATTGGCCAGCTTCACCCAGTTATCATAGTTCTTGATAATGGTTTCAACCTTGGCGCGTAATGGCAGGTCAGGGTTACCATATTGGGGGTGTTTTAATAATTGGTCAGAAAACCCCGCCATCGCTGGCACCACAAAGGCGCCTTTTTTCTTGACTAGTTTAAAGGTTGATTTCTGCGCCATTAAATTACCGTGCTCAATCGACATAACGCCAGCTTTGATAGCGTTGATCACCGAACCATCATGATAGGCGTGAACCGCACCGACGGTATCCCACTGGGTTGTAGCCGTAACCATGGCCTTTAGTTCATCAGGCGTGCCTTGAAATGAATGGATGGGGTCGCGCATAGAGGTTACACCGCCACCTGCCATCATTTTGCAGAAGTCAGCGCCACCAGCCAGGTTGTTGCGACAGGCTTTTAACACTTCATCAGCACCGTCGGCGAGGGTGGCAATACCCAAAGCCTGCACCTGCCCCACTTTATTACCATCATCACCAATAACCTGAGCGTTAGTCCGCCAATCACCATGCCCCGACGTTTGTGAAATACAGGCACCTGCAAGATAGATACGTGGGCCAATTAAAGTACCCGCTTCAATATGTTTACGCATACCGTCATGCATGCCACACAAGTCACGTACTGTCGTAAAACCTGAATACAGATATTCCTGAGAGGCATCATAGGCCATCGCGCCGATTTCTTCCCAGGTCATATTGCTGACACCATCAATGGCTGCCGGGTTATTTAAATATTGCAGGTTTAAATGGACGTGAGCATCAATCAAGCCTGGCATCAAAGTGCGGCCACCACCGTCAATAACGGTGGCATCTTTATTGGTTTTAATGGCTGTGGCTGAGATTGTCTTGATCTTGTTTTTCTCTATCAACACAAAGTGGTTGTCATAGAGTTTGTTATCCACGCCATTAAAAATATTGACGTTTGTAAACAGGGTTTGTGGGGGTAGCTCGGTGGCTTTTTCGACGGCAGTTGCCATCTGGGAAATGGCTATAACGGCTATACAGGCTAGTTTGATAGTTGTTTTCACGTTTATCTCCACTTATTCTCGTTTTATATTGAGAGTATTACTCAGATTACCAAGCTCAACAAGTCGTTGTTAGTGATGCAAGGGCTGAACGGTATGGGTCAACAATAAAAACGGGCCATAAGCCCGTTTGATTGTTTTCCATTTTGATTTGCCAGTATGAAGAAAATGATAACAACCATTTAATTGGGGAGCGTTGATGGACGAGTTTAGCGACCTTCAGTGTCTTTAGTATGACGTTTAAGTTGGAAGCTACTCTAGCTTGAGCCCCTTCTGATTCTGGCGATATATTGTGATGGTGTTTCTCCAAACCAGCGCTTGAAGCTACGCCTAAAGCTGGAGACGTCACTAAAGCCCATTAAATGCCCGATACTTTCGACAGATAAACTGGCATCGCTCAGATAGTTGGCGGCTTGTTTTTTGGCCAGTTCATCGCGAACGTTCTGGAATTTTGTTCCTTCCGACTCCAACTTTCGAATCAGTGTGCGCGGGCTTGTATGTAACTTTTTCGCCACCTCGTTTAAAGTCCATATCCTGCCTGGATTTTCAAATATCAGTGCTGACACTGTCTCTTCAGTCGATATAACACGACTTTCTGCTTCACCGGCTTGAATTTCTTTGAGTTGCCGTTCGCAAATAGCCACGGCCTCTTGGTGCATAACTGGGTCGGTAACGGGAGATGGCGTCGACAAAATAGCTTCTGAAACGATAATTTCTGTCGTTGCTTGATTGAATTTTATATGCTCACCAAAGTGTTGTTGGTACTTCTGCCAATAGCTTGGTTTCGCATAAGAAAATTTGACTTGTCCTTTAAACTGACCGGCCCCAACGAAAGACGTGATAGAAGAGAAGAGACCTATTAATGCCGTTTCCAGAATAAATACGCGCAGATCATCCAGATCGAAAGTTTCAGAGAAAATTACCCTTAGCCCCTCAGTGTTCTCTTTGATGGACACCTTAAAAAATTCTGCTCTGGTCTGGCTGTATTTGGCAAATAAGGTCAATGCGGCTCGAAGGTCAGGGGCACTAAAAGCAGCTACACCTAGCGGGCCGTGGGTTGAAATATGTAGCTGGGCCCCGACTAATAAGCCCAAATCTTCTAGCTTGGAGATAACTTGTGCATTTCGATAAATTTGGGCCATCTCATCGGGGGAATCGCTCCATCTAAGGTCATTAATGTTTTATACGACACCTTTGTGTCGTTAAAATAGGCTGCACTGTTTTCTTCATTGAGCCGTAAATGCCGAAACAGAATACGAACATAGCTGGAAGATGGGTGTTTGTGACTTGGCATAGGTGCTCAACTCGCAATAGGTATCACAGTGAGAGGGGGGTTGAAGAAATACAGCCATGAGTATAAGCCTGCATCAGGCTTTTTGTCACTATTTGTCCCCCTGTTGTCACTCTCTGTTCTGTATGACAAATGCAATTATTTGAATAATAGGGGCAGTGATCACCGCGGTAGCCAATAGGATAAAAAGATGAATGAGAAGCCTGGAAATTCTGACCATAGTGATGATCCAGAAGGTTTTAAAAGGCTGTTACGGCGACCAGCTATTACCTGGCCTACTATCGTGCTGTTGTTGGCAGCCTACACGCTGTTTGGCATCGTAACATTCGCCTATATGGAGGGTGCATTGTCTCTGTTTTGGGCAATTATGCTTAATGCCACCGCTTCTTATATGTCTTTTGCTGTGGTTCACGAAGCAGCACATCGCGCAGTTAGCTCCAACTCCCTATTAAACGACTGGCTTGGTAGGGCAGGTATTTTGCTGCTAGAGCCAGCGCCATTACTGCCGGTGTTTCGCTGCGTTCATATGCAGCATCATCGGTTCACCAATGATCCAGCCAAAGACCCTGATGTAAGTCTAAGTATTGGGCCAGTGTGGTTGCTACCGTTTAAGTGGATGACATTTGACGTAATCTATTTCAAGTATTATTTAAAGCCTGAGGTATTTAACAAAAGGCGGAAAAGTGAGCGTATAGAATTTTATCTGGCGATGCTTTTTGGGGGCTGGTTATTGCTGCGTTCACTCTGGTGGGGTGGTTGGAGTATTATGTATTGCTTTTCTTTATCCCGACGCGAATAGCCAAGTTTTTCATTATTTGGGTGTTTGATTATTTGCCTCACTATCCGCATCAGACACACGCTACCGACGACCCTTTTCGCAGTACCTCAAATCGTGTTGGGCTGGAGTGGTTGTTAACGCCGATCTTTGTTTATCAGAATTATCATCTGGTGCATCATCTCTATCCTACAGTGCCGTTTTATCGCTATATCAAAGTATGGAACGCGAAGCAGCGCTACCATGAGTCGCAAAACCCCGCCACTACCGGGCCTTTTACATTAGCTCCAATAAGTACTGAGAGATCGATACATACAAGTTAAGGTGTGTCGGTTGTGGCGGCTCCTTTACGAGTCAATGGGGTCTAAAGTAAAAATGGGCCACAGGCCCGTTTGATGTGTTTCTATCTTGATTTGCTATGTATGAAGAAAAATATCGATTTTGAATAAAGGGTGTGAAAGCGATACTAAACCGTAGTAGGTGGAGAGACGGGTATTTAATTAACCTTGTGAAACACAGTGCTAATCTTAGTGGCTGTTATGACCCTTAGTCGATTATTTTTACCCTGAATAACCTATATAGGTATAATTACCAACTAGAGTGTCTACCCGTTACATGTAAAATTTTACCGATGTTTCAGACTGGTAACTTTAATAAAACTATTGTGCCCTTGAGGTTATGCCGATGCAGTACTTACCCTCACTTACCATAGCAGTCCAATCTTGGTTGACGCTTCTTCTAGCGGTGATATTAACCGCATGCGGTGGCGGATCTAGTTCAGGTTCCAGTACTCCAGATAACCCCATAGACCCCGTTGAGGATAGCGTCAGGGGGGGATACAACGCACTGTTTGCCGGGCACAGTTTTTTTCGGCCAGTGGCAGAGGGTATGCCCGAACATGTGGAGAGTGTTGGTATTGAAGGTCATACCCAGCAGGTGGTTATGTCAGGAGGGGCCACGGGATCTCCTCAGGGGCTTTGGGTAAACCCTTCCAAACGAGCTGAGATACAGGCCATACTCGACGCCGGTGATATCGAACTCTTTGGTATGACCTATCATCCTGATTATCCCACCCTGGAAGGTTATAGGAATTGGGTGGACTATGCACTGGAGCAGAATCCGGACACCAAATTTTTTATCGCTTTACCCTGGCCTATCTACCCAGAGACAATGGATTTTGATGCCTATGAATCCGTTTTGGTTGACGGCCACCCCCACTTCCACAGTGCGATTATTGACGAGCTACGAGCGGCTTACCCTGACAACTCGTTTTTTTGTATTCCCTATGGCGAGAGCGCAGTCGAGCTCTACCGATTATACGATCAGGGTAACCTGCCGGAAGTAGATACATTAATTACTGCTGGAGGTCGTTTGGGTATTTACAAAGATCAGTTGGGTCACCCCGAAACTATGTTGGTTAAGTTGAGCCAGTTGGTCTGGTTACAGGCGATATTCAATGTTGATCTGGCTACCTATGACTACGAACATGGCTATGTCACTGACATCAAGACCATAGCCTCCGACATTATGGCCCGGCATGATAGCGCCTATGATGATCGGTGATGAGTTATTAGAGAGCATCAAAAAAGGCTCCGAAGGGATCCTTTTCCGAAGGGACTCTTTAAAGTATCGTATATTTGTTGTTATTTTTTGCGCTTAAAGCCAGCCAGACCAGCTAGAGCTGAACCAAATAACCATACAGCTCCAGGCACTGGGACTGCCGCTATATCTCCATCATGAACAGCCCAAGCTAAATAACCACCACCGTATTGGGTATTTGCAGTGAATTCAGCCCCATCATAAAAACCAAAGCCTTGGATATGATAATCTCTACTGCCTTCACGCAAATCTCCATATTGAAAAGACTTATAACTTTCATAAGCTAGAAGGCCAAAACTGATGGTTTGTCCTGTAATCGGGTCGGTAAAGCTATCGTTTTCCATCGCAGTGTCATAACCACACTCGTAGTAGTCATATTCAATCTCTTCACACCAATCGTTAGGATCATTCCAATCTTGACGCTGGTTACCGAGGGTGAAATTATACAAATGCCCCAACTCCCCTATTTCATAAGAGCTGTTGCCGTAAGCACCGTTAGTCTGCGTAGGTAACCGCCAGCCTTGGTAGCCGCCATAATCCAATGCCTCAACCCATGTTTTAGCATCTTCTCTAGTCATATAACCGGTGGTGTGGTAACCACTTGTTTTAGCGTAATTAAAGTCGAGTAACCACGTGATGTTTAGTTCATCATCATAGAGCAAGCCATTGCCACGGTCGTATAAAGCCGCATTGGCAAAAACTGAAAGTGATAGGCCCACTAGGGCTAGGGTATAGTTAAACATGGTGTATATCCTTATCATCAAGCTAGAGAGAATTTTTTATTAGTATTGTTTAATTTTTATGCTTTTTATTATCCCGTTTATGCGTAACATATCAATGGTTTTTTGATAAAGAGTTTCGACAGGCAATATATATCTTTCATTTAAATGAATATCTCTTATGGGGTCAGGAGTGGTCAATTTATATTATGCGTAATGTAAATAAGCTAATGTCCGCTGCTGATTAGGTAGCGGACATCAAAAAGGACTATTTGATCGGAGGGCTGTTTTCACAATCTTTATTAAATTCACAATCTTAGAAATCCCTTTCACAATCTTTATTCAAAACCGACAAAAAAACTATTCCTCTCGATAACTGTCAATAGAAGGGCAAGAGCAAACCAGATTTCTATCACCAAACACATTATCAATTCTAGCCACCGGCGGCCAAAACTTATTATCACTGCCTACAGGAAATACCGCTTGCTCTCGTGTATAGGCGTGTTCCCAGTCAGACGATGTTGCCTCCATTGAGGTATGAGGAGCATTTTTTAATGGGTTATCATTTTCTTCCAGTTCTCCGGCTTCGACTTGGGCAATTTCTTTTCTGATGGTGACCATGGCTTCAATAAAGCGATCCAGTTCTTCCTTGGGTTCACTTTCGGTGGGTTCAATCATCAAGGTGCCCGGTACGGGGAATGACATGGTTGGGGCGTGAAAACCAAAGTCCATTAAACGCTTTGCCACATCTTCTTCGCTGATACCGGTGGCTTCTTTTAACGGGCGCATATCAATAATACATTCATGGGCTACACGATCGTTTCTGCCGGTATAAAGCACCGGGTAATGATCGGAGAGCTTTTTGGCAATATAGTTGGCGCTTAGTATGGCTACTTGGGTAGCTTTCTTTAAGCCTTCTTCACCCATCATTGCTACATACATCCATGAGATTGGCAGAATCGCTGCGCTGCCCCATGAGGCAGAAGACACAGTATCGTTATCAATAGCCAAACCTTCAATCGGTTGCGCCGGGTTGTTGGGTAAGAATGGGGCAAGGTGTTTGCCAACACCAATTGGACCCATACCGGGGCCACCGCCGCCATGGGGAATACAAAAGGTTTTATGCAGGTTGATATGAGAAACATCCGCGCCAAATTTACCCGGGGCCGCAATACCGACTAGTGCATTCAGGTTGGCGCCATCGACATAAACCTGACCGCCGTGCTCGTGAATCAAATCGCAGATATCAGTAATACTTTCTTCAAAGACTCCGTGGGTAGAGGGGTAGGTGACCATCAGTGCTGCCAGATCATCGGCATGGCGTTCTGCTTTCTCTTTTAGATCGGCCATATCCACATTGCCGTTGGCATCGCATTCGGTGATGACGACGCGCATACCGGCAACGGCGGCACTGGCTGGGTTGGTGCCGTGGGCAGAACTGGGGATTAGGCAGACATCGCGATTAAAATCACCGCGGCTTTCATGGTATTTTTTAATGGCTAATAGACCGGCGTATTCACCCTGAGCACCGGAGTTAGGTTGCAAAGAAATGGCATCATAGCCGGTGGCTTCAATCAGCATTTTTTCTAACTGCTTAAACATTGTCAGATAACCCTGTGCCTGATACTGCGGCGCAAAGGGGTGCATGCTGCCAAATTCTGGCCAGGTAATAGGGATCATTTCCGCGGTAGCGTTTAGCTTCATGGTACAAGAGCCTAACGCAATCATAGAATGGTTAAGGGCAATATCTTTGCTTTCCAAGCGCTTCATATAGCGCAGCATTTCAGTTTCTGAATGATGCTGGTTAAAAACGGGGTGGGTTAAAAAGTCACTGCTGCGACGATTTTTTTCTGGAATAGGAGAGTGGTTGGCTGTTTCTACATCAATAGATTCAATACTGAAATCGATATTATTGCCAGACATGACAGCCCATAGGGTTTCGATCTCGTCACGGGTGGTGGTCTCGTCCAGGCTAATGGCGACACGATCTTCGGCGATAATGCGCAGGTTAATACCGGCACTAACAGCGCGTTCAATAATATCGCTTTGTTGATCGTCTACCTGATAAGTGAGTGTATCAAACCAGTCGCTATTCTCAGGTGTCAGGCCAAGCTTATTTAAACCGTTAGCCAGAATATTGGTGAGGCGGTGAATACGGTTGGCGATGGTTGTTAAGCCTTCAGGCCCATGATAAACCGCATAGAAGCTGGCCATAATCGCCAGCAAAGCCTGCGCAGTACAAATATTACTGGTGGCCTTTTCACGGCGGATATGTTGTTCCCGTGTTTGCATGGCCATACGTAAGGCCTGGTTGCCATGGCGGTCAATAGAGACGCCGATAATACGGCCAGGAGTAGAGCGTTTGTATTTATCTTTGGTGGCAAAAAAAGCCGCGTGGGGGCCACCAAAGCCCATGGGTACACCGAAGCGTTGGCTATTGCCTACGACGATATCGGCACCTAATTCGCCGGGAGGGGTAAGTAGTACCAGGCTCATAATATCGGCGGCGACAACCACTAAGGTATTTTGCCCGTGGGCTTGTTCGATCAAACTGCCGAGGTCGGTGATATGACCGTAGGTACCGGGGTATTGCAGCAGAGCACCAAACACTTCTTGCCCGACCAGTTCTTCAGCTTCGCCAAAGACTAATTCAAAGCCATAGGTTTCAGCGCGGGTTTTTAATACGGCAATAGTTTGTGGGTGACAATCATTGGCCACAAAAAATTGGTTGGCGCGGTTTTTTTTGTTCACGCGTTTTAATAGTGCCATCGCTTCGGCAGCGGCGGTGCCTTCATCCAGCATTGAGGCGTTAGCCAGTTCCATACCGGTTAAGTCCATGACCATTTGTTGGTAGTTAAGCAGGCCCTCCAAGCGACCTTGTGCTATTTCCGGCTGGTACGGTGTATAGGCGGTATACCAGCCCGGGTTTTCCAACACATTACGTAAAATAACGTTGGGTGTTTTGGTGGGGTGGTAGCCCTGGCCAATCATATTGGTCATCACGGTATTTTGAGCGGCCAGTGCTTTGAGTTCTGCCAGTGCTTCGCTTTCGGTTTTTGGCGGCGGTAAATCCATCGCTTTTTCCCGCAGGATATTGGCGGGAACGGTGCTGCTGATTAATTCATCCAGAGAATTAACCCCAAGCCCTTGTAGCATATCCTGTTGTTGCTGGTCGTCGGGGCCAATATGACGTTGAATAAATTCGTCATGGGCTTCCAGCTCTAAAAGGGATGCGTTGTTATTTAGCATGGAGTTCTCCGGTGTTTTTAATGATTGTTCGTTGTTTGCTTTGGTGGATTGCAATCCACCCTACGGCTTGTGTAGGGTGGAATATATTCCACCGGTTTTAACGCTTAACGTACATAGTTCTGGGGCATAAAGGGCATCTTCACGACTTCAACAGGAATTTGTTTTTTCCTTAGCAGCACAAAGATCTGTGTGCCTATAGCAGCGTATTCGGTTTCGACATAGCCCATCGCTACCGGACCGCCCAAGGAGGGACCAAAGCCGCCGCTAGTGATCTGGCCGATAACATGGCCTTGCGTATTAACCAGTTCGGCGCCTTCACGGGCGGGAGCGCGCCCTGAAATTTGCAAGCCAACCCGTTTACGTGGAGCGCCATCGGCGATTTGTTGAAGGATGGCTTCAGCGCCTATAAAGCCCGCCGCTTTTTCACCACCGGCACGACGTGATTTACTGATGGACCAAATTAATCCGGCCTCTATGGGGGTGGTCTCGGTATTCATATCATGACCGTAAAGGCATAAACCGACTTCAAGGCGCAGTGAGTCCCTGGCACCCAGACCAATGGCTTCTACCTGTTCAAAGGATAAAAGTTTTCTCGCCAGAGCGCAGGCTTTATCCGCAGGGACTGAAATCTCATAGCCGTCTTCACCGGTATAGCCTGAACATGTGATAAAACACTCGGTGCTATCACCATCCAGTTCAATGCTGTCGAAGCAGCCACTCATAAAGCGTAGCTCGGTGGCAGCGGGGAGCAATTCATCCATTACCGATCTTGCCTGTGGCCCCTGCAATGCCAGTAGGGCGTGATTATCCATCACTTCAAGCTCAAAGCCAGGTAGGTGCTGTTGCAGGTGGGCGATATCCTGTTGCTTGCAGCCAGCATTCACCACAAGAAAAAACTCATCTTCAGCCCAGCGGGTAATAATCAAGTCGTCGAGAATACCGCCAGCTTCGTTAGTGAGTACCGCATAGGTTTGTTTAAACAGAGCCAGGGTCGCCAGATCGACCGGTACCAGCTTTTCCAGGGCTTCAGTGATACCGGCTCCTTTAATACGGACCTGCCCCATATGGGAGACGTCAAATAGTCCGGCCTGTTCGCGGGTATGTAAATGCTCTTTAAGTACGCCCAGTGGGTATTGCACAGGCATGCTATAACCCGCGAAAGGGACCATTTTTGCGCCCAGTTCAATATGCAGGTCGTTCAGTGGCGTTTGCAGAAGGTCTTGGTCTGTCATGAATAGATACCTTGCTTTGCTGGATAACAGGGCGGTCATCATAGCTTTGCGTCAGGCATAACAGAAATTAATAATTATTATCCTTTGATAAGATTTTGTTATAGTGAGCCCGTTAGGGTCTATAGTGACAATAAAGGGGAGGGGTGAATGAAAAACCTGCCAATAGAAATGCTGCGTTCCTTTGTGGTAATTAATGAGGAGGGTGGTTTTACCGCTGCTGCCGATAAGCTTGGCAGAACCCAGCCAGCCATTAGCCAGCAGTTAAAAAAGCTGGAGCAATTACTGGACCGCAGCCTGATGGATCGTGATAGCCCCAAGCTTGAGCTGACCCCGGCCGGGGAGTCGCTGCTGACGTATGCCCGGCAGATTTTATCGTTAAATGATGAGGCGGTGGGTTACTTCTCCAGCCCGCCGGTCAGTGGCCGTATTCGCTTTGGTATTCCCAGCGAGTTTGCCATTACCTTGCTGCCTAAAATTGTCAGCCGTTTTGCCAAGGCCTACCCGGACGTCACGCTTGAGGTGAACTGCGACCTCAGCCGCAATCTGCTGTCCGACGACCAGCGCAATGAATACGACTTAATTCTGGCTTTGCACGATAAGGTCAGTGCGCAACAGCGTCGTTCCATCAAAAACTATATCAAGACGGATGAGTTGGTCTGGGTAAGCAGTGCCAGCTCCCGTGCCCATAGCCAGGAAACGCTACCCCTGGTGGCGGCTCCCAGTGGCTGTATCTACCGCCAGCGGGCGTTAAGGGTGCTGGGCAAGGCCAAGCGTAGCTGCCGTATTGTCTATACCATTCCTGACCTAACCGGTATCCAGGCGGCCATTGATGAGGGTTTGGGGGTGACTGTGCTGGCCAGAAGTACCGTGCCCGATTCATTGGCGATTATTGAGCAATCAAAACACCTGCCGGTATTGGGGACTGTGGGAATTAGCCTTAAGCAGATGGACAATACGAATAACCGGGCAGTGAAGGTGCTGGCTGAATTTATTAAGTCCGGGCTGCTATAGGGGCATTAACTTACCTGTAACAGCTTGTCGAAATTGTTTACGAACAATATCACTTTGCTTTTCGATGGTCTTTTAAGTTATTGATTTTAATGGTGATTATATGTTGGCCTGACTTTTGCTTTACTCTCTGTAGCTATGGGTTAACGACTAGCCCAGAATTTAGTTAAGTTGTTAGAGATTAAGGAGTAAAAAAGTGAAACATATCATTACAGGCCTGCTGGCGGCCGCATGCTCATTCAATGCCGCTGCATTTACGGTCAATTTTCTGGATACAAACCCGATCAGTTTTGGTTCTTCATGGGATGGTACTGATCTATTGGTTGGTAATGTTCTTGGCGCGCGATCTGAAACGGCCGTGCTAAACCAGGTCGATATAGCCACCTTTTCTGGTACTGGCGCAGTCAGCGTTATTCTTGAGGAAGTTGCCGGCTACGAAACTCGGACCACTTTTGGATACTACACCGGTATTGATGATGGCAGTGGTATGACCCAGTTATTTTCTGGTGCTGATACCAATGGTGCTGAAGCGTCCTTTGACTTGGGTGTTGTTACCGACTTTGGTTTCTATATTGATTCCAATGGGCCGGATAGAAATCCTGGCATTATGTATAGTGACAGCCTTCTTAATGATGGCCGCCACCAGATGGCTATTTTTGAGATAGTCGGTGAAGCCGATACGTATATTATTGGTTGGGAAGACTTAAATATCTCAGGTAGCTCCGATGATGATTACCAGGATATGATTCTGCGCGTCAAAATCCAGAATGTACCTGAGCCAGGTTCCATCGCGTTATTAGCGTTAGGCCTGATTGGTTTAACCATCGCGAGAAAACGCGTCTAAGCCTTCGGCCTTAGCTGCGCAATGAATGTATAAAGAACCAGCCCAAGGGCTGGTTTTTTTATGGGTTTAAAAAACGCCAGCCTATAGGCAGTCGCCTGTCAGGGCGCATTGCTTTACAATATGCCGCTTTTACCCGTTGGAGATAACAAGTGAGTTGTGATTATATCGCTTTGGCCAATCAGGGCGTGCAGGGTTTAAGTCCGTATCAGGCGGGCAAGCCGATTGAAGAGTTGCAGCGTGAGCTGGGGCTTAAGCATATCGTGAAGCTGGCCAGCAATGAAAACCCTCTGGGGCCCAGCCCTAACGTATTGGCGGCTGTGGATAAGGCGGCCGCTGAGATTGCCCGTTATCCCGATAGTAATGGTTTTGAGCTTAAGGCGGCCCTGGCGAATAAGTTGGGTGTTGCTGCTGAGCAAATCACCTTGGGCAACGGTTCCAATGATGTATTAGAACTGATTACCCGTGCTTATATAGAGCCGGGAAAATCTGCCGTTTATTCCCAGCACGCTTTTATTGTTTACCCCTTGGCGATTCAAGCCTGTAGCGGCCGTTCGATTGTCACCAAAGCCAAAGACTGGGGGCATGATCTGAATGCTATGGCCGATGCCATTGCTGATGATACCCAGCTGCTTTTTATTGCTAACCCCAACAATCCTACCGGTACCGTGGTTGACGAGGCCTCGCTGGTTAATTTTTTAGATAAGGTGCCAGCCAATGTAGTTGTGGTTTTAGACGAGGCGTATTTTGAATATGTAGAAGCCAGCGATGATGATTCGGTAGATGGTGTGGCGTTGCTTAAGCACTATCCCAATCTGATTGTAACGCGTACTTTTTCCAAGGCTTATGGTTTGGCGGCTTTAAGAGTTGGTTATGCGATTGCGTCCCCTGAAATTACCGATGTGTTAAATCGAGTGCGTGCACCATTTAATGTGAACTCTATGGCTTTGGCGGCTGCACAGGCTGTGTTGGCTGATGATGAGTATTTGCAGCAGGGCAGGCAAGTCAATGCCGAGGGTATGAAGCAGTTGACCCAGGGTTTTGATACGTTGGGATTGACGTATATCCCCTCCGCTGGCAACTTTATCGCGGTTGAGTTTGCAACAGATACTGCTGAGCTTTATCAAAAACTATTAAAGGAAGGTGTTATTGTACGCCCGGTGGGTATTTATGAAATGCCTAATCATCTTCGGGTTTCTATAGGCCTTGAAGCAGAAAACACGGCATTGTTAGATGCCTTAAAGAAAGTTTTATAACAAAAACTAGTTAGGTTTAATCACTCCATGACCATTGCGATTGATCAAATTACTATTTTGGCGGTTGGCTTAATTGGCGGCTCGCTGGCAAAGGCGTTAAAGGCCAATGGCTTTAGCGGCGAAATTGTTGGCTGGGGGCGTCGCGAGGTTTCCTTAAAGAAAGGCCTGGAGCTGGGTGTTATTGATCGCTATAGCCTAGACTTAAATGAAGCAGTTAAAGGTGCTGATTTAATTGTGGTAGCGACACCGACTTTAATTGCAGCGGATATGATTAAGCAGTTAGTGTCGATGGTCGATGAGCACGTTATTATTACTGATGTGGCGAGTGTTAAAGGAAACTTGCTGGTCGCTGCTAAGCAAGCCTTTGGTAAAGTGCCGCCCAATTTGGTGTTGGGTCATCCGATTGCTGGCTCTGAGCAAAGTGGCGTAGATGCTGCGAAGGCAGACCTGTTTGTTAATCACCGTGTGATTCTTACGCCCACTGAAGAAACCAACCCTGATGCCTTGCAAGCTGTAAAATCCCTTTGGGAATCGACTGGCGCTGACCTGGTAGAAATGCCGGTGGATGAGCATGATGAAGTTCTGGCTGCCACCAGCCATTTACCGCATATTCTGGCCTATACCCTGGTTGATGCTCTTGCAGGTAATCCTGAGCAACAAAATATTTTCCGTTTTGCGGCGGGTGGTTTTCGTGACTTTACCCGTATCGCCTCCAGCGACCCAACCATGTGGCATGAGATTTCACTGGCCAACCGCGATGCGCTGTTAAAAATGATTGATACGTTTAGTGATCAATTAGGTGATTTACGTCAGGCGATAGCCGATGGTGATAGTGAAAATATTGTTGCTTCTTTTACCCGGGCTAAATCCGCCAGGGATAAGTTTGCGCAAATGCTTGAAGAGCAACAAAAGTAATCTCTCTGTCTTCCTGCCCTTGAAATTCCATACCCGTAGGGTGGATTGCAATCCACCAACCGCTACCCGGAGTAGGTACAAACGGTGGATTATAATCCACCCTACAATATGCTAATATGCACCCCCTTTTTTTATAGAGCTTATCCATGTCGTCCCTTGAACAACTTGTGCTCCAGCCAATCGCTGGTGTGAATGGTGAAGTGATTATTCCCGGTTCCAAGAGCCTGTCTAACCGTGCCTTGCTGTTAGCCGCGTTGGCTGAGGGTGAAACCCGGATTAAAAACCTGCTGGATTCGGATGATATTCGCCACATGTTAAATGCCCTTGAGCAGCTGGGTGTGGATTATCAGTTGTCTGATGACCGCAGTGTCTGTCTGGTGAAAGGCAAGGGCGGTGCGCTGGTTGCTTCAGGTCGTTATGAGTTGTTTTTGGGTAATGCCGGTACGGCTATGCGGCCTCTAACGGCTGCACTATGTTTAGGTGGCGGCGACTTTACCCTGACCGGTGAGCCTCGTATGTTTGAACGCCCCATTAAGCATTTGGTTGATGCCTTGTTGCCTTTGGGTGCCAATATTGAGTATTTGCAGGCTGCGGGTTATCCGCCTTTGAAAATTACCGGTACCGGCCTGACTGGCGGTGAGATTGCAATTGATGGCAGTATTTCCAGCCAGTTTTTAACCGCCTTATTAATGTCAGCCCCCTTGGCCAGTGAAGATATTACGATCACAGTAAAAGGTGATTTGGTGTCCAAGCCTTATATCGATATTACACTGGACCTAATGGCCAAATTTGGCGTTAGCGTCACCAACAATGATTACCAGAGCTTCTCGGTTACTGGCGGGCAAAGTTATCGCTCACCGGGTGAGATTATGGTGGAGGGAGATGCTTCATCGGCCTCTTACTTTTTAGCTGCGGCTGCAATTAGTGGCGGTACCGTAAGAGTCTATGGTGTTGGCAAAAACTCCGTACAGGGAGATATCCGTTTTGCTGATGTGCTTGCGCAAATGGGTGCCGAGATTAGCTATGGTGAAGACTATATAGAAGCCAGTAAAGCAAAGCTGGATGGGGTCGATGTTGACCTTAACCATATCCCCGATGCGGCAATGACCATTGCCACTACCGCATTATTTGCCAATGGCCCGACCAGAATTCGCAATGTCTATAACTGGCGCGTTAAAGAAACCGACCGTTTAACGGCAATGGCCACCGAGCTAAGAAAAGTAGGCGCTGAAGTGGTAGAGGGGGAGGACTTTATTGAAATCACCCCTCCCGCCAGGATTACGTCTGCGGCGATTGATACCTATGATGATCACCGTGTCGCCATGTGTTTTTCGCTGGCAGCCATGGGTGATGCCGCGATTACCATTAATGACCCAGGCTGCACCGCTAAAACCTTCCCCACCTATTTTGAGTTATTTGGAAAAATCTGTGCCTGATATGAATACCGTACCTGTAGTTACCATCGATGGCCCCAGCGGTTCGGGCAAAGGCACTATTTGCCAGTTATTGGCCAAAGAGCTTGGCTGGCACTTACTGGATAGCGGTGCCTTATACCGGATTGTGGGCTTGGCGGCCGAGCGCAAGGGCGTGCCTTTTGATGATGACGCGGCGCTGGCAGATTTGGCGGCTAATCTCGATGTTGAGTTTCGCCCCGGAGAGCCAGGGGAGCCTTCAGCTGTATTGCTGGATGGCGAGGATATCAGCAATGAAGTGCGCTCTGAAACTACGGGCACATTAGCTTCCTATGTGGCGGTCCATAACCCGGTTCGAGACGCTTTAAAGGGCCTGCAAAGAGGCTTTGCCAAGTCCCCGGGGCTGGTTGCTGATGGCCGTGATATGGGGACGGTGATATTTACCGATGCCCCGGTCAAAATCTACCTGATAGCCTCCGCCGAAGAACGCGCAGAGCGGCGCTATAAGCAGTTGAAAGCCAAGGGGGAAAGTGTTAATCTCGCCGCCCTTTTGAAGGACATCCAATTGCGCGATGAGCGGGATATGAACCGCCCGGTAGCGCCGCTAAAGCCCGCTGACGATGCCATAGTAATCGATAGCACCGGCACAGCGATTGAGGATGTGTTTAAGCAAGTACTGGATAAGGTCAAGAGCACCATCCTAACTGTTTGATTTCAAAAGATTTAACGTTCCATTCGAGGTGAGATTCCAGCTGTCGCTTCGTATGGATTTTTTGTAAATGGCCCATAGGAGCTGGTCCTATGGAGGGTAGATAAAACCCCCCGACTTCCAAAAAGTCAGGTTTTTCTGCCAGCTTATAAATAGGTATATAGAGTAATGGAAAGTTTTGCGGATTTATTTGAAGAAAGTTTAAATACTATCGATATGAAGCCTGGTTCAATTGTAACCGGCGTAGTTATCGATATTGATAGCGATTGGGTAACTGTTCACGCTGGTCTGAAATCAGAAGGCGTTATCCCACGCAGCGAATTTGTTAGTGAGAGCGGTGAGCTTTCATTAGAAGTTGGTGACGAAGTACAGGTTGCGCTAGAAGCGGTTGAAGACGGTTGGGGTGCTACCAAACTGTCCCGCGAAAAAGCCAAGCGCGCTGAAGCCTGGAAAGTACTTGAAGCCGCTTACGCTGGCGAAGAGTCAGTTATCGGTGTTATCAACGGTAAAGTTAAGGGTGGTTTCACCGTTGACGTTAATTCTATCCGCGCATTCTTACCGGGTTCTCTGGTTGATGTACGTCCAGTTCGTGAGACTACTCACCTTGAAGGTAAAGAGCTGGAATTTAAAGTGATTAAGCTAGACCAGAAGCGCAACAACGTTGTTGTTTCTCGTCGTGCTGTTATGGAAGATGCTAACAGTGCCGAGCGTGATGAGTTGCTAGCAACTCTACAGGAAGGTCAGTCTGTTAAGGGTATCGTTAAGAACCTGACTGACTACGGTGCTTTCGTTGATCTAGGCGGTGTAGACGGCCTGTTGCACATCACTGATATGGCTTGGAAGCGTATCAAGCACCCATCAGAAATTGTTAATGTTGGTGACGAAATCGACGTTAAAGTCTTGAAATTTGACCGTGAGCGTAACCGTGTTTCTCTTGGCCTTAAGCAGCTGGGTGAAGATCCTTGGGTTTCTATCACTGGTCGCTATCCAGAAGGTGCCCGTGTACAGGCCACTATCACTAACCTGACTGATTACGGTTGTTTTGCCGAGATCGAAGAAGGTGTTGAAGGTCTGGTTCACGTCTCTGAAATGGATTGGACTAACAAGAACATCCACCCATCCAAGGTTGTTAACCTGGGTGATGAAGTGGAAGTGATGATCCTGGATATCGACGAAGAACGTCGTCGTATCTCTCTGGGTATCAAGCAGTGTATGGAAAATCCATGGGATGCCTTTGGCCGTCAGTTCAACAAAGGCGACAAGATCTCTGGTGCTATCAAGTCTATTACTGACTTCGGTATCTTTATCGGTCTGGACGGTGCTATCGACGGTCTGGTTCACTTGTCTGATATCTCTTGGAACGAGACTGGCGAAGAAGCCGTTCGCAAGTACAAGAAAGGCGACGAGATTGAGACTGTTATCCTGTCTGTAGACCCTGAGCGTGAGAGAATTTCTTTAGGTATCAAGCAGTTAGAAGACGATCCATTCAATGACTACGTGACTGAAAACGATAAGAACAGCATCGTTAAAGGCGTGATCAAAGAAGTTGACGCTAAAGCAGCTATCGTGACTCTGTCTGGCGATATCGAAGGTACTTTGAAAGCCTCTGAAATCAGCCGCGACAAGGTTGAAGATGCTCGCAATGCCCTGAAAGAAGGTGAAGAAGTCGAAGTTAAGATCATCACTGTTGATCGTAAGAATCGTACTATTGCACTGTCTATCAAGGCTAAAGATATGGCTGATGAGAAAGAAGCCATTAAAGCGCATAAAGAATCTGAAGCAGAAGCTGCTGCTCCTGCCACCATTGGTGACCTGATCAAGGCCCAAATGGATGGTAAAGAGTAAGATTCCTAAGTCTGTATTAGTTCACGTTTTGCGCTAAGTTGTTGATGGGGGTGAATTTTTCCCCTATTAATAATTAGCGCATATCGCTATCCGGTGCTACTCTTGTCCTAGTTAGTTAGTCTAGGAATAAGTAACGGGTAGTGGATATGACAAAATCTGAGCTTATAGAGCGCATTGCGTCACGGCAAACTCAGTTGTCCCTTAAGGATGTAGAGTTAGCAGTTAAGACAGTTATCGAGCAAATGTCGCAGACATTGGCGACCGGTGAACGTATAGAAATTCGTGGTTTTGGCAGCTTCTCGCTCCATTACCGGGAGCCACGTCAGGGTCGCAACCCTAAAACAGGCGAAACCGTTGAGTTGAGTGGTAAGTATGTACCTCACTTCAAGCCCGGCAAAGAAATGCGGGAGCGCGTTAACGAGAGTCTGCAGCGAGGTTGACCTGTTCGATATAGTGGCCTTAGTGCCGTATTGCAGAAACTGAATATGAACGGTATGGTCTAGTGATCATGCCGTTTTTTTATGTCTGCTACTTGCAGATAGTAGGGTGGATTAAAATCCACCAAAACACGCCTGTAAACATACTTGTAAGTAGGGTGGATTATAATCCACCCTACAGTGTTATTCGGGGCGGAATTAAGAGGGGTTAAACGTGCGCTCTTTACAGCGTTTATTGGTCGGATGCTTATTAATCGTCGTGCTGGCTTTTGGGGTCTTGTTCTCTATCCAAAATACCGATAAAGCGGCGTTGGACCTACTGATTGTCCAGCTGCCTGAGCAGCGTGTATCGCTTTGGGTGTTACTGGCTTTTGCCGTCGGTGGCATCGCCGGCTTGTTGGTCAGTAGTGCTGCGATTATCCGCCTTAAAAGTCAGGGTCTGTTATTACAGCGTAAGCTGGATAAGCGAGAAAAAGAGCTGGCAAAGCTGCGTACTTCGGATTTTCGAACCCCGGTTACCGTCAAACCTAATAAAGGTAGCAAGAGCTAATTATGGCTGATATCTGGCAATTACTGCTGGTATTTACGGCTATCGCCATCGGTTGGTGGTTGGGGCGGCGTGGCCGTTTGGTTTCGGCCGACGAGGGTGCCCTGCATCACCAATACTACAAAGGCTTAAACTTCCTGATCAATGACCAGCCAGATGGTGCTCTGGATGCCTTTATCGAGGCTCTTGAGGTCAATAGCGAAACCCTTGAAACCCATATCGCTGTCGGCAACCTGATGCGCCGTAAAGGCGAGGTTGAGCGTGCTATTCGTATCCATCAAAACCTGTTGGCAAGGCCAAGTCTGCCAAGGGTTCATTTACATCAGGCGCATTTGGAATTGGCCCGGGATTTTATCAGCGCCGGTTTACTGGACCGTGCTGAGCGCTTATTACATGACCTGATTAAAGAAGCGCCTGAACTCAAAGAAACCGCCATGCGCCACCTACTGGAAATCTACAAGGATGAAAAAGAATGGCAGCAGGCCATTGATGTTGCTGAACAGTTATTGCCAAAGCGCTCGCTATTAAAAGCCGCTGCTCCAGTGGACAAAACCATCACCGCAGCGCTATCTCACTATTGTTGTGAGTTGGCTGAATTATCACTGGTTAAAAATGATTACCATTCTGCCCGCGCCCAGTTAAAAAAAGCGCTGTCCCATGATCGCAACTGCGTTCGTGCATCGCTATTAATAGCGGATATAGAATTTCGTACCGGCCATTATGCCAAGGCGATTAAAAGCCTGCGTAAAGTCAGAGACCAGGACCCGGTATTTATACCGGAAACCATAGAGCTACTAAGATCCAGCTTTGAGCATTTGGGGGATGATGAGGGCTTTTATCGCTATATGATGGAAAGTCTGGATATTTATCCCTCTGCCAGTGTGTTGCTGCATTTAGTCGATGATATTACGGCTAAAAAGGGCGTGGTTGCTGCGGCAGGCTTTTTGGGTCAGGAACTTAAAAAGAGACCCTCTTTACGTGGCTTGGCCAAGTTGGTGGAGTTTCATATCGCTAATAGCTCCGGCCAGTCAAAAGAAAGCCTGGGCATTTTACAGTTATTGATTGAGCAATTAATGCAAAGCAAACCGCAGTATCAATGCCACCACTGTGGTTTTTCCGGCAAGCGCTTGCACTGGATGTGCCCCGGTTGTAAACAATGGGGGCAGGTCAAAGCGATTCGTGGTGCCGAGGGCGATTAAGCGAGCACAAAAACCGAACAACGATTAGAGAGCAGTTAGCAATTATGACAACAACATCCCCTGTTATTGTGGCCATGGATTACTCGGATTTAGCGTCCGTAGAAGCTCTGGCTGACCAACTTGATCCTTCACAGTGTCGCTTAAAAGTGGGCAAAGAATTATTTACTCATTGTGGGCCGCAGGTGGTGCGCAGCATTCAGGACCGTGGTTTTGATGTCTTTCTAGACCTTAAATTTCACGATATTCCCAATACCGTAGCGGGTGCGGTAAAAGCGGCGGCCGATTTGGGGGTCTGGATGGTTAATGTGCATGCCAGTGGTGGCGCAAGAATGATGGAGGCGGCCAAAGAGGCGCTGGTCAACTACTCGTCGGCTCCCTCGCTGATTGCTGTGACGGTTTTAACCAGTATGGAGCAGCAAGATTTACAGGGCATAGGTTTAGACTGCCAGCCTATTGATCAGGTTGTGCGCCTGGCGCGTTTAACCAAAGAGTGCGGTTTGGATGGTGTGGTTTGTTCTGCGCAGGAGACTGATATTTTACGTAAAGAAATCGGCAGTGATTTTCAATTAGTCACGCCGGGTATTCGTCCAGCCAACGCTGAGCAAGGTGATCAGCGTCGGGTAGCTACTCCGAGTTCAGCGATGGCTTCAGGTAGTAGCTATTTAGTGATTGGTCGTCCTATTACTCAGCACGCTGATCCTCTTGCAGCGCTGGCAGCTATTAATCAGGAACTGCATTAAATACGCAGAGGGCTATTGCCAGCTATTTTGGCTGTGTTAATATTCTTCGGGTAAGCGGGATCTTACCCGTTTAATGGACTATTTAACTTACTTACAAGGAGCGTAATCATGCGTATATTCCGTACTATTTTTTTATCCCTGTCATTAGCACTTTCTGGTTTGGTACTGCCTTCTTTGGCGTTTAGTGCAGAGCCGAACCTCCCCGTTAATATCAATACCGCCGATGCTGAAACTTTGTCAGCAGCGCTTAAAGGTGTAGGTACTCGCAAAGCGGAGGCCATTATTGCTTACCGCGAAAGCTACGGGCCTTTTAAGGCACTGGAAGAGTTGACAGCAGTCAAAGGCATTGGTGAATCTTTGCTCAACAAAAACCGGGACTCTATTACTCTGGAGTAATCGGTTCTAACCTTATAGCAATAAACTACTACGACCACCGCTTAGGTGGTCGTATTCCCTCTATTTGTTGATGCCAAAAGCTGCTGCTGTGTTAAGCTAGCACCCATAACAATAAACGGCTTTTTGGCTCTGACTAGTAGGAATTTTACTGTGGCAAATATCGATCTGTTTAATGGCGATGCCGATGGCATTTGCGCCCTCACTCAATTACGCAATGCAGAACCTCTTGAGAGCACCCTGGTCACGGGTGTAAAGCGTGATATCCAGTTGATGGATAAAATAGAAGCCAAGGCCGGTGATAAAATTACCGTGCTGGATATCTCTCTGGATAAAAATCGCGAGGGTTTACATCAGGCCTTAGAGGCCGGTGCAGAAGTCTTCTATGTCGATCACCATTTTGCAGGTGATATTCCTGAGAGTGACAAGCTAACGGCTATTATCAATCCGGCTGCCGATGTGTGTACCAGTATCCTTGTCAATCATCACCTAAACGGGCAGTTTGTTGAGTGGGCTATTACCGGGGCCTTTGGCGATAACCTGAAAAACAGTGCTAACGTTTTGGCCAAGCCGCTGAATTTATCTGAGCAGCAGTTAAGCAGCCTGGAAAATTTGGGGATATATATTAACTACAATGGTTATGGCTCTAACCTTGATGATTTGCATTTCACACCTGAAGAGCTGTATCGCAAGGTCAGTGTTCATGCCAGCCCTTTTGACTTTATCAATGATAGCCGCGAAAGTTTTGAAAAACTGGAGAATGGTTATAACTCCGATATGGCATCAGCCGCCAGCTTAAAGCCGGAATTTGCCAATGACGCCGTTGCTGCCTATATTTTGCCTAATGAAGCCTGGGCGAGACGGGTGAGTGGTGTTTATAGTAACGACCTTGCGAATGGTACGCCCAGTCGTGCCCATGCTGTATTAACCGTTAAGGCTAATGGTAACTATTTAATTAGCGTAAGGGCACCGCTAGACAATAAAACCGGCGCCGATGAATTGTGTCGCAGTTTTGCCACTGGCGGTGGACGTGCAGCGGCAGCAGGGGTGAATGATTTACCCGCAGATGAACTGCAAACTTTTATTGATCGTTTTAATCAGTTTTATGCTGATTAAGATCTAAAACTACCGGCAAGGATAATAACGACCGTGACCATGGCTTTAACTCCAGAGGCATTTCAAACCTTAGCAGTCATCGCTTTTTGTTTTGGTTTATTGGTATTTTCCCGTTATCCCGCCGACGCTATTTTGGTTGCGGGTGTTGCCTTGCTTACCTTACTCAATATTATTACCGCAGAAGAAGCCTTGGTGGGTATGTCCAATGAGGGTATGGCAACCGTGGCGGTATTGTTTGTGGTTGCCCGTGGCCTGGCACAAACCGGTGTAGTGGGGTGGGTGTCTAATAGCTTGTTGGGGCGGCCCAAAAATACCGCCGCTGCCCAGTTGCGATTAATGCTGCCGGTCTCGGCAATGAGTACAGTGCTTAATAACACGCCTGTTGTGGCAATGATGGTGCCCGCCGTGGCTGATTGGGCCAAGCGCAACAATCTTAATGTTTCGCAATTAATGATGCCCCTTAGCTATGCGGCGATTGTCGGTGGTACCTGTACCCTGGTGGGTAGCAGCACCAATCTGGTAATTAACGGTATGCTAACTGCCCACAGTGGTGATACCGGCCTGCGTATGTTTGATCTGGCTTGGGTTGGTGTGCCCTGTGTTATTGTGGTGACTGCCTTTACCATTGCTTTTAGCCGTTGGTTATTACCCCATCGTGGCGAGAAGGATCAGCAGCTGTTTGGTGATGCGCGTGAATATATTGTTGAAATGGAAATTGAGTCCGATAGTCCTTTAGTGGGTAAGAGTATTGAAGAGGCTGGCTTGCGGCAACTGCCTGGTATGTTTCTGGTTGAAATAGATCGTGATGGGCGTTTAATCACTGCAGTTGCCCCCAATGAAATGTTGTTGGCTGGCGACCATTTGATATTTGCGGGTGATGTGCGTTCGGTGGTGGATTTAAAAAATATTCACGGACTAAAAGTTGCTGAGAAACAGGTCTTTAAATTAAATAGTGGTGCCCATACGCGCTGCTTGGTTGAGGTGGTTATTTCCCGTAATTTCCCCCAGCTGGGTAAATCCATTAAAGATATGCGTTTTAGAAATTTATACAGTGCCGCCATTATTGCTGTGGCTCGGGATGGTGAGCGTATCAAAACCAAAATCGGTGATATTTATTTGAAGCCCGGTGATACCTTATTGTTAGAAACCCATGACCGCTTCGTCAACCAGCAACGCTATAGCAAAAACTTTTTACTGGTTAGTGAGATTGAGAACTCTCGCCCAGTCAGGCACGAGCAGCGCAATTTAGCCGCCGCCATTATGCTAGCGATGGTCATATCTGTTGCTGTAGGTTTTTTGAGTATGTTTAAAGCTGCCTTACTTGCAGCAGGTTTAATGATCTTAACTCGCTGCATAAAAGTTCAGGATGCCAGAGAGAGTGTTAACTGGCAGGTTATATTGGTCATTGCCGCTTCTATTGGCCTGGGCGGTGCTCTGGAAAAAACCGGCGCTGCAACAGTAATCGCTGAGACCATGATCGGTTTGACCGCGCATTCACCGGTAGGGGTTTTGATTACCCTGTTTGTATTGACGGCGGCCTTTTCTGCTGTGGTTTCCAATTTGGCGGCAGCGGTACTTATTTTTCCCATTGCCATTGCGGCGAGTCAGCAGCTGGATGTTAATTTACTGCCTTTTGCTGTCACGGTGATGATTGCAGCGTCAGCCTGCTTCGCCACGCCGATTGGCTACCAGACTAATCTGATGGTCTATGGCCCCGGTAATTATCGCTTTGGCGATTTTATGAAAATTGGCCTGCCCTTAACCGTGATGGTGGGTATAACGACCGTATTGGTTGTGCCGATGGTCTGGTCTTTCTAGGTATTGCCCCAGGGGCTATATGCGTTGTCAGCCGGTAATTGGCTGTGCTTATAATAAATTGGCTGGTCAAATCGGTACTTTTGCGGGTGTGTTCGCCCTCAGCAGGGGCTAGACTGTACCTTAAAGCTCACTAATGGCACTATTGGCTGAAGTCATAAGAACCATAAGAAGAGTATATTTCACTGATGTTGTTGTTGGCGTTAATCTCAAGGTGTTTCTGAGCTAACCGCTTAACATGAGTAAAGGAGTCGATGATGATGAACATTAAACAAGTGATGATAGCAATGGTAGCAGCACTACTGGCTGTCTCTGTATCGGCCAGCGAGCCAGCGCCCTCCGTTGATGCTGATGCCAACAAGCATAAGTGTTATATGGAAGACCAACGCAATAGCGAGTTTTGCCAGCGAGTGATGTTCCCGCCAGTGCCATTCCGCTAAGTGTTATTCCTGCTTTAAATGATAAAGGCCGCTGATTAGCGGCCTTTTTTGTGGCTGTCGTTTGAGTGGGGTTAAGCTTGCACCCACAAAAAAGGGCTGCTTAAAAAGCAGCCCTTAAAATTTGGCTCCGGATGTTGGGATCGAACCAACGACCAATTGATTAACAGTCAACTGCTCTACCGCTGAGCTAATCCGGATTTAACGTCAACTTGCGTTAACGAGGCGCGAATATTAAATGGCTAGTAGGGGATCGTCAACCGTTTTTAGGCGCTAAACCCATGAATTTTTTGGTAAAAGCGCACAGTGGTTAAGATTTGAGCGGATCACCCAGATACGGTTGGTGAAGCTGGCTCAGGGTGTAGTAAACTGCTGGTTTTGTCCGGATAGTATTAATGAGCAAGCCCTTTGAAGTTGTCTCCAAATTTGAACCTGCAGGTGACCAGCCTACGGCAATAGCGGGCTTATTAGAGGGGGTTAAAGCCGGCCTGCGGTCCCAGACGCTATTGGGTGTTACAGGCTCAGGTAAGACCTTTACCATCGCCAATGTGGTTGAGGGTATTCAGCGGCCGACTATCGTTATGGCCCCCAATAAAACCCTGGCAGCCCAGCTCTATGGCGAGTTTAAGGAGTTCTTCCCTAAAAATGCCGTTGAGTACTTTGTTTCATACTATGACTACTATCAGCCAGAGGCCTATGTACCGTCCTCAGATACCTTTATTGATAAGGATGCCTCGGTTAACGAACATATTGAGCAAATGCGCCTTTCCGCCACCAAGGCATTGATGGAGCGGGAAGATACCATTGTGGTGGCTACCGTTTCAGCCATCTATGGCCTGGGCGACCCTTCGCAATACCTGAAGATGATGATGCACCTGGACCGTGGTGACCAGGTCGATCAGCGCTATATCCTGCGCCGTCTTGCCGAACTCCAATACACCCGCAACGATATCGACTTTGCTAGAGGCACTTACCGGGTCAGGGGGGATGTGATTGATATCTTCCCGGCGGATGCCGAAAAAGAGGCGGTGCGGGTCGAGTTATTTGATGAAGAAATCGACAACTTATCCACTTTTGACCCATTAACGGGTGAGGTGTTTCGGCGCTTGCCCCGGGTTTCCATCTACCCCAAAAGCCACTATGTCACCTCCAGGGAGACCTTATTGGGGGCGTTGGATGAGATTGAAGAAGAGTTGCGAGGGCGGCTCAAGCAGCTTAGGGATAACAATAAACTGGTAGAAGCTCAGCGATTAGAGCAGCGTACCCGCTATGATCTGGAAATGATCCGGGAGCTGGGTTACTGCAATGGTATCGAAAACTATTCCCGCTATCTGTCGGGCCGTGATAGCGGTGATGCGCCACCAACCCTATTTGATTATTTGCCGGATAATGCCTTGGTAGTCATCGATGAATCCCATGTTGGCGTGCCACAACTAGGGGCTATGTACAAGGGCGACCGTTCACGCAAAGAGACGCTGGTCGAATATGGTTTTCGCCTGCCCTCAGCGTTGGATAATCGCCCCATGCGCTTTGAAGAGTGGGAGCGTATTGTGCCACAGCTGATTTTTGTTTCAGCTACACCAGGCAAATATGAGCAAGAGCATGCGGACCGCGTGGTGGAGCAGGTGGTGCGCCCCACCGGCTTAATAGACCCTGAAATTGAAGTCAGGCCAGCCACTACCCAGGTTGATGATCTGCTCTCTGAGATTCATATCAGGGTAAAGAAAGAAGAGCGGGTCTTGGTAACCACGTTAACCAAACGTATGTCAGAAGACCTGACAGAATATCTGGATGAGCATGGTGTCAAAGTGCGCTATCTGCATTCCGATATCGATACGGTTGAACGAGTAGAAATTATTCGCGACCTGCGCCTGGGTGAGTTTGATGTGCTGGTAGGCATTAACCTGCTACGTGAGGGTTTGGATATGCCGGAGGTGTCATTGGTTGCCATTCTCGACGCCGATAAAGAAGGCTTTTTACGTTCGGACCGCTCGTTGATACAAACCATTGGCCGCGCTGCCCGTAACCTTAATGGTAAAGCCATTCTCTATGCCGATAAAATCACCGGCTCCATGGAGCGTGCTATGGGTGAAACTGAGCGCAGAAGAGAAAAGCAGCTAGCCCATAATAAAGAACATAATATTGTCCCTATCGGGGTTAAGAAAGATATTGCCGATATTATGGAAGGGGCCAGAGCGCCGGGTACACGTTTTGCCCGTAATGCCAAAGGGAAGTTGGTTGCTGAGGCGCCGGCGGATTATCAGGTAGAAGCCGCCGCTATGACGCCCAAGCAATTATCACAGGAAATAAAACGTCTGGAACAAAAAATGTTCGAGCATGCAAAAAATCTGGAATTTGAAGAGGCCGCTAATACCCGGGATAAAATTTCCGGTTTAAAAGCCCAGGCCTTTGTCAGCTAATAATAAACAAGGTAGCCACTCCATGAGTGCTTCACCAACAGCAAAGCAGCAACCCTTATTGGCTGGCCATTGGTATGTTATAGCCAGCCCGCACCAGCTGCGCTCAAAACCGCTAGCTCTTGAGCGCTTTGGTGAAAGGCTGGTGCTATGGCGTCAGCAGTCTGGCCAGATAGTCGCTATGCCTGACCAGTGTGTACATCGAGGTGCGCAGCTAAGCGGCGGTCATATAGACAACGATACGATAGTCTGCCCCTTCCATGGTTTTGCCTACGATGCTTCAGGTCAATGCACTGTGATGCCCTGTGAAGAAAGTTGGCAGATCCCCTCTGGTTTTAAACTGCAAACCTATACTGTCTGTGAAGCCGGGGACTGGATCTGGTTATGGCGTGGCCCGGAGACAGGTTCACTGCCACCGCCGCCGGTTGAGCCCCTATTGGAAGGCTTGGTTTACGGTGAGCTCTGCGACGATTGGAATGCCCATTATACCCGTGCGATAGAAGTACAAATTGATTACGCCCATTTGCCCTTTGTACATAAAAAGTCCATTGGCCGTTTTATGCAGGGCAATAGCTTTGATGTGGGCACCGATCTGAGCAGCGGGACTATCAAATCATGGTTAAATAATCATAAAAAAGGCAGTCAGCAATGGGCCGCTATCCATTACCCCAATACCTGGATTAATAGTGTCGGGGGTAAATTCTATATTCAGGCCGTGTTTATCCCTGTCGCGCAGCAGCGCTGTCACGTTATTATGCGCTTCCATCATCCTGTTAAAATTCCCCTCATTCGGCAACTGGTTTCCTGGTTTGGCACTCAGTTAGGTCGCAAGGTGATCAAAGAAGATCGCCCTGTTGTACAGGGCCAATTTCCTGCCAATAGTGATGATGCTAACGAAAAGCTGACACCGGCTGATGCGGGTATTGTGGGTTACCGCAAGTTGCGCCGTTCTCACCAGGCACAGCTAAAAGCTGAGATAAAACCCCAGTAATACGTTATTGGCGCTTGTGCATAGGCCTTTGTCTCATTATAATCGTCGCCCTCAATACGACCGTAGCTCAGTTGGTTAGAGCACCACCTTGACATGGTGGGGGTCGGTGGTTCGAATCCACTCGGTCGTACCAATTACAAAAATGCCCGCCTTGCGCGGGCATTTTTGTAATTGGCACCACCTCGTGGAAAGAACCACTGTTCGACAAACTGCGCATGCAGTTTGGACGCCCTTCAGGGCGCCCCGAAGGGGTTTAAATAGCCCTTAGGCTATTTAAATCAATCCACTCTTCCAGAATCGCCAGGTATACACTAGAGAAGAGTTCGCCTTGCGCGGGCATTTTTGTAATTGGCACCACCTCGTGGAAAGAACCCCTTTTCCCTTTTTATATCGTACTACCCATCCCTAAAAATAATCATTGCCTAACCCCTCCCAGTAAAGGCACTATAGATCGCGATAGATAATAAAAATACTCAGCGTAGATTAGGCCGTATCCACTTGTCTGGGACAATCATCGCTGCTTTGAGTGTTAGACAGATACTATTTATGTATTTTCACACGATGGAGAAGCAGATAATGACGCTAACTAAAAAATTGGGTGCAGAATTTATTGGTACATTTTGGCTGGTGCTAGGGGGGTGCGGTAGTGCTGTTCTGGCGGCGGCCTTTCCCGATGTGGGTATTGGTCTGCTAGGGGTCTCTCTGGCCTTTGGTCTTACCGTTTTAACCATGGCTTTTGCCATTGGCCATATTTCCGGTTGTCATCTTAATCCCGCTGTTTCTATCGGCCTCTGGTCGGGTGGGCGCTTTTCGGCGGCAGAGCTGGGGCCTTATATTGTTGCTCAGGTTGCCGGTGGTCTTGCGGGGGCTGCAATACTATTTGTTATTGCCAGTGGTCAGGCGGGCTTTGATGCTTCAGCTGGCTTTGCCTCTAATGGCTTTGGTGAGCACTCTCCCGGTGGCTATAGTATGACCGCAGCGCTGGTGACTGAAATTGTGATGACCTTTATGTTTCTGATTATTATTCTGGGTGCCACCGATTCCCGTGCTCCTGCGGGTTTGGCGCCAGTAGCTATCGGTCTCGGGCTTACGCTGATTCACCTAATTAGCATTCCGGTGACCAATACCTCGGTTAACCCGGCGAGAAGTACCGGTGTTGCTATTTTTCAGGGCGATTGGGCCGTTTCTCAATTATGGCTGTTTTGGGTTGCTCCTATTATTGGGGCTATTTTAGCGGGCATTGTCTACCGCTGGCTGGGAGCTGAAGAAGACGCTTAATCAATCACGGCATGGAGCCTTGTTCCATGCCGTTATTTCCAATAGGACTATCTATGAGTATTTCACTGTACGACGTTAGCGTCAGCAATTACCTGCAAATCTTACGGGCTATGGAAGGGGTGTTAGCCAAGGGGGCTGAATTTTACCCGGCGCAGGGGCGGGACTTAAACGAAGTGTTAGAAACAAAACTGCGTGACGATATGTTGCCTTTTCGCTTTCAGCTAATTTCGGTGGTTCATCATTCGCTGGGAGCTATCAATGGTATTAAGGGCGGTATTTTTACCCCGCCGCCTTCGATGCCGGATGTTGATTATGCCGGCTTCCAGGCGTTGGTAGCCGATGCGATTACGCAGTTAGAAGCTTTATCTCAGGATGAGGTTAATGGGCTATCAGAGCAGGCGCTGAAGTTTAAATTAGGTGATTTTGAAATGCCGTTTATCGGCCAGGATTTTGTTTTATCTTTTTCACTACCTAATTTCTATTTTCATGCCACGACGGCCTACGATATGTTGCGGATTGATGGCGTCCCTCTGGGCAAGAAAGATTTTCTGGGTGCGATGCGGATGGCTTCATGAGTGATATGGATGAGCTAACAGAGCTGGGCCTTAAAGTTCTGGAGTATGGCGCTCTGGTTTTTATGTTCTTTCTGGGGGTGTTGTTTTTTACCATCCTGTATTTGTATATCGCTGATATTACCCAAAGCAAACAAGCCATCCGTAGAAATTATCCGGTGGTTGGGCGCTTTCGCTATTTCTTTGAGCATATGGGTGAGTTCTTTCGGCAGTACTTTTTTGCTATGGATAGAGAAGAATTGCCCTTTGATCGTGCTCAGCGTTCCTGGGCTTATCGCGCTTCTAAAAATATTGATTCTACGGTTGCCTTTGGTTCGACCCGGCCACTAAATAACCCGGGCGATATTATTTTTCTGAATGATCTTTTTCCCGTACTTGCAGAAGATACCCGGCCGGCGTCGGCTGTGACCATCGGTGCCGGTTATGCAGAAAAGCCCTATACCAGTTCTGCGGTTATCAATATCTCGGGGATGAGTTTTGGCGCTTTATCGGTTCCGGCCATCAGCGCGTTGTCCCGCGGTGCTAAAAAAGCCGGTATTTGGCTTAACACGGGGGAGGGTGGTCTATCTCCTTATCACCTTGAGGGTGGCTGTGATCTGGTGTTTCAAATCGGCACGGCCAAATATGGTGTGCGTGATGATCAGGGTTTACTCAGTGATAAAAAACTTAAAGAGATAGCGGCTCACGAACAAGTAAAAATGTTCGAGATAAAAATGAGTCAGGGAGCCAAGCCCGGCAAAGGCGGCATGCTGCCCGGTGCAAAAGTATCGCCAGTGATCGCTGAAATAAGGGGTATTAAGGCCGGTGAAGATTCTATCAGCCCCAATGGGCACCCGGAAATAAGAAGTGTTGATGACCTGTTGGATATGATTGTTCGGGTGCGTAGCCTGACCGGCAAGCCCTGTGGATTTAAAGCCGTGATGGGCAATGGTCGTTGGGTGAATGAATTTCTTCAGGCAATACACCGCCGGGGCTTGGATTGCGCCCCTGACTTTATCACTATCGATAGCGCCGATGGTGGCACCGGTGCAGCACCGCAAAGTTTAATCGACTATATGGGCTTACCGCTAAAGCAAAGCCTGCCCTTGGCTGTCGACAAATTAAAGCAATACCAATTACGTGACCGGATAAAAATCATAGCCTCCGGCAAATTAATAAACCCCAGTGATGTGGCCTGGGCTTTGAGTATGGGAGCTGATTTTGTGGTGTCGGCGCGGGGCTTTATGTTTTCTCTGGGCTGTATACAAGCACTGCAATGCAATAAAAATACTTGCCCTACGGGGATAACCACCCATAACCCGGATTTACAAAAAGGTCTGGACCCAAGGGATAAAGCTGAGCGAGTCTGTAATTTTGCTAATAATATGACCCATGAAGTAGAGATGATTGCTCATTCCTGTGGTGTTAGAGAGCCCCGTGAGCTAAGGCGTTGTCATATTAGTGTAGTCAATGAGATTGGAGTGCCTGTGCCATTAGAGAGCCCGGATATGCCTGAAGACGTGCATTAAAGGCAAAAAAAATCCGCAGATGAAAGATTCAATCTGCGGATAAATCGGAAACAGGGTTTCTCGAGACCTAGACGGTGTAAACAGTTTTTAAAGAGTCAGAAAATTCTTCAAAGGCTTTAACATTGCTATTAAATAGAGCTTCAAGGTTTTCTTTAGCTTGCTGCTCAAAAGCCGTGTTAGTTTCAATCGCTTTTTCAAAGCTGCCACAGTTGGCAATTTCTTTTAGGCTGTCGATGCGCTGGTCAGCTAACTTGGCCATGGCTTCACCTTGACGACGGCTAAATGATTCGTAGAAGCTCATCTGCATTTCAACGGCTTTGGTGTTAGTTTCTACAGCTTGTTCAATAAATTCTTTTACGTTGTCTAATTCGCTCATGATCGTTACCTTTTGTGGTTGTTTGTCATTCCCGCCTGCGCGGGAAGGGCAGAAAAATTAAGCCGCTTTTTTGCTGGCAGCCTTAGGGGCTTTTGTAGCGGCGGGAGCTTCAGCTGTTTCAGCGCTGTATAACTTAGTGATCTCTTCGACCAGCGTTTTAGTCGCGTCAGCATTGCTTTGGTAAAAGCCGCTTACTTTGGCTTTAATGCTATCTTCAAATTTAATATTGGCTGCAAAGGCGCCGCTAAAGGTGGTTGCCTTAGCAATCTCTTCAAGGTGGTTGCGAGTTTGCTCAGCCAGCTCAGTAGCGCTGTCAGTGACTTGCTTGGCAAGGTCGGTGTAATAAGCAGTTTGTAGCTCAACAGATTTGGCCTGATTGTCAGACAGTGACTGAATGGCTGTAGTAATCTCTTCAAAGTTGTTCATGGTGAGCTCCGGTAAGCGTTTCAATTAAATTTGTGCGCTGCACAACATGAGGCGTATATTAGGGATGATAGGAAAGGGTGTCAAGCTTTTTTTGTGCTTTGCACAATAATATAAGTATTTGATAATTAAACATATTTTAAAATATTTGGTGCAAATGCAAAATATTATGACGCATTGCGCAATATTTTTCCTGTATCTAGGGGTATTTGGCTGGGCTATAATCGCGCCACTTTACTCAAGGGCTCAAAAGTGAAAATTCTGAAGAAATATCCCAACCGCCGTATTTACGATACTTCGGCCAGTGCTTACATCAAATTAGAGGATGTACGGCAAATGGTGTTGAACTATGAACCCTTTCAGGTGGTGGATAGTAAAACCGGGGATGATTTAACCCGCGGGACTTTAATGCAGATAGTCACGGAGCTGGAATCTGAAGGGCAGCGGTCATTATTGACCAATCGTATATTGGAGGAGTTAATTCGTTTTTACGGTGATCAGTTTGCAACCGTGATAGGCCCGCTGATAGAGCAGCAGATTCTTGCCTTCTTAAAAGAGCAGGATAAAGTTCGCTCACACCTTAAACAGTTTTCTAGTCCTGGTATTCCCACGGCAGAAGATTTGCTGAAAAAGTATCTTGATTCACTGCCAAAGTTTTAAAAAAAGGGGGCTATTAAGCCCCCTTTTTTTAAGCTGCACCCTAGTGCAGATGTTCAGGAAATGCACCTTTTAGCCATAGTGGCGAATTAAAGGGCTTCCATTCTCCTTCTTTCTGGGCCAACCGATCGGTTAATAGATAATAAATGGCAGGGCTAAATCCCATACCGCTGTGGCTGCTATAGACTTCAATATTCTCAGCACAGTCGCTGGGCTTATTCTGGCGGCAAGTTGACCAATGTACGATACCATCTAACTGGCTATATACCATGCTGCAAGGGACATCAGGGGCAGTAGCTGTTTGCTCAAGGAACTCATTGTCAAAGTCAGCCATATATTCGCGGTTCATATATTCATACAGCGCGCTAATACGAGAGCCGTCACCATTGCGTCGGTCAACGGGGCTGCCTAAGCAAATAACCTGTCGAATATAAGGCGTTAACTTTGCCAGTTCTCTGGCATAAATACCCCCAAGACTCTGACCTATCAGTGTGATTTTTTGACCGCTCTCTTTATAGAGTGCTTCAATCCTTTCAGCACACAGCCGAAAGAGTTCTTCTCTGGCACCCTTATTTACACCGAGTCCCCAACCATGAACGTCATAGCCCATATCGGAGAGAAAGCGTCTTAGTGATAGGGTGGAATCGTCATCGGCGGTAAAGCCGGGGATAATCATTACGGTGTGGCCATCACCTTTGGGAGCAAGACGCAACAGCGGTAGTGAAAAGGGTAGCGACATCATCTCGCCCATGGCGCGGATACCTTCGCTGTAAAACAAAAAATCGTTAGGTTTTTCCTGTTCACTAATCTGGGTTTTCGTCATTATTATTTTAGCCTTTCTTATGATTGTTGGTTGTGATTATTGGTGATAACCGAGCCTCTAATGGAGCTCGGTATTATCTGGCGAACTATCCTCATTCTGCGTAACGCCATTCACATTGTCAAAGAGAGATGATTGATCTTCTTTCTTCTTTGTTGTTTTTTTAGCCGCCTTTTTTTTCGTTTTGGCAGGTTTAGCGCTATGGGTTTCAGACTCTGATTTAACGGTTTTTTTCTTCGCTTTAGTAGCGGGCGCTTTGGTCTTTTTCACAGTTTCTTTAGCTTTCTTTGGCGTGGCTTTTGCTTTGCTGGTCTTTTTTTGTGCGGTGGGTTGCGGCGCTAAAAAAACCGCGACTAATTCTGCGAGTGATTCGCGTAATAAATCCGCGTAATGGGCAGGGTCCGGCATCATTTCGCGGCAAGAGGTGACACCGATAGTGGCCTGGCCACAGTAACTGCTGATTGAATGAAACAAGCCGCAGCTATCCTGAGCAATACCCAGACCAAAGCTGGTCACCAAATGAGCGCCATTGCTATAAAGCGGAATCGGTGGCCCCGGTACATTGGTGGTTACGGTATTAAAAACCGGGTCCATATGATTGGCCAAACCTTGCTCCGCGGCTAACTTGGCCCCTAAAGAGGTCAGGCTGGTGGGCATATACTGAGAATATTCCAGCATGGTTTTTGCGCCAATGGCGGCGGTTAATTCTTTTGCGCTGCGGGTTTCCTGGCAGATGGCCAGCATTCTCTCTTTAGGATCGGCAATATCGGTTCTTAACGCTACAGACATTGAGGAGACATCGTTACCGGTTTCGGTATGGCCGGGATCAACGGCTGCCGAGCGGGTATTAATCGGGCACATACTCACCAGTGATTGGCTGGGTAGCTCATCTTTTTCCAGCAAATAATTACGCATCGCCCCGCTGCAAATAGCCAGCATGGCATCATTGACGGTACCGCCTGCGGCATTTTTAATTTGCTTAATAGTATCCAGATCAAATTGCACACCTTCAAATACCCGGCTGCTGCTAACGGTTCCGTTAAACCGTGTTCTTGGTGCGCGCTCAGGCAGTTTGATTTTTCCTTCGCTTAACATGGCCAGAGCTTCTTGAACTTTAGGTGCAGTGGCGCCCAGGGTTTCCAAAAAACGTAGCGGTTTGGTTAGGTTATTAAAATTAGCCATGCCTAGTAGCTCGGCATCGGTGGGGTCTTTATCAATATCCCAGGGGCCGGGAGGGGGGACACGGCTGGCATCGGGTACCGGTTCCAGGTCGGCAAAGGCTGCGCCAATATCGCTGGACATAGTGCCATCGATACAAGCGTGGTGGACCTTGGTTAAAACGGCATAGCAGCCCTTGGGAATACCTTCGACATTATCCAGGCCTTCAATGACATACATTTCCCACAGCGGTTTATTGCGATCTAATGGGCGAGCATAAATGCGGGCAACCTGAATACAGAGTTGGCGCCAATCACCCGGTTCCGGTAAAGAAATATGGCGAATATGAAATTCCGGGTCAAAGCTCTCTTGATTAATCCAATAAGGAAAGTCGGCATTAAAGGGCACCTCAGCTAAGCGCTGGCGCATCAATGGCGCCAGGTGCTTACGCTTTAAGGTGTTTTCCATAATCTGCTTAAAACGAACTTTGCCGCCGGGGGCGGTAGAGGGGTCATAAATGCCTAGGCCGCCAATATGTTGGGGGGCGGTAGGGGTTTCGTTAAAGATAAATCCGGCGTCGACTGCTGATAGCTGCTTCATAAAATCTGCCTCGGTGAGCTAAGCCCATGGGGGAGTTTTGGTAACAATGCGCCTGAATAGTCCTTGGGCGATACCAGAGAATGGCAATATATTACCGAAATACTGGCCAGAGGCCATGACACAGCATGTCTAGTGGCTTAAGCCCTGGCTTAATAAAACAGCAGCGGGTGTTTAAGTTCTGGGTTAATCATGGTTGATAAGTCCAGGTCGTCATCTTCCGGGTAGAGAGTGTGAATGGAGAGGTTGGGCTCTGAGGTGTAGGCATTTGGCCCCAGTGCTCCCACTGTGCTGCTAACACTAAAAAAGCGATGGATGGTGTCGTTAAGCGTCATTTGCACACGGAAGCTTGCCATGGGCTCCAAGGCGGCCCCTCTTTGCTGCCAGTCTTCGGGGACACTGGGGTGCTGCTTAAGCCGCTCAAGCAGTTGATGGTCTTCTTCGCTATCCGAGAATAGAGCAATCTGTTTTAGCGACATCAGAATAACCGACAAGGTATCTTCCCAGTTACTCACCATATTACCCACCCCTTCGCGGCTAAAGAGAAAGTCATAGTGGTTGCTGACTTCATCCAGCGATTGTTGGCTTAAGTGGTTTAAGTAAAAGCCTACCCAGGCTCGATTAACCATCACAATATTGGTTGACCTATCCAGCAGCACAGTGGGGTAGGGGTCCAGTGCACGCAGGGTTTTGGTCATGGCTTTGCGTAGCCATTTTAGCTCGGGTGAATGAAAGTCTACTTTGGGTTCTATTGGTGCATAGCCTGCGGAAATTAATAGATGGTTACTATCTCTGCGCCCCAAATTCATGGCTTTGGAAATTTCAATTACCAGGTTTTCACTGGGGCGGCTGCTGCCATTCTCCAGGCGGCTAATATGGCGGGGGGAACTATCAACTCTAAAAGCCAGTTCTTCCTGGCTGAGGCTATGCACACTGCGCCAGAATTTTAGAAAGCGCTCAAAGGCAAAGCTGGGGGAAATCTCTTCTGTGTCATTGCTGTTGTCTTGTTTTGACATAAATGGCCTAAGGTGAATTGAGTCAGTTGGTCAATACTGCTTGGGCCAACCATGCTGGAAGGCCATCTTAACACTAGGCGATAAAATGCCAAGCGACAAAATTTTTGGCGCCTCACGCAAGGGTGGGCAGGCCATGATGTTGGCTTATCTACATATTACCCTAAGTCATTTTTTGTATTTTAAATAGTCATTGGATGCATGTTGTGTGGGGGCATACTCTTCGATCGGAGCCTCGTTGCTTCCCTGTCTTAAGGGCAGTAATCCAAACAATGACTAACAGAAGGGATATGCTATGGATAAATTAATCCAACTATTTGCTCTCAGCCTATTGCTGGCCAGCACTGCCGCGCATGCAGAGTATTATCAAGTGACTGGTGAGAATGGCTTTAGCGTAGGTATTGAAACCCTGCCAGGGAGTGAGGTGGTGTGCGATAAGAAAAAAGAAATCGCCTGTTTTGACGGTCCCAGTAATTTATATATTACTGATGAACAAGGTCAGGTGTTTGATTTCACCATCAGTGACAGTTCATTCATTATGGAAGATGAGAAGATCAAATATGAGTTTGATTTAACAGCCGATGGTAGTGATTCTCTGTTCGTTGGTGATATGTCTATGAGTCTGGATATTAGCCAGAAAAAAGCTGATCAGTTTGATGTTAAGCTGGATTTAAGTATTGAAGGTGAGCATGAAGACTATGGTTTTATTGAGTTTGATGAGACATTTACACAGAAGAGTATAGATTTTGTGGTGTCACCCAATCCTCCGGCTTTCGTTCCGGTTCCAAGTTCACTGTTGCTATTTAGCAGTGCGCTGATTGGTATGGCCTTGATCAAGCGTAAAAGCATTGATAGCGAATAAGTATTGGCTGTATTGAAGGGTTATACAGTGGCAGGCTATAGCCACAAACTTAAAAGCAGCGGGCACTGGCTCGCTGCTTTTGTTTACCGGTCATAATTTCTTTGCTGTGATCACGAAAAGAGTGATTACAAAGCAGCCAAGCCCTGTATAATTCCCTTTTTCTTTTAGCGATCTAGCAGAGTAAAAGGGTTTTTATGACTTCTCCCTATTGGAGTGATTTTGTCCAGGGATTACACCCCTATGTGCCCGGTGAGCAGCCGAAGGTACAGGATTTAATTAAGCTGAATACCAACGAAAACCCTTACCCGCCCTCACCTAAAGTGTTGCAGGTTATTAATGATGAGGCGATTAATGCTCTGCGTTTGTATCCTGACCCATCCAATAGCCGTTTAAAGCAGGCACTGGCAAAGCATTTTGCATTAAATGAAAAGCAAATCTGTTTGGGTAATGGCTCTGACGAGATTCTGGCTTTTGCTTTTCAGGGTTTGCTAAAACACAGTAAGCCCATCCTGTTTCCCGATATCACCTATGGTTTTTATACGGTTTATTGTGGCCTCTATGGTATCGATTATATTGAGCTGCCATTAGCGGAGGATTTCTCAATTAACCTGGCGGATTACCAGCGTGACAACGGCGGTGTTATTTTTCCCAACCCGAATGCACCTACTGGCGTAGGTAAGAGCCTTGATAGTATTGAGAGCTTGTTAAAAACGAATACCAATAGCGTTGTGATTGTGGATGAGGCCTATGTTGACTTTGGTTCTGAGTCGGCAGCCAGTTTGCTTGAAAGCTACCCTAACTTGCTGGTGATCCAGACCCTGTCCAAATCTCGCTCCCTGGCGGGTAGCCGTGTCGGTTATGCTCTTGGTCATGCGGATTTAATTGAGGCCCTGGAGCGCATCAAAAACTCCTTTAATCCCTATTCTATAGATCGTCTGGCAGAGTTGGCTGCTACCGCTTCTATAGAGGATGTGGACTATTTTAATGACTGCTGCCAGAAGATTATCACTACCCGAGAGTGGACAGTGCAGCAGTTGCAGGCTTTGGGCTTTGATATATTGCCCTCAATGACCAACTTTGTGATGGCCAAGCCCAATAGCATTAGTGCAGAGGCATTATTTACCCAATTGCGTGAGCATAAGATATTGGTGCGTTATTTCCAGAAGCCCCGTATAGAAGAGTATTTACGCATTAGCATTGGCACGGATAAAGAGATGCAGGCTTTAGTTACAGCAATTAAAAGCATTCTTTAACCCCGTCGTAGGGTGGATTGCAATCCACCACCACCATCACTGCGTCACAGGGGTGGATTTTAATCCACCCTACTGACAAATGTTAATCTTCCATCTTTACAAACCACCTCGCTCTGGTAGAGTGTCAGCCTCTTTTACCAGCTAGCAATACCGATAATAAAACAACATGTTCACGCGGGCTTTGGTAAGGTTCGCCACTGAAATAGGAAAGTACAATGCCTGTCATTACTCTGCCTGACGGAAGTCAGCGTTCATTCGATAACCCCGTTTCTATTTTTGATGTCGCCATGGATATTGGTCCAGGCTTGGCTAAAGCGTCTCTTGCCGGAAAGATTGCCGGTGAACTGCTGGATACCTCCTATCTGATTGATAGCGATGTTGAGCTGGCCATTGTTACTGAGCGCGATGAAGAGGGACTGGACCTTATCCGTCACTCAACCGCTCACCTAATGGCCATGGCCGTACAAGAGTTATTCCCGGGTGTACAGGTGACTATCGGCCCTGTTATTGAAGATGGCTATTACTACGACTTTGCCTCCGGTCATGCATTTAGCGAAGAAGACCTGGCAAAAATCGAAAAACGTATGTCGGAGATCGTTAAAGATGATATGCCTATTGAGCGGGTCGTGATGGAGCGTGACCACGCTATTAAAACCTTCCGCGAAATGGGCGAACACTACAAAGTACAAATTATTGAAGCCCTGCCTGAAAATGAAGAAGTCTCTATCTATAAACAGGGCCCCTGGATGGATTTATGCCGCGGCCCCCATGTGCCTAGCACTGGCAAGCTAAAAGCCTTTAAATTAATGAAAGTGGCGGGTGCCTATTGGCGCGGTGATTCCAATAATGAAATGCTGCAACGGGTTTACGGTACCGCCTGGACCAACAAAAAAGAGCTAAAAGCTTATTTGCACCGTTTGGAAGAAGCTGAGAAGCGTGATCACCGTAAGCTGGGTAAGAAGTACGACCTGTTCCATATGCAGGAAGAAGCCCCGGGTATGGTGTTCTGGCACCCTAAAGGCTGGAATATCTATAAGACCATTGAGGGTTATATGCGTGAGCAGCAAGCCCTTAATGACTATCAAGAGATCAAAACCCCGCAGTTGGTGGATTTCAGTCTGTGGGAAAAATCAGGCCACGCCGATAAATTTGGCGATGATATGTTTGCGCTTAAATCCGAAGAGCGGGATTTTGCTATTAAGCCGATGAACTGCCCCTGTCACGTACAGGTATTTAATCAGGGCTTGAAAAGCTACCGTGACCTGCCATTGCGATTAGCGGAATTTGGCTCCTGTCACCGCAATGAGCCATCGGGTTCACTGCACGGTATTATGCGAGTCCGTGGCTTTGTACAGGATGATGCCCATATCTTTGCCACTGAAGAGCAGATTCAGCCGGAAGTATCGCAGTTTATCGACTTCCTGCACGCGGTATATAAGGACTTTGGCTTTAGTGATGTGATTTACCGCCTGTCGACTCGTCCTGAAAAGCGGGTAGGTAGCGATGAAAGCTGGGATAAAGCTGAGAAGGCCCTGGCGCAGGCTTTAGATAGCAAAGGCCTGCCATGGGAAGAGCTACCCGGGGAAGGCGCATTCTACGGCCCTAAGATCGAATTTTCTCTAAAAGACTGTATTGGGCGAATTTGGCAATTGGGCACTATTCAGGTGGATTTCTCTATGCCTGGTCGCCTTGATGCGCAATATGTCTCTGAAGACGGCTCCCGTCAGACCCCGGTTATGTTACATCGGGCAATATTGGGTTCATTCGAACGATTTATCGGTATTTTGATCGAGCATTACGAGGGCGCATTTCCCGCCTGGTTGGCCCCAACACAGGCCGTAATTGCCAATATCACGGACAAACAGTCCCCATTTGTGAAAAAAGTCCACGAATCCTTGAAAAATAAGGGCTTTAGAGTGGATGCGGACTTGAGAAATGAGAAGATCGGCTTTAAAATCCGCGAGCACACAATTCAGAAGGTTCCCTATCTGCTGGTAGTCGGCGATAAGGAAGTGGAAAATCAGACCGTGGCCGTGCGTGCACGCAATGGTGAGGACCTTGGCTCAATGTCAATTGAAGCCTTTGAACAGCTCCTCACTGATGACGTAGCCCGACGCGGCCGTGTTGCTTCTGCAGAAGAAGCAGACTCATAAGCTGGTCTGAAGACTGAACCTGGACAAAACCGGAGATTAACGATTAAGCAAAAAGGTAAAAGCAAGCGGGCCACGATCAATGATGAGATCGACGCCAAAGAAGTCCGCCTAATAGGTGCCGAAGGTGAGCAAGTAGGCATCGTACCCATCGAAGAAGCACGCCAAGCTGCGGCTGAGGCGTCACTCGATCTGGTACAAATAGCAGATTCCGATCCGATAGTCTGTAAGATCATGGACTACGGTAAACATGTGTTCGAAGCTAAAAAACAGCAGGCTGCTCAGAAGAAGAAGCAGGTGCGGACACAGGTTAAGGAGATGAAATTTCGTCCTGGGACGGAAGAAGGGGATTATCAGGTAAAACTACGCAACCTGGTACGTTTCCTTGAGCACGGGGACAAAGCCAAAGTAACACTACGTTACCGCGGCCGTGAAATGGCCCATCAGGAAATTGGTATGGACCTACTGAAAAGGATCGAAGGTGATCTGGCTGAGTTAGGGACTGTAGAGCAGTTTCCAAAGATGGAAGGTCGTCAGCTGACGATGGTCATTGCCCCAAAAAGTAAGAAGAAGTAAATAGTGAGCTCATAGGGCCTATTAACTTCTGTTTTTTTTTAACTATTTAGACTGATTTATCAGTCCCAAATGCGGAGTATCTAACGATGCCAAAAGCTAAAGTACATAGCGGGGCAGCTAAACGTTTCAAGAAGACCTCTTCTGGTTACAAACGTAAAAGCGCCCATAAAAGTCACATCTTGACCAAGATGACCACTAAACGTAAGCGTCAGCTACGTGGAACTTCTCAGGTTCACGCCTCAGATAAAGTGCTTATCGATCGTATGTTGCGTGCGAAGTAATCGCCGTCACACTCACTGGAATAGATTTAGGAGACTAATATGCCTCGCGTAAAACGTGGTGTGGTAGCACACCGTCGTCACAAAAAGATTTTAAAACAAGCCAAGGGTTACTATGGTGCCCGTTCACGTGTATTTCGTGTTGCCAAGCAAGCTGTTATCAAAGCTGGTCAATACGCCTACCGTGACCGTCGTCAGCGTAAGCGTCAGTTCCGCGCCCTTTGGATCACTCGTATCAATGCCCAGTCTCGCGCTAACGGTTTGGCTTATAGCCGCCTGATCGCTGGTCTGAAGAAAGCAGAAATCGGCCTTGATCGCCGTGTTCTTGCTGATTTGGCAGTACATGACAAAGCCGCTTTTGCCGCCATCGTAGAGAAAGCAAAAGCAGCCTTGGCGTAATGACGAGTCGGTCGCAAGACCGTTAAGCATTACCACACAATAGGGAAAGGGCTGCCGCTCTTTCCCTATTGTCGTTTTAACAGTACAGAAAATAAGACACTTACATAGAGAAGCGAATAGATGGAAAATCTGGAGTCTCTGGCCAATGAAGCCCGTGAAGCCATAGCGAGCGCAACCGATGTTGCCGCGCTGGATACCGTTCGGGTTGAATACCTAGGCAAAAAAGGCAGCATAACCGGGCTATTAAAAGGTCTCGGTAAACTCTCTGCGGAAGAGCGTCCGGCAGCGGGAGCTGAAATCAATAAGGTTAAGCAGGCTCTGCAAGAATTAATTGGTGAGCGAAAAGACAGCCTGGAAGGCGCAGCGGTTGCTGCCAAGCTGGCTAACGAAACCATTGATATCACCTTGCCTGGCCGCGGCGAAGCAACCGGTGGTTTGCACCCGGTTACTCGTACTATTGAGCGTATTGCAGAATTTTTTGAAGCTATTGGCTTTGAAACCGTAGAAGGCCCAGAGATCGAAGATGATTACCATAACTTCGAAGCGTTAAATATTCCTGCGCATCACCCCGCAAGGGCGATGCACGATACATTCTATATCGATGAAACTACAGTACTGCGTACTCACACTTCCCCCGTGCAAGTACGAGTAATGGAAGCAACAGAGCCGCCCTTAAAGGTTATCTGCCCCGGGCGTGTTTACCGTTGTGATTCCGATTTAACTCACACTCCAATGTTCCATCAGGTGGAAGGTTTATTGATTAGCGAAAACTCCAGTTTCGCTGACCTAAAAGGCATCGTAGAAGAGTTTTTGCGTGTCTTCTTTGAAAAAGAATTAGCGGTGCGTTTCCGTCCCTCTTACTTCCCGTTTACTGAACCTTCAGCAGAAGTCGATATTCAGTGTGTGATGTGTAATGGCGACGGCTGTCGTGTTTGTAGCCAAACCGGCTGGTTAGAAGTAATGGGTTGCGGCATGGTGCATCCCCGCGTATTTGAATACTCAAAAATCGATACCGAAAAATATACCGGCTTTGCCTTTGGTATGGGTGTCGAGCGCTTAGCCATGCTGCGTTATGGCGTGAACGACTTGCGCTTGTTTTTCGAGAATGACTTACGCTTTCTCGAGCAATTTAGATAGCACCGGTGGTGGATCACGATCCACCCTACGTAGGGTGGATTATAATCCACCTTCACCACAGCGATGGATTAACACCCACCCAACATTAAGTTTTTTAGAGATTAGATAACAATGAAAATCAGCGAAAAGTGGCTGCGCGAATGGGTAAACCCCAACGTTTCTACCGATGAATTAGTTGAACAAATTACCATGGCCGGTTTAGAAGTTGATGGTACCGAAGATGTTGCCGGTGAATTTACTGGCGTTGTTGTCGGTGAAATACTTTCCATTGAGCAGCATCCCGATGCCGATAAATTGCGGGTTTGCCAGGTGGCTGGCGGCGATGAAGTGGTGCAGGTTGTTTGCGGAGCCCCCAATGCCCGTGCTGGTATTAAAATTCCTTTTGCAACGGTTGGCGCTATATTGCCTTCTGACGATGCCAAAGGGTTTAAGATCAAAAAAGCCAAACTGCGCGGCGTAGAATCTTTCGGTATGTTATGTGCCGAAAAAGAATTACAGCTTTCTGATGCGGATGAAGGTTTGATGGAGCTGGCTGCGGATGCACCGGTTGGCACTAATCTGCGTGACTACCTTGAGTTGGATGACACCATTATCGAAGTTGATCTGACGCCTAACCGTGCTGATTGTTTAAGCATTGCCGGTATCGCCCGTGATGCGGGTGTGCTTTATAAAGCAGAAGTAACGGCTCCTGAGATTAAACCTGTTGCTGCTCAAATTGATGATACCTTGCCTGTTGAGATTTTGGCCGGTGCTGATTGTTCACGCTATGTAGGGCGTGTTATTCGCGGTGTTGACGTTTCTAAGCCAAGCCCGTTATGGATGCAGGAAAAACTGCGCCGCTCAGGTATTCGCTCGATTGATGCTGTTGTGGATGTTACCAACTACGTCTTATTAGAGTTGGGCCAGCCTATGCATGCCTTCGACTTAAACCGGTTAGAAGGCGGTATCCGTGTTCGTCACGCAGAACAGGGTGAGAAGCTGGTCTTGCTAGATGGTCAGGAGCTGGAGCTGAAAGCTGAAAGCCTGGTTATTGCTGATCATCAAAAAGCAGTTGCCCTGGCCGGTATTATGGGTGGCGATGCGACTGCTGTTAATACCGAGACTAAAGATATCTTCCTGGAATCAGCATTCTTTACTCCCGTTAAGATTGCTGGCCGAGCCCGTAACTACGGTTTGCATACAGATTCATCTCACCGCTTTGAGCGTGGTGTGGATTACGAGCTGCAAGTGACCGCTATGGAGCGTGCTACGCAATTGCTGCAAAGTATTGTGGGGGGTGAAGTTGGGCCAGTTATTGAAGTCAGCTCAGCGGCGGATTTACCCACCTCAGCCACTATCGAATTGCGTGAAGCCAGAATCGAGAAGCTGCTTGGCCTTAATATCGAGAAAGCTGAAGTCACCGATATGCTAACCCGCTTGGGTTTGGCGGTGACTGAAAACGACCAGGGCTGGAGTGTAGGCTCACCTTCATGGCGCTTCGATATTGCCATTGAAGCCGACCTGTTGGAGGAGATTGCCCGTATCTACGGCTATAACCGCCTGCCGGTGACCAATATTACTGCTGATCTGAAATTAAAGCCCAAGACTGAAACCAAAATTGGCCTTAAGGCCATCCGTCGCCAGCTTGTGGCCAAGGGCTATCAGGAAGCGATCACTTACTGTTTTGTGGAGCCTAAGGCTCAGCAGCTAATTTGCCCACAAGATGACACCGTAGCACTGGCCAACCCCATTTCTGCCGATATGGCGGTTATGCGCACCAGTTTATGGCCTGGCCTGTTAAATACCATGGAACACAACCTCAATCGCCAGCAAAACCGTGTGCGTATCTTTGAGAGTGGCCTGCGTTTTATCCCTCAAGCCGATGGCCTGCCAGAGCAGGACGCTATGCTAGCGGGCGCTATTACCGGTCGTCGTGAGCCTGAATCCTGGTCAGAAAACGGTGACTTAGTCGATTTCTATGACCTCAAAGGTGATCTTGAGTCGGTGATTGCTCTGGCTGGTAATAATACCGAGCTGTCATTTGCCAAAGGTGAGCACCCGGCACTACATCCCGGGCAAACAGCGGCTATCAAACAGGGTGAAGCGATTGTTGGCTATATTGGTGCTATCCACCCCGAACTCCAGAAAAAACTCGGTTTTGCGCAAACAATCTACCTGTTTGAGGTGAAATTGTCGGCTATTACCGAATCTGAGCTACCAAAGTTCACAGAACTGTCAAAATTCCCGGAAGTTCGCCGAGACTTGGCTATCCTTATAAACCGAGAGATAGAGGCGGGTGCTGTGCTGGAAACCGTACAATCCGTAGCCGGTGAAGATCTTCGTAACCTCAGGTTGTTTGACATCTATGAGGGTAAAGGTATTGATCTTAAAGAAAAAAGTCTGGCTCTCGGCTTGACGTATCAGCATTCTTCGCGCACTCTTAATGAAGATGAGGTCAATGCCTCTGTTGATCGCGTGGTGTCAGAACTGCAAAGCCGGTTTGGCGCTACGTTAAGGAACTAAACAAGTCGGCAATCACGCTGACGATACTAGTTATGGGAAGCGAGTGAATGACAGCTTTGACCAAGTCCGAAATGGCCGAAAAGCTATATGAAGAACTAGGGCTGAATAAACGAGAAGCCAAAGAGGTGGTAGAGCACTTCTTTGAAGAGATTCGACACTCTCTCGAAGACAATGAGCAGGTAAAGCTGTCAGGTTTTGGCAACTTTGACCTTCGCGACAAGAGCCAGCGCCCTGGTCGCAATCCGAAAACAGGGGAAGAGATCCCCATTTCTGCCCGACGAGTGGTGACATTCCGCCCCGGCCAGAAGCTAAAAGCACGAGTAGAAGCGTATGTTGGAACCGAGCAATAACGACGAATTACCGGTAATTCCGGGTAAGCGTTACTTTACCATTGGCGAAGTCAGTGACCTGTGTGCGGTTAAGCCGCATGTACTGCGTTACTGGGAGCAAGAATTTCCCAATCTAAAACCTGTTAAGCGTCGCGGTAACCGCCGCTACTATCAGCGTGAAGATGTTATCTTAATTCGCCAGATCCGTAGCCTGCTATACGATCAGGGTTATACCATTGGTGGTGCGCGTCAGCGTATGTCCGGTGAAGAGACCGAAGTTGAAGCCGGTGATTACAAGCAAATGCTGCGTCAAATGATCAACGAATTAGAAGATGTCTTATTGGTGTTAAAAGCCTGATAAGTTTTATAGATTGTCTGGATATTGAAAAGCCGCTCACATGAGCGGCTTTTTTTTTGCGGGTGATAATGCCTAAGCCAGCCGTCAAAAATGTTAAATTTTCTTGTCATTTATGTCCTAGCATTTCGGTTTTATTTCATAGATCCTAGCAGCCAGTCTATTTGGCAACTATAGGATGTTATTGTGAATATACGATTGATGACAAGGGATGACCTGATGGGGGCTTCACAGGTACACAAAGAAGCCTTTAGGCACGAAAAGCTCTCCTTTGAATGGCTGGAGTGCCATCTCAATGCCTTTCCTCGATTTCTGGGCTTTGTTGCTGAAGTTGACCGGGTGGTAGTCGGTTATATTATCTGGGCACAGAAAAGTGGTTTTCGTGCAGAGACAGTACTGGAGTTAGAGCAGATTGCCCTATTGCCCGAGATGCACGGTCAAGGAATGGGGCGACAGTTAATCTACCAGTCATTACCTTTGGTAAAAGGCGAACTGGTCAGTCAGGGTTCCGTGATCAAGCATATTGTTGTCGATAAAAAAGCGTATTACCCCGTAGAGACTCCCTGCAAGCCTGATTGGGGGGCTGAGATTGAGGCTGCTATTACCAATCTCTATACATCGCAAATGAAAAGTCTTTGGTCACCGGAAGTTTGTTAGCTATTTAGTTGTTAATTTCTTGCCAAAATTGCCAAATTATTTGAGCGTACTTTGCTTAATCAATAATTCAGTCAGCGTGGTTAAAAAATTAGGCTGCTAATTACGAGCTGGAAGGAGACCTTATGAAACCAAGAATCAGCATGATAGCTCTTGCCGTTAATGATATCGCAAAGGCCAGTCAATTTTACCGTGAGGTCTTTGGCTTTCCGCAGATAGAGTCCGCACCAGCGGTTGCTTTTTTCGACTTAAACGGCACATGGCTTGGTTTGTCAGAGCGAGAGGATCTGGCCAAAGATGCCACAGTTTCTGCTGAAGGTACTGGTTATAACGCTTTTAGCCTGGCCCATAATGTGACATCAGAATCGGAAGTTGATCAATTAATGGCAGAAGTGTTGGCGGCGGGTGCCATATTGGTAAAGCCTGCTCAACCCGCTGATTGGGGTGGCTATCATGGATATATCAAGGACCTGGATGAACACTTGTGGGAAATAGCCTACAATCCTTTCGAGTGGGTAGGGCCAGAAGATAACTAAAGCTTGCGTCAACGGGAGGCAGTATGAGTCTATACGGCAACTGCGATTGCAAAAATATAGAAATTATTTGGCATACCGTTGATTACTGCTTTGTGCCGAGAGCTTGCCAGTGCACTTACTGCCAGGCCAGGTCAGCTGCTTATGTCAGCAAGCCCAATTCAAGATTTGAAGTCGTTATTCATAATAGTAGCCTGCATAAGGTGGTTCAGCATGGCTCTGCTAGCGCGGGCTTCCATGAGTGCACAAGCTGCGATCAACTGATTTTTGTCACTGCTGAGATTGACGGTGAGCTTTACGGAGCATTAAATGCTAATCATCTCAGCAGTCAATTAGGCTTTGCTCCCCCTGTTGAAATGAAACTTGGCGATCAGTCTGCTGAGCAGAAAAAGCAGCGCTGGCAGCAACACTGGTGCTGCCCGGTATTGATTAAAATGTCTTAGCAGAAGGTCGTTCGGTTTGAGTAAGATTGTTATTTTTGGAAATTCAGGCTCCGGTAAATCTACCCTGGCCAGGCAGTTAAGCCATTCTCAGGGCTTGGTGCATTTAGATCTGGATACTCTCGCATGGAAACCTACTTCTCCCCCAGAAAGAGTGCCTATTGAGCAGTCATCCAAAGAGATTGGTCGTTTTGTTAGCGCTCATAAAGCTTGGGTGATTGAAGGTTGTTATAGCGATTTATTAGCTCTGATAGTCTCTACGGCAACAGAGATTATATTTACTAATCTCCCGGTTGAGCTCTGTATAGAAAATGCAAAGAATCGCCCATGGGAGCCGCATAAATACCCTTCAAAAGCTGCTCAGGATGACAATTTGGCCATGCTGACTGAATGGATTGCACGCTATCCTGAACGAGACGATACATTTTCGTTTGCCGCGCATAAGGCTTTGTACGACGCATATTCAGGAAAAAAGACCCTATATAGTAATAATGACTGGAGCTAAATAGTGAGTAAACGGCTACAGAGTGGCTGCTTCTGTGGGGCGAGAATGACTGAACAATGAGAGGGCATATAAATACTGGCCAGTGCCGATCTGTATAAGCGCAATACTGTCCGGAGAAATGCAGGAGTTTTAAGACAATAAGAACTCGGATTGTAGGGTGGATTATAATCCACCCATCCCGGTCAGAAACCACGATAACCGGTGGATTATAATCCACCCTACGGGCTTGGCCTTATCTACAGTGTTTGTCTCTGGCAGTCATGCGCATAGCCGGCAATGACGTTTTAAGGTTTACTGCTTGGCGGCTTCTTTTGCCGCCTTTTTCCGAGCGCGCTTTTCTTTCCAATAAGCTTTTTTATCCTTTTGTGCCTGCTTATAAAACTCATCCCAGCCAGGCTTAACATCCTGCTCAAACAAATCTTCAATATAGACTTTGGGGTTTTTGGGTGATTCCGCCCAGTGAATATATTTCCAGCCTTTATCGGTTTTACGCAACACTGCACTGGCGCGAATATCCTCACCAAAGGGTTTGGCTTTTATCACCTTCATTTCAAAGTGCATATAGAAAAAAGCAATCGCTAAATCAGGAGCAATTTGCTTAACCTGAATATCAAACATTTCCTGGCGAATAGCTTCCACGGCCGGGTTTGGGCGTGGTGGATCAAGGTAGGCATTGAGTCTCTCCCAGCCTACAAACCACTGTTGCTGCTCCTCGCCCAAATAGGTGGGAAAAGGCTCATTGGGGTCCCAGAGCTCAAGCAGAGTGGAAAACTGCTGCGAGCTCCAGCGTCTGGCAGTTTCATGGATAACGGCTGTCACCTCAGCTTCAACGGTTGGATCGACAGTGATATCGACCATCGGTAGAACTTCTTTATGGCCACCGGCCAGAGCGTTGATAGGTAGTATCAGGCAGCAAAAGAGGGTAGTGAGAATTATTGTTTTCATACAGGTAATTCCAGATTTTATGATTAATGATGTATTTCGGCTTGATAGGGACTGAACTGATTAATATAAATAGTATTCTGGTTTTTTATAATGGAGCGGATAATAAATTGCGATTTCTCTGAGCTA